>DASQGR010000064.1:0-28375 GCA_035632515.1 Allostellaceae bacterium | reverse complement strand
TGAGCGGAAGCACAAGGGCGGTCGGATGGGTTGGATGCATCGGACGTAAGCCTTTCAAATTGAGCGCGATGACGCGCTGGTATTGCGGCAAACGAGAGATGCGCGTGACCGTTCCGGCGGCTGCTACGGCGATCCGCACCGGCCCGCACCGGCGCAACGGAGCACATCGCCGCCGATAGTGGCGGATCGAGCCGATACCGGGTCTGACGGGCTACCTTCCATCGAGAAACCGGCACGCCGCGGTGTCTGTGGGCACGTCCGGCATCCGCGCCCGGATCGACGCGGCGCGCTCGCGCACATAATGGCTGGGCCGCGCTGCCGACCAGCCGAGCGGGTCGGGCAGCACCGCGGCGAGACGCGCCGCTGAGCGCCGCCACGCTCTTGTGGAAATGAAACCGGGCGGCGGCCTCGGCGCCATAGATGCCGGGTCCCCATTCGACGACGTTGAGATAGATCTCGATGATCCGCTGCTTGCCCCATGCCAGCTCGATCAGCGCCGTGAAATAGGCTTCGAGCACCTTGCGCACCCAATCGCGGCCGGGCCGCAGGAAGACATTCTTTGCCGTTTGCATCGAGATCGTGCTGGCACCGCGCAGCCGGCCGGTGCCGCGCCGGTAACGGCGCCAGGCCTCGCCGATCGCGTCCCAGTCGAAGCCGCGATGCCGGCAGAATCTCGCGTCCTCGCTGGCCATTACCGCGCGCACGAGATGCGGCGAAATCTCGTCGAGGGGGCGCCATTTCCTGACGATCCCGTAGCCCTCGATGCGGCGCAGCAACATCAGCGGCGTCGCCGGCGGCGCCACCTCGCGAAAAAGCGCGACCAGGAGCACCGATCCGATCAGGAACGCGGCAACGGAAAATGCCAGGATGCGGCCGATACGGCGGAGCATGGGCCGGTCTGTAGCGGCAGCCGGCCGGGCCTGTCACCCCCCGGCGGCCGCGGCTAGTCGTTGACCCGCACCGGTCGCTTCCCTAGATTTCCTGGAATGGATCGGGAATAGGATCGGCGATGATCAGTTCGGTTTCTCATCTGCGACCGGCGGCGCTGTCGCGCACCGCCGCGCTTCCGGCGCTGGTGGCGATGGCACTCGGGTTGCTGTTCATCTATGGGGTCGGCTTCGCCCATCCGACAACGATCCACAACGCGGCGCACGATACGCGCCACAGTTTCGCCTTTCCCTGCCACTGAGCCGAAAGGCCGGCCATGTTCCAGCGCGTATTCCTGACCGCGCTGGTTGCCGGCCTGATCGCGGCGGTGGCGGTCTTCGCCGCCCAGCGCATCAAGATTTTTCCGCTGATCGAGCGCGCCGAAATTTACGAGGCGCAGGCCGAAAAGGCGCACGTTCACGAGCATGGCGGGGCGCCCGAGGCGACCGAATGGGAGCCGGCGCCCGGCTTCGAGCGCGCCGCTTATACCTTGCTGGCCGATATCGTGGCCGGGGTCGGGTTTGCCCTGCTGCTGGCAGGGGGAGTGGCACTGGCCGGCCAGCACGGCTACCGGACCGATGCGCGCCGCGGCCTGTTGTGGGGGATCGCCGGGTTTGCCGTCTTTACCCTGGCCCCGTCGCTCGGGCTGGCACCCGAATTGCCCGGAATGGCGGCGGCGGATCTCGTCCAGCGCCAGGTTTGGTGGATCGCCACCGCGCTCTGCACCGCGCTGGGACTCGGGCTGATCGTCTTCCGCCCCGGAGTGGTCTACCGCGCGGCGGGCGTGGCGCTGCTGCTGGCGCCGCACATCGTCGGTGCGCCGGAGGGTGCCGGGCAGGGCGCCCCCGTGCCGCCTGAGCTGGCGGCGCGATTCGTCGTCGCCTCGCTGGCGATCGCGGCGCTGTTCTGGCTGGTGCTCGGCGCGGTCGGCGGCTGGCTGTACCATCGCTTGGAGCACCGGGGCGGATAGCAGCCGTTGTCCGCGGCTTTCGCCCGATAATCCGGCGAGCGACGTTTACCATGATAATGGCGCCGTCATCGGCGGCTGGCCGGGGAGCCAAGCCTCTCGCCGCGGCGCAATCCAATGGGCAATGATAGATTGTTTTATGTATAAAATTACAATTGACAGTAGTGACGACGCATATGATCTTTCGCCCGGAGTATTTGACGTTGGGTTAAGCCGGATTCGGGGCTTGGGGGCGATGGATGGCGGTGGGCGCGACGAGTGCCGATCCGCAGCAATGGTTCTTGTGTCGCGCCGGGATGCGGCTATTGGCGCTGCCGCTTTCGTGTGTGGTCGAGACGATGCGGGCGCTGCCGCTCGAGCAACTCGCTGAGGCAGGCGGTTTCATCGGCGGCGTGTCGATTATTCGCGGCGCGCCGGCGCCGGTGGTCGATGCCGGCGCGCTGTTCGGCGAAGCGCCGATGATGCGGCGGCGTCTGGTGGCAATCGATGCCGGCGGGCGCCTGGTTGCGCTGGCGGTCGACGACGTGCTCGGCGTCCGCGCGATCGAGCCCGATTTGCTGGAGGGCCTTCCTCCGCTGCTGCACGGCGCGGCAGGGGATGTCGTGAGCGCGATAGGCATTCTCGACGGCGAATTCCTTCTGCGTCTGGAGGCCGGCCGCCTCGTTCCCGAGACCGCGCTTGCAGGTCCAAATGCGACGGGCTCGGCCCCATGACTACGCCGTGCACGGCCGACGATGCGCGCACGGGCGATATCGAGCGGTTCCGGGCCATCCTGATCCGCCGCCTCGGGCTCCAGTTCGAGGAGACAAAGGACGGGTTTCTGCGCCAGGTCCTGCATCGGCGGCTCGGCCAGGTCGGAGAGACGGCGGCCGCCTATCTGCAAGGCCTCGACACCAGACCCGGCCGGGCGGAAATGGCGGCGCTGGCGTGCGAATTGACCGTGGGCGAGACCTATTTCTTCCGCAATAGCGAGCAGTTCCGCGCGCTCGCCGAAATTGTCTTGCCGGAGCGGATGGCGGCAAACGGTGCGTCGCGCACCCTGCGCCTGCTGTCGGCAGGCTGCGCCTCGGGTGAGGAGGCGTACTCGCTGGCGATCACCGCGCGGGAAACGATTGCCGATCCGAGCTGGAGCACGGCGATCCGGGCCGTCGATATCAACCCCGCCGCGTTGGAAAAGGCTGCGCGTGCCCGCTACTCGGCCTGGGCGCTGCGCGAGACGCCGGCGGCGGTGGAAAAGAAGTGGTTCCGACCCGCGGGGCGGCAGCTGGCCCTCGACCCGGCGATCCAGGCGGCGGTTCGCTTCGAGGAGCGCAATCTCGCCGTCGACGACGCCGAATTATGGCAATCCGACAGTTTCGATATCGTCTTTTGCCGCAATGTCCTCATCTATTTCGCGCCGGAGCCGGCGCGCGCCCTGATCGCGCGTTTCGCCCGGGCGCTGCGGCCGGGCGGTTATCTGTTTCTCGGACACGCGGAAACCCTGCGTGGCATATCGGGCGCCTTTCAGCTTCGCCATACGCACGGCACGTTTTATTACCAGCTTGAAGAGGGGTCGCGGAAGGTTGCCGGTCCTTGCCCGCCTTCCGGCGATGCCGTCGCGGCAAACGGCTGGACCGATGCCGCCGGAGACGCGTGGTTCGACGCGATCCGCCAGGCGAGCGACCGCATCGCCGCCCTGGCCGCGGCGCAAAGCCCGCCCGGGGGCCGAAATGCCGGGCCGCAGGCAATGTCCCTCGCGGGGGTCTTTGACCTGCTCCGTCTCGAGCGGTTTGCCGAAGCGCTGGATTTGCTGCGCCTGCTGGTGCCCGCATCCTCGCGTGACCCTGACATCTTGCTCCTCGAAGCGATACTGCTTGCCCACGGCCGCCGGCTGCCGGCTGCCGAGGAAGCCTGTCGCCGGCTTCTCGCCATCGACGGATCGAACGCCGCCGCCCATTACGTCTTGGCGCTGTGCCGCGAAAGCGCCGGAGACCATGCCGAGGCGGCCGAGTACGACCGGGCGGCGACCTCCCTCGACCTGAGCTTTGCGATGCCGCGACTGCATCTCGGTCTGCTGGCACGCCGGGCCGGCGACCGCGAGACGGGGCAGCGCGAGCTCGCTCAGGCACTGGTCCTGCTCAAGCATGAGGATCCGTCGCGGCTGCTGCTGTTCGGCGGCGGTTTCAACCGCGACGCCTTGGTGGCGTTGTGCGCATCGGCGTTGCGCGACTGCGGTGGCGAACCATGAGCAGGGAAAGCCCTCGAGCCGCCGATTTGGCGGCAACGCTGCGCGGCGCGTTCGACCGGAGTTTTGCCGAGGCGCATCCGCCCGACCCGCCACCGAGCGAGGATTTGCTCGCGATCCGGGTGGGGACGGAGCCTTACGCCTTGCGCCTCTCGGAGATCGCCGGGCTATTCGCCGACCGCAAGATAACGCCGCTTCCGCGCCGCGCTTCCGCCCTGTTGGGTATCGCCGGATTTCGCGGCGCCATCGTGCCGGTCTACGACCTGCACGTCCTGCTCGGCGATACCCCGGCCGAGACGGCGCGCTGGCTGGCGATGGCCGCGGAAGCACCGGTGGCGTTCGCCTTCGCCGCGCAGGAAGGCCATTTGCGCATCCCGTGCGCGGCAATCGTTCCGCATCGGGGGGATGAGCCGACGCACCAGAACATCCGCGATTTTGCCCGCACCCCCGACGGGGTGCGCCCGATCGTCCATCTTTCCTCGGTCATCGGTGCGGTAAGGCGGCAGCTGCCCGCGAACCTCCCAGGGGACCTCGAATAATGTTCGCCAATTGGACCTTCGCAAAGAGACTGGCCGCAGGCTACGGGCTGGCGGCGCTGACATTGCTGGCGATCGCGGCGGTGGCGTATCGAACCACCAACGTCTTCGTCGAGAACGACGAATTGCTGATCCACAGCTATACCGTGCAGGCCGCGTTTGCCGATTTGTTTTCCGATCTTGTCGATATCGAGACCGGCTCGCGCGGCTATGCCCTTACCGGTAACGACGCCTTTCTGGAACCTTACGAATCGGCGCTCAGGGAACTCAAAGCCCATGCCGACAAGGCTGCCGCGCTGATCGCCGGCAACCCCGCACAGCAAAGCAGGCTGGCGGCGATGCAGCCCGCGATTGCCGCCAAGCTGGCGAATTCCAAGAAAGTCATCGAAGCGCGCCGAAACGAGGGCGTCGACGCGGCTGCGCGCGTCGTCGCGAATAGCGAGGGAAAGGCGGCGATGGATCAGATCCGCGCCGTTATCGATCAGCTCGATCAACAGGAAGCCGAGCTCATCAAGCAGCGCGCGGCCGATACCAAATCGAGCGCCCAGTGGGCGATGGCGATCGTTCTGTGGGGCGGCCTTGCAGGGGTGGTCGTCGTGGCCCTGATCGGCTGGCTGATCACCCGGATATTGACCCGGCAGATCGGCGCCTCGGTCGGGCATGTGCTCAGTTCGGCGTCCGAGCTTCAGGCCGCGGCGAACCAGCAGGCGACGGGGCTGCGCGAGCAGGCGACGGCGATGAACGAGATCACGACGACGATCACCGAGCTGCTCGTCACCTCGCGCCAGATCGCCGAAAGCGCCCAGCGCGTCGCCCAGATCGCCGAGCAGACCGCCGGCGGCGCGCGCTCGGGCCAGGGCGCGGTCGACCTCGCCCAGCAGGCGATCGGCGGCATTCGCCGCCAGGTCGACCAGATCGTCGCCCACATGCTCGAGCTGGGACAGAAATCGCAGCAGATCGGCGCGGTGCTCGAGATCGTCTCGGAGCTGGCCGAGCAGACCAACATCCTGGCGATCAACGCCACCATCGAAGCCGCCGGTGCCGGCGAGGGCGGCAAGCGCTTTGCCATCGTGGCCGACGAAATCCGCAAGCTGGCTGACCGGGTCGGGGGCTCGACCAAGGAGATCCGCGCGCTGATCGACGATGTCAGAAGCGCCGTCAACACCACCGTGATGGCGACGGAGACGGGATCGAAAGCCGTCGATGCCGGCTCCCAGCAATTCGGTGACGTGGCCTCTGGTTTCCGCCAGATTGCCGAGCTGGTGATCACGACGACGGATGCGGCGCGGGAGATCGAGCTGTCGACCAAGCAGCAGAGCACCGCCGTCGAACAGGTAAACATCGCCGTCGCCAACGTCGCGCAGGCCTCGCAGGAGACCGAGGTGAGCGCCGGGCAGACGTTGCAAACCGCCTCCGAGTTGGCGCATCTGTCGACCGATCTCGCGCGCATCATCCGGCCGCAGGCTGCCGCGGCGTAGGCATGGCAGCCGACCCGTACAAATATTTCCGGCTCGAAGCCCGCGAAATTCTCGACCGCTTCGGGTCGGCCGTTCTCGAGCTGGAGAAGGGCAAGAGCGCGGAACAAGTCGGGGTTTTGCTGCGTCTCGCTCACACCCTCAAAGGCGCGGCCCGCGTCGTCAAGCAGGCGGAGATCGCCGACGGCGCGCACGCGATCGAGGACGCGCTGTCGCCGTTTCGCGAAGCGGCCGGCAACCTGCCGCGCGACAGCATCGACGCGGTGTTGCGGCAGCTCGATGCGATTGCCGGCCGGGTCGGCGCGCTGGAGACGCCGGGACAGGCCGAGCCCGCGGCGCCCGATCGATCCGAGCCCGCCGTGCCGAGCCGGCCCGTCGGCGACGATGCCATCCGCACGGTCCGCGCCGAGATCGCCGAGATGGATGCCCTGCTCGAAGGGATCGCGCAGACGCATGCGCTCCTCGGCGGATTGCGCGCGACCCTGCGCTCGGTCGAACAGGTGCAGCGCCTTGCCGACCTTGTCGCCGAGCAGCTCATGCCGCGGCGTGTGGCCGGCGCCGCCCAACACCTCGCCGGCGCGGAAAAGACCTATGGCCTGGCCGACGATTTGCGCCGCAGCGTCGGCAACATCGAGCGCCAACTCGGCGTCGCGATCGACCAGATCGACAGCGAATTGCGTCAATCGCGCGAAGCGGCCGAGCAGATGCGCCTGGTCGGCGCCGGGACCCTGTTCACCGGGCTCGAACGCACCGCTCGCGACACCGCCCGGGCGTTGGCGAAGGAGATTGCGTTCGACGCGCGCGGCGGCGATATCCGGCTCGACGCCGATGTCCTGGCCACCGCCCAAGGCGCGCTGGTGCAACTGGTGCGCAACGCCGTTGCGCACGGCATCGAGAGCCCGGCCGAGCGGCGCATTGCCGGCAAGCCGGAAGCGGGCCGGATTGCGCTCGACATCTCGCGGCGCGGCAGCCGGATCGTCTTCGCTTGCCGCGACGACGGGCGCGGGATCGACATCGACGGGGTGCGGCGGGCGGCGCTGCGGCGCGGGATGACGGTCGCGGCCGTTGATCGGCTCGACGCGCGCGAGCTTGTCCACCTGTTGTTGCGCGGCGGGATCACCACTGCGGCTGCGATCAGCGAGGTTGCCGGACGCGGTGTCGGGCTCGACGTCGTCCGCGTCGCGGTCGAGCGGCTTGGCGGGACGATCGAGGTGGCGACCGAGCCGGGCAGAGGCACCGGCTTTGAGCTGGCGGTGCCGCTGTCGCTGGCGTCGATCGAGGCGCTGATCGTCGAGGCGGCGGGGATTGTGGCGAGTATTCCGCTCGATGCCGTGCGGGCTGCGACGTTGCTGGGGCCGGATGCCGTATCGCGGGGGGCCGCCGGAGCATCGGTGCTGCACGAGGCGCAGGCGATTCCGTTTCTCTTTCTCGCGCAAGCCCTCGACGAGCGCGGGCGGCTGCCGGCGGGGCGCAAATGGCCGGCCGTCATCATCGCCGCCTCGACGGGCCTTGCGGCGATCGGGGTCGACCGGCTGCACGGCGCCGCGCGCACCGTCGTGCGGCCGCTGCCGGAGCTCGCGCCGACCAAAAGTTTCATAGAGGGTGCCGCACTCGACGCCGAGGGCAACCCTCAGCTCGTGCTAAGCCCGGACGGGCTGGTCGAGGCGGCGCGGCGGCAGACGCCGGCCGAGCCCGAGCCGGCCGCGGTGCGCCATCCGGTGCTGGTGGTCGACGATTCGCTGACGACGCGAATGCTCGAACAAAGCATCCTGGAATCAGCGGGTTATGAGGTCGATCTTGCGGTGTCGGCTGAAGACGCGCTCGAAATTGCCCGGCGCCGGCGCTACGCGCTGTTCCTCGTCGACGTCGAAATGCCGGGCATGACGGGGTTCGAATTTGTCGAGCGCGTGCGCGCCGATCCGGCGCTGCACGATATTCCGGCGGTGCTGGTCACCTCGCGCGCTGCGCCCGAGGATCGCCGGCGCGGACGCGATGCCGGCGCGCAAGGCTACATCGTCAAGGGAGAGTTCGATCAGGCCGAACTGTTGACGATGATCCGGCCGCTGGTGGGCTAGGCGATGGCCAAGACCCGCGTCCTCGTCGTCGAAGACTCGCTGACCGTACGCAGGCGGATCTGCGAGGTGCTGTCCGCCGATCCCGGGATCGAGCTCGTCGGCGAGGCCGCCGACGGCCGCGAGGCGATCGAGCTGTGCCGGGAACGGCGGCCCGATGTGGTCACCATGGACATGATCCTGCCGGTGATGAGCGGGCTGGCGGCGACCGAATACATCATGGCGCATTGCCCGACGCCGATCCTGGTAGTGTCGTCGTCGTTCAATCGCGGCGAGTTGTTCAAGACCTACGACGCGCTCGCCGCCGGTGCCGTCGACGTGCTGGAAAAGCCGGCCGGAGACGAACCCGAAGGCGTGTGGGAAGGCAATCTGCTGGCCCAGGTGAAGCTGGTTGCGCGGATCCGCGTGATCACCCATCCACGGCTGCGGCTGGCACAGCTTCGTCGGCCGGTGCCGCTCGCCCCGGTCGCCGCCGCACGGACGGTGGGGCGCCAGGCCGCGGTTCTCGCCATCGGCGCCTCGACCGGCGGCCCGGCAGCGGTCGTCGAGGTGTTGCGCGGCTTGCCGCCGGCCTTCCGGCAACCGATCCTGCTCGTTCTCCACATCAACGAGCCGTTTGGCGCTGCCTTCGCCGAATGGCTCGACGGGCAAACCGGCCGGCGCGTCGCCTATCCGCAGCATGGCGACGCCGTTGCCGCGGCGGGCGACCGCGTCGTCATGGCCCCGCCCGGCCGCCATCTCGTGGTGCGCGAGGGAAGGCTGTGCCTGACGCAGGATCCGGAGCGGCATTCCTGCCGGCCGTCGGTCGATGTGCTGTTCGAATCGGTCGCTCGTGAATACGGCCGGTCGGCTGCCGCCGTGCTGCTGACCGGCATGGGCAAGGACGGCGCCGCGGGTCTGCTCGATATTCGCAACGGCGGCGGCGTGACGATCGCCCAGGACGAGGCGAGCTCGGTCGTCTACGGCATGCCGCGCGAAGCGGTCATGCTCGGCGCGGCCGAGCACATCCTCCCGCTCAAGGAGATCGGCCCGGCGCTCGGCGCCCTGAGGACCAACGGGATCGAGGCCGGGATATGAGCGCGCCGGTCCTCATCGTCGACGACAGCCTGACCGTCAGAATGGACCTGCGGGAAACCCTCGCTGCTGCCGGCCTCGACACCGCCGCCTGCGCCGGGGTCGCCGAGGCGCGCCGGGCGCTGGCCGAAAACCGGTTTGCGCTCGTCATCCTCGATGTCCTGCTGCCGGACGGCGACGGCATCGAGCTGCTCAAGGAAATCCGGGAAAACCCGGCCACGCGCGACATTGCGGTCATGCTGCTCTCCACCGAGGCGGAGGTCAGGGACCGCATCCGCGGGCTGCAAACCGGCGCGGACGATTATGTCGGCAAGCCTTACGAGCCCGCCTACCTGGTTGCCCGGGCGCGCGAGCTTATGCGCGATGAAGGCAATGCTCCGGAAGGGGCGGAAACAATCCTGGTGATCGACGACAGCGTCACGTTCCGGGAGGCCTTGAAGGATGTGCTGGAAGGCGCCGGCTTTCGCGTCCTCGCTGCCGGCAGCGGCGAAGAGGGGCTGCGCATCGCCGCGGCGCATCGGCCGTCAGCGATCATCGTCGACGGCGTGCTGCCCGGCGCCGACGGGGCCTCGGTCATCCGTCGCATTCGTCTCGATGCGGCGTTGCGCGGCACGCCCTGCCTCCTGCTGACCGGCTCGGAGGAGGAAGGCGCGGAAATCCGCGCGCTTGATTCGGGGGCGGATGCGTTTGTCCGCAAGGAGGAAGACACCGCGGTCGTGCTCGCCCGGCTGACGGCGACGCTGCGCAGCGCGGGAAACCAGCCCGACCGTCATGCCGCCGCCAGCCTGCACGCCCCCAAGCGCATCCTGACCGTCGATGACAGCGAGACCTATCTCCAGGCGATCGCCGAATCGCTGCGTGGGGCCGGATACGAGGTGGTGCCCGCCCGGTCCGGCGAGGAGGCGCTCGAGCTGCTGGCGGTGCAGCCGGTCGACTGCGTCCTGCTCGACCTGCTGATGCCGGGGATCGGCGGCGAGGAGGCCTGCCGTCGTATCAAGGCGGCGCCGACGATCCGGGATACCCCCATCATCATGTTGACGGCGCTCGAAGATCGCGAGGCGATGATTCGCGGCCTCGGCGCCGGGGCCGACGACTACATCGCCAAATCGAGCGATTTCGCAGTACTGCGCGCCCGGCTCCTCGCCCAGCTGCGCCGCAAGCAATTCGAAGACGAGACCCGGCATATCCGCGAGGCGCTGCTGCACAAGGAACTGGAAGCCGCCGAGGCGCGCGCCGCGCGCGAAGTGGCCGAGGCCCGCGCCGCGCTGGTCGAGGAGCTGGAATACAAGAACAACGAGCTCGAAGCGTTCAGCTATTCGGTGTCGCACGACCTGCGGGCGCCGTTGCGCAGCATTCATGGGTTCAGCCAGGCGCTGCTGGAGGATTACGGCGAGTCGCTGGTGCCGCAGGCGCAGGGCTACCTGAACCGGGTTTGCGCCGCCGCCCAGCGCATGGGTGAGCTGATCGACGATCTGCTGCAGCTGTCGCCGGTCGGTCGGGCGCCGATGCAGCGCCAGCGCGTCGATCTTTCGGCGACCGCGCAAGCGATCGTCGGCGCGCTGCGACGGTCGCAGCCGGACCGGCCGGTGACGGCGGCCATCGCCGCGGGGGTCGTTGCCGACGGCGATCCCGGTTTGCTGCGGGCCCTGCTCGAAAACCTCCTCGGCAATGCCTGGAAATTCACCGCCGCGACGGAGACCGCGACGATCGAATTTACCGCCACCTGCGATCGGGGCACCACCGTCTATACTGTTCGCGACAACGGGGTGGGTTTCGACATGGCTTATGCCGAGCGGCTGTTTGCGCCGTTTCAGCGCCTGCATACGGAAGCGGAATTTCCCGGGACCGGCATCGGCCTGGCCACGGTTCGGCGCATCGTCGACCGCCACGGCGGCAGGGTCTGGGCCGAAGCGGCAATCGGCAAGGGCGCGGCGTTCTTCTGGACGCTTTCGCCCGGGCCCTCCGGGAGCAAGAGATGACCGACGACGAACCCACTTTCCTGCTCGTCGAGGACAATCCCGACGATGTCGAGCTGACGCGCCGAGCGTTCGCCCGCAGCGATGTCGTCAGCCGCTTGGTCGTTGCGTGCGATGGCGCGGAGGCGCTCGACTACCTTTTCGCCACCGGGGCGCATGCCGGCGGCGACCCGCATCCGCTGCCGCATGCCGTGCTGCTCGACCTCAAGCTGCCCAAGATCGGCGGTCTCGACGTGCTCCGCCGCATCCGCGCCACGGAGGCGACCCGGCGCCTGCCGGTCATCATCCTGACCACCAGCCGCGAGGATCGGGATATCGCCACCAGCTACGACCTCGGCGCCAACAGCTACGTGCGCAAACCGGTGGATTTCGCCGAATTCGTCGCGGCAGCCCACCACATCGGACTGTATTGGCTGGTGCTTAACGAGCGCTCGCCGATGCCGGGCCATCGGCGGTGACGTGGCCGCTGCACGTCCTCATCGTCGAGGACAGTGAAGACGATGCCGAGTTGCTGCTGCGCGAGCTGCGCCGTGGCGGCTTTGATCCGGTTTACCAGCGGGTCGAGACACCGGAAACCATGAAAGCGGCGCTGGAAAAGCCGCACGACGCACCGTGGGATGTGGTCGTCTCCGATTGGGCGATGCCGCATTTCAGCGCCCATGCGGCGCTCGCCGTCCTGCAGGAAACCAAGCTCGATCTCCCGTTCATCATCGTGTCGGGCACTGTCGGCGAGGAGGCGGCGGTCGCCGCGATGCATGCCGGGGCGCACGATTTCATGGCGAAGGGAAAGCTGAGCCGGCTCGTCCCCGCGATCCGGCGCGAAATGCGCGAAGCGGCAGGCCGGACCGAGCGCCGCGCCATCGAGCGGCAATTGCGGCAAACGCAGAAAATGGAGGCGATGGGTCAGCTGACCGGCGGCATCGCGCACGATTTCAACAATCTGCTCGGGGTCATCGTGGCCAATGGCGACCTCCTGCTCGATTCGGTGAAAGGCAATCCGCCGCAGACCGAGCTGGCGAACGAAATCCTCGAAAGCGCGCTGCACGGCGCCGAGCTGACGCATCGACTGCTGGCCTTCGCCCGCCAGCAATCGCTGTCGTCGCGGGTGATCGAGCTGAATGCGCAATTACCGCGGGTGGTCGCCATCCTGCAGCGGACGCTGGGCGAGCAGATCGCCATCAAGACGGTATTCGGCGAGGCCTTGTGGGAGACGCGGGCTGATCCTTCCCAGGTCGAAGATGCGCTGCTGAACCTGGCGATCAACGCACGCGACGCGATGCCGGGCGGCGGAACCCTGACGATCGAGACGGCCAACATGCGGCTCGACGAGCATTATGCCACGCTGCATCCGGAGGTGGCCGCCGGCGAATACGTGATGCTGGCGATGACCGACACCGGAACCGGCATGCCAGCCGATGTCGTCGAGCGGGCGATGGAACCGTTCTTTACGACAAAGGAAATGGGCAAGGGGACCGGGCTGGGTCTCAGCATGGTGTACGGCTTCGCAAAGCAATCCGGCGGGCACTTGAACATCTACAGCGACGTCGGTGTCGGCACGACGATCCGGCTGTACCTGCCCCGGGTGCGCAGCGAAAATGCTGAGGCGAAGCCTGTCGCAAGACCTGAGCGGGTGTTGCCGACCGGCAGCGAAACCATCCTGCTGGTCGACGATAACGCGGCGCTGCGGCGGGTAACCCGGCGGCGCCTGACCGGGTTGGGATATCGGGTCGAGGAGGCCGAGAACGGGCCGGCGGCGCTGGCGTTGCTCGATGCGGGCAAGCGCTTCGACCTGCTGTTCACCGATATCGGCCTGCCCGACGGGATGAACGGGTTTGAGCTGGCCGAGCACGCGCGGCGGCGGCAACCCAGGCTCAACGTATTGTTCACCACCGGCTACGGCAACAATGGCGGGCAGACCGGCGTCGACCCGAATCGCATTCAGCACCTCATCCGCAAGCCTTACCGCAGCGACGAGCTGGCGGTAAGGTTGCGCGCCGCGCTTGCCGACGAGGTTCCCGGCGGCGAGTCGGCATAAGCGGCTGGGGCCGGCCCGCGAGCGGAGCCGAAGCCGACGGAGAAGCAAGGGAGGCGCAGCGCTTGCCGGCTCAGTCGGACGCCTGCCCGCCGGGCGCCGGCTGCAATTGCGCGCCGCGCCGGGTCATCCGCGCGATCGGCGCGCATAGCAGCATCAAGAATGCCCCCAGGATGACAAAGCTGGCGGCGGCGCCCCAGCCATCGGCGATCAGGCCCATGATCGGCGGAATGACGATCGCGGCGAGGCGGTTCATCGTCTGGCGCAACCCGACCACCGCGCCCTGCCGGTAGGGACCGACCGCCTTTGCCTGGACCGAGAACATCATCGGCTGGACCACCCCCTGCAGCCAGCCGCGCATGATCTGGGCGGCGAGCAGCAGCGCGTAGATGCCGCCGAGAAACGGGGTGACGCAGATCAACAGGATCGAGGCGACGGTGCCGCTCAGCATCGTCTTTTGCGGGTCGCCGAGCCGCATCGCCCGCCCGGCGAACAGCGAGCCGAGCCCGCTGCAAATCTCGACCGCCGAAAAAAGGAGACCGATCGTCGTGCCGGTCAGCCCGATCCCGCCGAGGTAGACGACATAAAGCGAGAATTGGACGCCGTTGGTCGCCGTGCGCAGAAAGATGATCGCCATCGTCGTCGCCACCGCCGGGATCGCCATCAGCGCAAAGCAGCTCGCATAGTCGGAAAGGCGGGGGAGCATGTCGCGCAAGCGGATACCGGCCGGCGCTCGTGTCGCGGCTTCATCGGCCGCCGTTGAGGTGTTGGCCTCGGGCGCGCGCAGCAGCGCCAGCGTCAGCGCCACTCCCCAGATCACCGCGAGCATGTAGGCGGGCCAGGCGCCGCCGACGTCCCAGGCGATCCCTGTGATGATCGGCGCGACCGTGGTGCCGATGCGGGCGAAAAAGCTGAAACGGCCGATATATTCGGCTTCGCCGTCGGCAAGCTGGGCGATCAGGGTCTGCGCGCCCGACCAGGCAAAGGACAAGGCGCCGCCATTGACGATCTGCAACAGCAGCAGCGGCCAGAACCACGGCACCAGCGGAAAGATCGGCGCCAGACAGATCGCCGACCAGACAAAAAACATCGTCACCCGGCGCGTGCCGAATCGGTCCATCAGCACGCCGATATGGATCGACAGAAAGACGGCGAGAAACGAGCGGCCGCCGACCAGCAATCCAACCTCGCCCGCGCTCATCCCCAGCGAAAGGCCGTAAAGCGGGATCAGGAAAATGTACAAATCGGTATAGCCCATGCCGAACAGGCCGACGACGTAGATCGCCGTCGGGTTGCTCAGCCCGGACGGTCGCGCGGTTGTCGCGCCGCGGGTGAGGTCCGGGCCGGAGGCGGCCGGGGAAGGATCGAGCGGCGGGCGGATCAGGGGTCGATCCCCATCCGGCCGAGCGCCGGCAGCTTCACCGCCGGCGCCGTGGCGTCGACACCGATATTGAGGCCCAGCAGGTTCAGTTCGAACCCTTTGCGGGCGGCGACGAGAAACCCGGCTACGCCGTAGAGCGATACCTGGAAGCCCGAGCCGCTCGGCGCCGATGCAAACCATGCTCCCTCGGGCAGAAAATCCTTGCCGATCGCGTTCGACGGCAGGCTGAGGCCGAGCTCGGGAACTTGGCGCGCGATATAGGCCAGGAAGGTGTTGCTGTTGGGTCCCGGCCAGGCGCGGTAGTCGTGCGGGTAGGGGTAGCCGGCAACCGCGGCGCGGACCTTGTCGATCATCGCGTCGACCCCCGCCCCGCGCCGGTCGAGCACGATGCGGGGGCGGGCGCCAAACCAGTAATTATCGGGGCCCATGCGGTCGACACGCACCGCGGGGGCCCCGTCGGCGACGCCAAAGCCGAGCACCTCGTACCGCGTGTAACGGCGGGCTTGCGTCGGCTTGACCGCGATCCAGGTATGGACCGCGAATACCCCGCGCCACGACACCGCGCGCGCGGCATAAACCTGGATCACCGCTTCCGGGGTTGTCGCCGGGTCGGGCGCCAGGCCGGTCGGGTCGCGGCGCGCCTGGTACCACGGCACGCCGCCGCGCGGGTCCGGCAGGCAGCCGCTAACCACCACCGGCAGCACGAACAGCACGAACAGCAACAAGCCAAAGGAGGTCACGAACCGCGACCGGTAGCGGCGACGCATCGGGCGGCTTCGCACCCGATCCGGCCTCGCCGACGGCAGCGCCGCCCAGTGGCCGCCGGTCTTGTTAGGTTCGTCATCGCCGCGTTTGCCCCCGTGCACGCTCACCGGTTGCCACCGGCATTCGCAGGACTCCCCGCCTATCGCTGGTCATAGTCCGGCTTTTGCGCGTCGTGGCAAAGCGGTTCGTTCGCAACGATGTCGCGCCGGCCCGGAAGCGAGCGCGAGCGCCGGTCGCGGCGGAGGCTCAGCGTTCGCCCCAAACGGCGAGGGCGCTGACGGCTTCTCGAACCAGCGTTTATTTGCCGGATTTTCCGGGCAGCACCGACGCCAGCACCTGTCGCGCCGCGCCGACGATGACGCTGCCCTCCTCGGGATCGCCTTTCACCAGGGCCTCGGCAAAGGCTTTCGCCTGTTTCAAGGTGATGTGCGGCGGCAGCGGCGGCACCTCGGGGTCGGTCTTGAACTCGACCACCACCGGGCGATCGGCGGCCAGCGCCTCCTCCCATGCCGCGCCGACGCGATCCGGGTCGTCGACGAAGATGCCCTTCAGCCCGATCAGCTCGGCGAATTTGTGATAGGGCACGTCGGGGATGCGCTGCGAGGCGTTGAATTTCGGGTCGCCTTCCATGACCCGCTGCTCCCAGGTGACCTGGTTCAGATCTTCGTTGTTGAAGACGCCGCAGATCCAGCGCGGGGTCTTCCACTGGCGCCAGTATTTGGCGACGGTGATCAGCTCGGCCATGTTGTTCATCTGCATCGCGCCGTCGCCGACCAGGGCGATTACCGGCCGGTCTGGGTGGGCGAACTTGGCGGCGATCGCGTAAGGCACCGCCGCGCCCATCGACGCGAGGCCGCCCGACAGCGAGCACATCATCCCGCGCCTGATCTTCAGGTCGCGGGCATACCAGTTGGCGCAGGAGCCGCTATCGCTGGTGACGATCGCTCGCTCGGGCAGGCGCGGCGACAACTCCCAGGCGACGCGCTGCGGGTTGATCGGCTTGGCCGGCTGCATCGCCCGGTCTTCGAGCGTTTTCCACCATTTCCTGGTCCACCCCTCGACCTGCTTGCGCCAGGACCGGTCGGTGCGCTCGTTGAGCAGCGGCAGCAGGGCCCGGAGCGTCTCTGCGGCGTCGCCGACAAGGTTCACCTCCATCGGATAGCGCAGGCTGAGCATTTCCGGGGCGATGTCGATCTGGACGGCGCGGGCCTGCCCCTCCTTGGGGAGGAATTCGGAATAGGGAAAACCCGAGCCGATCATCAGCAGCGTGTCGCACTCGGTCATCAGGTCCCATGACGGCCTGGTGCCGAGCAGGCCGATCGAGCCGGTCACCCAGGGTAGATCGTCGGGCAGCACCGCCTTGCCCAGCAGCGCCTTGGCGACACCCGCGCCGAGCCGGTCGGCGACGGCGATGACCTCGTCGGTGGCGTTGAGCGCACCGGCGCCGACCAGGACCGCCACCTTCTTCCCGGCGTTGAGGATGTCCGCGGCCTCGCGCAAATCCCGCTCGTAGGGCACGATTTTCGGCGCCTTGTAGCCGATCCCCGAATGCAGCGTGCCGTGGGCGCGCGGCGGCTCCTCGTAGTCGAGTTCCTGGAGATCGTTGGGAAACACGATCGCCGTGACCCGCCGCTGGGCGATGGCGATGCGCACCGCGCGGTCGGTCAGGTGGCGCACCTGCGCCGGCAGCATCGCGGTATGGACAAAGGCGCCGGCGACATCCTTGAACATCGCCGGCAGGTCGACCTCCTGCTGGTAGTGGCCGCCCAATGCCGTCCGCGCCTGCTGGCCGGTGATCGCCAGCACCGGCATGTGATCGAGCCGCGCGTCGTAAAGCCCGTTGACCAGATGCGCCGCGCCCGGCCCCGAAGTGGCGATGCAGACGCCGAGCTCGCCGGTGAACTTGGCGTGCGCCGAGGCCATGAAGGCGGCCATCTCCTCGTGGCGCACCTGGATGAACTCGATCTTGCCCTCGGCCCGCTGGAGGGCGCCGAACACACCGTTGATGCCGTCGCCGGGGTAGCCATAGATCCGGCGTATGCCCCATTGGTAAAGCCGCTCGATAAAAAAGTCGCCGACAGTCTTGGCCATGGAGCCCTGTCCTTGCCGCAACGGTTTGATCGGAAAGGGCCGGATGCAACTTCCGACCCCGCTGTCCGGTTCAACGTCGAGCCGGCAGGGCGGTTCCGGGCGGCGGCGCCGGTCGCTGGCGGATCGCGCCGCGCCAAAATGCGGCGGCCCTCGCGGGCGCGCCGCAGAGGCGGAGGATGAGCGCCTACGTCAGCGCCGGCGGCCCAGATAGGCACGACCGACGCCCGCGCTTGCGCCGGTGACGACGGCGATCATCACCGTTCCTGCTATTGATAATCCTAAAGCCGGCGAAATGACGTCCAGCGGACCGGAGCCGCTAGTTCGGCGCGGTCTCTTGGATCGTTTCCGGTTGGACCGGCACTTGGCCGGAGCCGTTGCAACGCTTGCACAGCACCTCCGGCCATTCGAGAATGTCGAACCGATCGGGCTCGCCGTTGGGAAGCCGCCGCCGAGCACGCGGCACTCTGCCCGAGCCGGCGCAGACGCTGCAGGGTTCTGTGAGATGCGATGTCACACTGCGTTAACCGCCAACGGCACTCCGCGGTTCCCTGCCGAGTTGATCCATGCCGCATTGTTGCGGCGCCTTGTCCGGGCGCCACCGCAGCAGCGTGGCGCCGTGGCGAAACCGGTTGCCGGTCACCTGGTCGAAGCGGACCTCGACGACCAGCTCCGGTCGCAGCGGCACCCATTCGCTGCTGCGCGCCGTGCTCCAGCGGCTGGGGCCGCCAGGCGCGCTGCCGGTGAAGCCGGGCGGCTCGCGGAGCGCTTCGAGCTTCCGGGTCAGGGCCGCCCGTTCCTCGTCGGCAATGGTCGCGGTAAAGCCGACATGGTTGAGGCGGCCGCTCGCGTCGTAAAGCCCGAGCAGCAGCGAACCGACCTCGCCCCCGCCGCTTTGATAGCGAAAGCCGCCGACCACGCAATCCGCAGTCCGCCGCGGCTTGACCTTGATCATCGCCCGTTCGCCGGCTTCGTAGGGACCATCGAGCCGCTTGGCGACGATGCCGTCGAGCGCGCCGTCGCCCGCCCCGTCGAGCCAGCGCCGGGCGGTGCGGGCCGAGCGGGTCATCGGCGACAAAACCAGGCCGTCCGAGCCCCCGACTGCGGCGAACAACGTTTCGAGCGCCGCGCGGCGCCGGGTCAACGGCGCGTGCAGCAGATCGCCGCAACCGGGCGCCGCCAGGATGTCGAACAGGATCAGCCGTGCCGGCGTCTCGGCGGCGAGCTTGAGCACCCGGCTCGCCGCGGGATGAAGGCGCATCTGCAGGGCATCGAAGGAGGGCTGCCCTTCCACCTCGATGACCAGTTCGCCATCGACGACAAAGCCGGGCACGTCGAGGGCGGACAACAGCGCGACCACCTCGGGGAAATAGCGGCCGAGCGGCTTGCCCGACTTCGCCCGCAACTCGACGGCCGGGCCGGACTTGAAGGCAAGGCAGCGAAACCCGTCCCATTTGGGCTCGTACTGCCACGGTCCGCCCGCGGTCGGGATCGCGGCAGCCGACACGGCTTCCATCGGCGGCGTGTCGAGCGACAGGGCGAACGCGCCAGATGCCGGCTCGCGCCGGCCCGCGCGCCCGGTCTTTGCCGCCAGAGCCGTCGTCACTGCCAGAATTGCGGCGCGGCGGAGAGGCGCCGCCCCATCGTGCGGGCATCCCCCAGGCAGGCGGCGATCCGCCCTTGCTCCTGGCCGGTGATGAAGCCCATGGCGAAGGCTTTTTCCGCCTTCTTCCGGATCGGCGCGGTGGGATGGACGACTGTCCTGGCCAGCCGCTTATGCACCTCGATGTCGTTGAGCGTGCCGAGCGAATTCTGCAGCGCCTTGAGAATCTTCCCGGATTTTTTCCGGCGCGCTGCCTGTTTGCGGCGGTCGAAAAGGCTGGCGAAAAATTCTGTCGCGTAGCGCAGCTTCTTGATCGCGATGCGCAGCTTGTGCCGCTCGCGGGCGGTCAGTTCCTCGAGCTTTCCGATCTTCCTGGCGATTTTCCTGGTCCGCTTGCGGAGCATTTCGGCGGCGAAATCAGTGGCGGGCCGCTCGCGCCGGGCCACGGCCAGCTCGTCCGTGCTGTGCGCCCAATTGCCGTTCGCCAGCCACAGCGCGGTGCGCAGCCCGAGCCGCCGGTAACGCTCGCTTGCCAGTGCCGCCTTGGCTTTATCGAGGCCGCGCCGGCGGCGCGCGTCCAAATCTTCCTCCAGCGTGGCGAGTTCGCCGGTATCGGGTTCGGCCTTGCGCAGCGGCCGGACCCGCTGCTCGATCAATACCTCGAACTCCCGCGCCGGTCCGAGTTCGTCGGTCAGCCATTTGAGCTCGGACTTGATCGCTTCGGTCTGCGACCCGCGGTTCAGCTCCTTGAACACCGAGATCGCCGCGCGCAAGCGCCGCAGCCCGACGCGCATCTCGTGGATGCCTTCCGCATCGCCGGCGGCAATCGCATCCTGGTTGGCCATGGCATGGTGCAGGCATGACAGCCCGATCGCGGAAAACGCCTCGCCGGTCAATGCGGCCGGATCGAGGACGATCGGGTCGGCGCCTACCGGTTGCGCGTTCTCATGCCGGCTCAGCGCATATCCCCGTTCGGCCTTGGAGCGCGCGCCATAGGCGGCCGGCATCGACCGGGCGAAGCGCTCGGCGAGGATCGGCAGCGCGGCGGCGCTGCCGCGTTTCAGTTCGATCTCGAGTTCGTTGATCGGCCGGCGGCGCGCGCCGGTCTTGACCTGCCCGCGATCGATGGCGATTTCAAATTCGCTGCCGTCGAAGCGGATCGGCATGACGGTACGCTCGACCAAGGTCTCGAACACCGGCCGCAGCTTCCGCTTCAGCTTTTTCGTCACCAAAGGCTCGAGCGCGGTGCCATGGGCGAGGGCGAGGTCGGGCCGGTCGTTCCTGACCTCCTGTTCCCATTCGTCGCGATTGAAAGCGCCGCGCGCGCCTGACCGGTAAGCCTTGATGGTTTGCAGCCGCTTGTTCCCCGCGCGGCGGATGCGCAGAGTGAGGCCGTTTTCGTGCAGCTTGAGCTTTGCGGTGTCGAAATAGACGCTGACGAGCTTTTCGCGTTTGACCGGCCCGCTGGCGAGTTCTTTCAGCCACGGGAGATCGGCGACCGCATCGCCGGCGCCGGCAGGCAGCTCCAGCTTTAGTTCGACCTCGCTGGCCATGCGCTGCTGTCCCCATGCGCTGTCGTCTTACGCGTCCCGGACTTCTCGGTCTGTCAACAAACAGAGCGGCGTTCCCGTTCCCCGGACCTTTGAGGCGGACGATGCCGCTTGCGGCAGACAGCGGGGCCGGGAGCACGGTTGCTTTGATCTAAAAAATACGCCGCGGTCGTGAAAGTTTGTGCCAGACTTTCGTGGCGCGCAATGCGCCCTCCACTGCCGGGAGACGGGGAAGCCATGCACCAGATGTACTTTACCGAGCAGCCGATGTCGGCCTATCCGGCCCAGGAAGGCCTCGATTTCGGCGCCACCGCGCTGATGTTCTCGAACAAGTACTTCGACCCGGTGGCCGGCAGCCGGCTCTATAACGAATACCTCGACCATTACCTCTATGCCGAGGAGATGGGCATCGAGGGCATCATGCTCAACGAGCACCACAACGCGCCGTTCTGTATGCAGGCGAAGTGCAACGTCTTTGCCTCGATCCTCGCCGCGGCGACCAAGAAGACCAAGATCGTCCTCTTGGGCAACCCGCTGCCGCTGGCCGAGAACCCGGTGCGGCTCGCCGAGGAGCTGGCGATGATCGACATGATCTCGAAGGGCCGGTTGGTGTCCGGCTTTGTCCGCGGCGGCGGCCAGGAGCAGCTCGCCACCGGCGTCAACCCGGCCTTCAACCGCGAGCGTTTCGAGGAGGCGCACGATCTCGTCGTCAAGGCATGGACGGTGCCCGGTCCGTTCCGCTTCGAGGGCGCGCACTACCAGCACCGCGTCGTCAACCCGTGGGCGGTGCCGCTGCAAAAGCCGCACCCGCGGGTGTGGATTCCGGGGGTCATCAGCAAGGAGACGATCATCTGGGCGGCGCAGCACGGCTATCCCTACATCGCGCTCAACACCCCGATCGACCGCACCAAGCAGATCTGGAAAATGTACGACGAGGCGGCCGCCGAGGCAGGGTTCACCGCCGGCCCCGACTACCACGGCCTGCTGAAGCAGATCCACGTCGCCGAGACCGAGGAAAAGGCGATCCACAACGCGCGCCAGTTCATGTGGATGCAGGGCGAGTTCACCGGTCTCGCGCATCCGGTGTGGAGCACGCCGTCGGGCTATGGCAGCCCGGAGAACCGCCGTGCCTTTGTCGAGTTCGCCACCGGCCGATCGAAAAACCCGCGCTACCGTCCGGCGCTCGAAAAGCAGATGGAAGAGCTGATGATCATCGCGGGCACGCCAAAGCAAGTGATCGCCAAGCTGCGCATCCTTTTGGAAGAGACGCGGCCCGGGATCCTCGGCTTCTGGGGCAACGATGGCAGCGTGACCAATGCGGACGCCAAGACCTGCATCCGCCTGCTGGGCCAGGAGGTGATGCCGGCGGTGCGCGAGATGGCCAAGGAATTCGACCTCAAGAGCCCGTTCGAGACCAATCAGCCGGTCAGCATCGACTACATGCCCGGCCGCGAACAGCCCGCGGCGCGCGCGGCGGCGGAGTAGGCCATGGCCTTGATCGTCGGCACCTGGAAACTGGTCCGCGCCACCGCCAAGGACGGCAGCGGGGCGCCGCTGCCCGAGCCGTACGGCGGCAAGGGCATCGGCCGCGTCACCTTTACCGCTGACGGGCGCATGCAGTCGGTGGTCTGCGACGGCCGGCGCGAGATGCCGGTCGGCGAGATCCGCGACTACAGCTCCTATTGCGGCAACTACACCTTTGACGGCACCCGGCTGGTCACCCGCGTTGACGCCGCCTCCGACCCGAGCCGGATCGGCAGCGAGCAGGTGCGCGGGGTGCGGTTCGAGGGCGAGCTGGTAGTGCTGTCACCGCCACCGCGCCAGGCGGGCGGCAAGCAGGAATATCGCGAGCTGACCTGGCAGCGCATTTCCGCCGAATAGCGAAGGAGCGAGCATATGGGGGAGGCGGGTGCGACGGCGCCGGGTCGCGCGGAAAGGGGACCGGGCGAGATGATGGGTAATGCCGGCCCGGGGATGCTGGCCGGACTGCGGGTCATCGAGATCGCCGACGAGCGCGCCGAGTACACGGGGCTGCTGCTCGCCGGGCTCGGCGCCGAGGTGATCAAGATCGAACCGCCCGAGGGCAACGCGACACGGCGGATCGGGCCGTTTCTCGACGATCAGCCGGGTCTCGAACGCTCGCTGTTCTTCTGGAACTACAACCGCAACAAGAAATCGGTGGTGTTTGACCTCCAGGCGGACGCGGGCCGCGAGCACCTGCTGCGCCTGCTCGGTGGCGCCGATATCCTGCTCGACGCGAGCTGCGGGGCGCTGAACGAAGCGCTGACGCTGGATCGCGCCGCGCTCAACGCACGGTTTCCGGCGCTGGTGACGGCGCGGATGACACCGTTCGGCGACGACGGGCCGTGGAGGGACCTGAAAAGCTCCGACCTCATCCATCTCGCGCTCGGCGGGATCATGATGAATTGCGGTTACGACCCCGACCCCAGCCTCGAGTACGACACGCCGCCGATCGCACCGCAGATCTGGCATGCCTATCACATCGCCGGCGAGCAGCTGGCGACCGGGATCATTGCCGCGCTGATCCATCGCGAGCGCAGCGGCGAGGGGCAGGACGTCTCGGTGGCGATCCACGAGGCGGTGTCGAAGAACCCAGAGCAAGACATCATGTACTGGGTGATGCGCCGGGTGCCGTTGTGGCGGCTTACCTGCCGTCATGCCTCCGAGGGCCCGAACCACTCGCCGAGCATCTGCCACACCAAGGACGGACGATGGTTCATCACCCACGGCATGGGCGCGCGTGACCTGAAGAACCTGGTGCCCTTGCTGAGCAAGTACGGCGCCGAGGCCGATTTGCAGCCGCCCCCGCCCGAGACGGATTTGCGGGCGCGCCAAGTGCCGGGAACCGCCGGCACCGACGAGGCGCGGTCGCATATGCTCGATGTGGTCCAGCGCTTCGTCCGCGCCTGGACCTACAAGGATATGCCGTGGCGCGAGGCGCAAGATGCCGGCCTGCTGTGGGCGCCGCTGCGCAAGCCGCACGAGAACGCGCTCGACGAGCATTGGCTGGCGCGCAAGACCTTCGCCGAAATCGAGCATCCCGAGCTGGGGCGGAGCTTTTGCTACCCGACCAGCAAATGGCTCAGCAACAAGACGAGCTGGCAGGTTGGCCGCCGCGCGCCGCTGCTCGGCGAAGACACCGAGGCGGTGCTCGGCACGGCGCCGCGTCGTCCGAGCGTGCCGGCCCAGCCGCGGCGCGTCGAGAATCCGCGGCGTTCGGCGCTGCACGACAAACCCTTTCCTCTGCAAGGGATTAGAATATTCGACTTCGCGTGGTTTCTCGCCTCGGCCGGCGGCACGCGGTTCCTGTCGGCGTTCGGCGCGGAGAGCTTCAAGGTCGAGTGGAAGGACAATCCCGATACGGGGCTGGCGGCGATGGCGCCGGTCGGCGGGCGCGCCGCGCGCGACGCGGCGACCGGGCCGCTGCCGGGGGTCAAGGACCCCGACATGGGCGGCAATTTCCTCAACAAGAACTCCGGCAAACGCGGCATTTCGCTGAATATCCGCCACCCGAAAGGTTTGCAGATCGCCAAGGACATGATCCGCATCTGCGACGTGGTCGCGGAAGGGTTTTCGCCCGGCGTTTTGCAACGGCTGGGGCTCGGCTACGACGTGATGAAGTCGATCCGGCCCGACATCATCTACATCCAGCAATCGGGGATGGGCGCGCACGGCACCTACGGACGGATGCGCACGGTCGGCCCGGTGGCGGGCGCGTTCGCCGGGCAGGCCGAGATGTCGGGCCTGCCCGAGCCGGCGATGCCGGTCAGCTTCGGCTACTCCTATCTCGACTGGATGGGCGCCTACGGGTACGCGCTGGCGTTATTGGGCGCGATCTATCACCGCGAACGCACCGGCGAGGGGCAATGGATCGATTCCTCGCAATGCGAGAGCGGCATCTTGCTCACCGGCACGACCATCCTCGACTGGGCGGCCAACGAGCGCGTGTTCCGCCGCTACGGCAACCGGTCGCCGTACAAGCCGGCGGCGCCGCACGGGGCCTATAAATGCCAGGGCAAGGACCGCTGGGTCGCCATCGCCTGTTTCACCGACGCAGAATGGCAGGCGCTGGCGCGCGTCGCCGAACACGGCGACTGGCTCGACGACCGGCGCTTTGCCACGCTGGAGGGCCGGCTGCATCATCAGGATTCGCTCGACGCGGCGGTCGAGGCCTGGACGCTGACCCAGGACCGCTACGATTGCATGATGAAATTGCAGAAGGCCGGGGTCCCCGCGGGAGTGTGCCAGAACTCGGAGGATCGGGTGGATGGCGACCCGCAGCTCCGTCACCTCAAATGGCTGACCGAGGTCACCGGCACCAAGATCGGCACCTGGCCGATCTATGAGCTACCGATGAAGCTGAGCAAGACCCCGGCCTATATCGGCGGCCCGACCAATCGCGGCGCGCCGTGCTATGGCGAGGACAATACGTGGGTGCTGACCGAATTGCTCGGCCGCTCGCCCGCTGAGGTCGAGCGGCTCGCCGAGGAGGGGGTCATCTAAGCCCGCAATTCACCCTGGTGTGAGGAGGAGAGCATGACCGCTGCACGAGAACTCCGTCCGCTCAGCGATACGTTCGGAACCGAGGCGTTGGGAGTCGATCTCTCCAAGCCGGTCGATGCGGAAACCCTGGCCTGGATCGAGGGTGCCTTTGCCGAGCATCCGGTTCTGGTATTCCGCGAGCAGAATTTGGGGCCGGGGGAGCTGGCCGCGTTCGGCCGCCTGTTCGGCAAGCCGAAGCTTCATTCGCTGGTCGATTATCGCCACGGCGATTACCCGGAAGTCTCATGGCTGACCAATGTCGACAAGGACGGCCAGATCGACTGGTTCGGGGTCAAGCGCGCGACCGACTGGCATACCGATTCGCCCTACGAGGAGGACCTGCCGCGGCTCGCCATCCTGCACGCAAAGGAGGTGCCCTCGGCAAAAGGCGGGACGATGTTTGCCGACATGCGCGCCGCCTATGACGCGCTCGATGATGCGATGAAGGCGCGGCTGGCCGGGCTGGTCGGGCTGCATGGCCGCCACGACGGGCCCGCCGGGGTCAGGCTCTACGAGGGCGATCCCGAACAGCGGCTCGACAGGGAATACCCCGAAAAGGCGCGCCCCGCGGTCTGTGCCCATCCGGTCACCGGCCGGCCGATCCTGTTCGTCAACCCGCTGCACACGCATGGGTTCGAGGGGATGGCAAAGGACGAGGCGTGGCGGCTGATCGAGGAGCTCGGCGAGCATTCGACGCAGGACCGGTTCGTCTATTACCATTCGTGGCGGGTCGGCGACGTCCTGATGTGGGACGAGCGGGCGACCATGCACCGCGGCGCCGGGGACTATCGCCCCGACGAGCGCCGGGTGATGCTACGGACGATCGTCTATCCGAATTAGACGCGGGTGTCGTCACCCCCGCTTTCGCGGAGGTGACGAGGAACTGGACCCGACTACACCGACGGCCAAAACGGCTTGGCGAGGGCGCGGTCGGCCGGGTAGACGGTGACCGGCACGCCCTTCTGCCATTGCGCGAAGATCATCGGCACGTTTTCGCGGCGGCCCTTTTCGTCGAACTTGATCGGCCCCGGAAAACACAGCGCGGCCGGGCCGGTGGTCAGGTTCATCGCGCGGATCGCGTCGGCGACTTTGAGCTTGTCGGCCGCGCCGGCTTGCTCCAGCGCTTCCACCAGGATCGCCGGATGGCCATAGCCGCACAGGGCGTCCTGGGTCAGGAACGGTTCGCCGGTCTTTTTCTTGAAGCGCTCGATGAAATCCTCCTGACCCTTCATCGGCCAGTTGGCGACGCTGAACAGCAGGCCCTCAAGCAGTTCGGGGCCGATGGTCTTCAGCAATTCGGGCGAGCCGAAAGGAGCGCCGTTGCCGACCAGCGGGATCTTGCCGTGGGACAGCTTGAATTCGTCGAGCTTTTCGAGCACCAGCTTGCAGTCGGGCATCGCCGAGGTCAGCAGCAGCAGGAACTCGGGTTTGGCCGAGCGGACCTTTTCGATCAGCGCGGTCGCATCGGAGAGCGGCGGCGTATAGACCTGATCGACCACGAGCTTGAGCCCGGCCTTCTCGAACCCGCCCTCACGCAGCGGCTTGGCAAAGCTCACGGGCGAGGCGGTGTTGTCCATGATGAGGCCGACCGTCTTCGGCCGCTTGCCGGTAGCGTTCTGCGCCAGTTCGAGCGCGGTCGGCACCGTTTCCGCCGCCTGGCGGTCGGCGGTCGGCGAGGTCTGGAAAATGAACTTGAAGCCGCGATTGGTGATCGCGTCGGAATAGCTGAGGGTCAGCCAGGGCAGCTGCGCCCGCTCGGTCACCTCGGTTACCGACAGGGTGAACGAGCTGAGCCAGGCACCGAAGCCGCCGACCAGATCGGGGTGTTCGGAAAGCAGCCGTTGCGCCGCATTCTTGGCCTTTTCGGTGCTGTCGCCGGCATCGGCGTAGATGATCTCGAGTTTGGCGCCGCCCAAAGACTTGATGCCGCCGCGTCCATTGACGTCGTCGGCCGCGATCTCGGCGCCCATGCGCAAGAGCTGGCCTTGCCGCGCCCACGGGCCGGACAGCGGGGCGATCATCGCGATCTTGACCGATTTCGCCTGCGCCCGCCCGATCGCCGGCATTGCCAGCGCGCCCGCCGAGAGGGCCAGACCCTTGGTCACGGCGCGTCTCGTGAGTGTCTTGTCGATCATCTGCTCACCCCTCCCAATCAAGCGCGGCTTACCGCGGAATAGCAGCCGTCGCTGTTATGTCGACTTCCTTTACCTGCTCGACCCATTTCTTGCCGAGATAGGCTTCGATCACGTTCTGGTCGCGGACGACCTGCTGCGGCTCGCCCGCGGCAATCAGCCGGCCGTGGTCGAGCACCGAGAAATGGTCGACCAGCTGCACCATGGCCTGCATCGTGTGCTCGATGATCAAGACGGTGATGCCGTCGTCGCGCAACTGTCGGATCACCCCGAGGATGCCGTCGAGGTCGTCGTGCCCGAGCCCGGCCAGCGTCTCGTCGAGCAGCATCAGCCGCGGGTGCGGCACCAGCGCCCGGGCCAGCTCCATCAGGCGCAATTCCCGGGTCGTCAGCCCGCCGGCGATGGCGTCGGCCCGATCGCTGAGGCCGACGCGGTCGAGCGCGGCGAGCGCCATCCGCTCGGCCGCAGCGTCGTTGGCCGCGCCGACAAAGGCGCCGACGATGACATTTTCCAGCACCGTCATGCGGGGAAAGGCGCGAACCACCTGAAAGGTGCGGCCGACGCCGCGCCGGCAAACCTGGTTCGGCCTCAGCCCGGTCAACGGTGCGCCGGCAAAGCTGATCGTGCCGCTGCCCAGGGTGAGGAAGCCGTTGATCACGTTGAACAGCGTCGTCTTGCCGGCGCCATTGGGCCCGATGATGCCGTAAAGCCCGCCTTCGGGCACCGTCAGGTCGACCCCGTCGAGCGCGCGCAAGCCGCCGAACGAAATCCCCACTCCGCGCAGCACCAGGAGGTCAGCCGCAGCAGCGGCACGAGGCGGCGGCACAATGGCGGGAACCGGCGCCGGTTTCGCGCGCGGCGGCGCGGAAGGGGCCGGCTTGCCGCGCGACAACCGATCGAGCACGCGCCAATACACCCCCTCCGGCGCCAAAAGGATGATGAGGATGATCGCAATCCCGTAGACGACGCCCTGGATGCCGGGCAGCACGTCGCCGAGCTCGGCATTCAGC
>DASQGR010000063.1:0-6112 GCA_035632515.1 Allostellaceae bacterium | reverse complement strand
CCTTGCGGTAGGTCGGGTTGGTCCGCAGCGACGCGGGCAGATCGACACGGGCGCCGTTGATCGCCGCCTGCACGTCCCGGGCGGCGCCGTCAATATCGCGGCTGAGGTCGAATTGCAGGGTTATCCGGGTCGAGCCCACCGTGCTCGACGAGGTCATCTCGGTGACGTCGGCGATGACCCCGAGGTGGCGTTCGAGCGGCGTTGCCACGGTCTGCGCCATCGTCTCGGGGCTGGCGCCGGGCATTTGCGCGGTCACCGAGATCGTCGGAAAATCGACCTGCGGGAGCGGCGACACCGGCAGGCTGCGAAAGGCGAAGAGGCCCGCCAGCGCGATGCCGACGGTCAGAAGCGTCGTCGCGACCGGTCGCTCGATAAAGGGGGTCGACAGGCTCACGACGCGGCGCCTTCGGGACTGCCCGCGGCATTGCCACCCGAATTGAAGGCGCCGCCGAAGCGCCGCCGCACCGCCCGGCCGAGCCGGTCGAAGCCGAGATAGATCACCGGTGTCGTGAACAGGGTCAAAAGCTGGCTGAAGATCAGCCCGCCGACGATCGTCACCCCGAGCGGATGCCGCAGCTCCGACCCCGTGCCGGTGCCGAGCATCAGCGGCAACGCGCCGAACAGCGCCGCCAGCGTCGTCATCATGATCGGGCGGAAGCGCAGGAGCGATGCCTGATGGATCGCCTCGCGCGGCGACTTGCCTTCGTCGCGTTCGGCAACGAGGGCGAAATCGACCATCATGATCGCGTTCTTCTTGACGATGCCGATCAGCAGGATGATGCCGATGATGGCGACGATGCTGAGGTCGTCGCCGGCGATCATCAGCGCCAGCAACGCACCGACCCCGGCCGAGGGCAGGGTCGACAGGATCGTGATCGGGTGGACAAAGCTCTCGTAGAGCACGCCCAGCACGATGTACATCGTGACGATCGCCGCGACGATCAGCAGCACCTCGTTGCCGAGCGCCGCCTGGAAGGCGAGTGCGGCGCCCTGGAACGTGGTGATCATGCTGACCGGAAGGCCGAGCTCCTTCTCGGCTTTCTTGATCTCGTCGACCGCGGCGCCGAGCGAGGCGCCGGGCGCGAGGTTGAACGAGATCGTGACCGCCGGGAACTGGCCGATATGGTTGACCGCCAGCGGCTCGGTCTCCTGCCGGACCGAGGCGATCGTGGTCAGCGGCACCCGGCCCGAGCTCGACAGGGACGAGGGCAGATAGATTTGGTCGAGCGAGGTCAGATCCTGCTGCGCCGCCGGTGTGGCCTCGAGGATCACGCGATACTGGTTCGACTGGGTGAAGATCGTCGACACGATCCGCTGTCCGAACGCGTCGTAAAGCGCGTTATCGACCGTCGCCGGGGTGATGCCGAAACGGCCGGCGGTCGCCCGGTCGATGTCGATGTAGGCGGAGAGCCCGTTCTGCCCGAAATTGGTCGCGACATCGGCAAGCTGCGGGATCTGCGCAAGCCGCGACATCAGCTTCGGGACCCAGGTGGTGAATTCGTCGGGGTTCGCGTCCTGGAGGGAGAACTGGTACTGGGTGCGGCTGATCGTGGCGTCGATCGTCAAATCCTGTACCGGCTGCATGTAAAGATTGATGCCGGCGACATCGGCGATCTCGTGCTGCAGGCGGCGGATGATCGCGCTGGCGTCGAGCGCTCGGTCGTCGCGCGGCTTCAGATTGATCAGGAAGCGGCCGGTGTTGAGCGTCGCATTGGTGCCGTCGACGCCGATGAACGACGACAGGCTGACAACGTCGGGGTCCTTCAGGATCTCGGCCGCCAGCGCCTGTTGCCGATCGGCCATTGCCGCATATGACACGGTTGGCGACGCCTCGGTGATGGCCTGGATCAGCCCGGTATCCTGCACCGGAAAGAACCCCTTGGGGATCACGACATAAAGGAACACGGTCAGTCCCAGCGTCGCCACGGCGACGAGCAGGGTCAGCGGTTGATGGTCCAGCACCCAATCGAGCGCCACCCCGTAGCGGGCGATGATCCAGTCGAACCCCTGCTGGGTCCGGCGCCTGAACCAGCCCATGTCCTCTTCGCGGACATGGCGCAGCACCTTGGCGCACAGCATCGGCACCAAGGTCAGCGAGACGACGGCCGAAATGACGATCGTCACCGCCAGGGTGATCGCGAACTCGCGGAACAGCCGGCCGACGACATCGGCCATGAACAGCAGCGGGATCAGCACCGCGATCAGCGAGATCGTCAGCGAGATGATCGTAAAGCCGATCTGCTCGGAGCCCTTGAGCGCCGCCTGGAGCGGCGGATCGCCGGCCTCGATGTAGCGCGACACATTCTCGATCATCACGATCGCGTCGTCGACGACGAACCCGGTCGAGATCGTCAGCGCCATCAGCGACAGATTGTTGAGGCTGAACCCGGCGAGGTACATCACCGCCAGGGTGCCGACCAGCGACAGCGGCACCGACAGGCTCGGGATCAGCGTCGCCGACAGGCTGCGCAGGAACAGGAAGATCACCAGCACCACCAGGACGACGGCGAGGCCGAGCTCGAATTCGACATCGGCGACCGAGGCGCGAATGGTGTTGGTGCGGTCGGTCAGCACCTGCATGTCGACCGAAGCCGGCAAGGCCGCCTTGAGCGCCGGCAGCAGCCCCTGGATGCTGTCGACGACGGCGATGACATTGGCGCCGGGCTGGCGCTGGACGTTGACGATGACCGCCTTGGTCGTGTTCATCCAGCCGGCGAGCTTGGTGTTCTCGGGGCCCTGAACCGCACTCGCCACGTCGCGCAGATGCACCGGCGCGCCGTTGCGGTAGGCGATGACGAGGTCGTTGTATTCGTCGGCGCTCTTGATCTGGTCGTTGGCGTTGATCGTGTAGGCGAGGGTCGGCCCGTCGAAATTGCCCTTCGGCGTGTTGACGTTGGCGTTGGCAAGGGTGGTGCGCAGATCGTCGATGTTGAGCCCAAGCGCGGCGAGCTGGCGCGGATCGGCCTGGACGCGCACCGCCGGGCGGTTGCCGCCGCTGATGCTGACCAGCCCGACGCCGGAAAGCTGCGAGATCTTCTGCGCCAACCGCGTGTCGGCGAGATCTTCGACCGTGGTCAGCGGCAGGGTCTTCGAGGTCAGCGCCAGGGTCAGGATCGGCGCGTCGGCGGGATTGACCTTGGAATAGATCGGCGGCGCCGGCAGGTCCGACGGCAACAAATTGCCCGATGCGTTGATCGCCGCCTGCACCTCCTGCTCAGCGACGTCGAGGCTGAGGTCCAAGGTAAATTGCAGGGTGATGACCGATGCGCCGGCCGAGCTCGACGACGACATCTGGTTGAGGCCCGGCATCTGCCCGAGCTGGACTTCGAGCGGCGCAGTGATCGAGCCGGTCATCACGTCGGGGCTGGCGCCGGGATAAAGGGTGACGACCTGGATCGTCGGGTAATCCACCTCGGGCAGCGCCGACAGCGGCAGGAAGCGGTAGGCGACCATGCCGACCAGCATGATCGCCGCCATCAGCAGCGAGGTCGCCACCGGTCGCAGGATGAACGGCCGCGACGGGCTCATGGGACGCCCTTGCCCAGACGACCCGCGGCCTCGATCACCCGCCGCCCCGGCGCTGCTGCCGTTCGCCCTGGCCTTGCCCGCGCCGTTGGCCGGGCTGGCCCGGCGCCTGACCGGCGGGCTGGGCGCCGCCTTCGGTGACCTGCACCTTGGCGCCTTCCTTGAGCCGGTCGGCGCCGTCGGTGACGATGATCTGACCCGGATCGAGCCCTTTGACGACGGCGACCTTCTCGCCTTCATTGGGGCCGAGCGTCACCGCCTGCGCGGTCACGGTGTTGTCGGGCTTGACCAGATAGACGAAGGTGCCGGGCGCGCCGCGCTGGATCGCCGAGCTCGGCACGATGCTGGCGTTCTGCAAGACATCGACGCGCAGCTTGATGTTGACGAACTGGTTCGGGAATAGGTCGAACGCGGCGTTGGCAAAGGTGGCGCGCAGCTTCACCGTACCGGTCGTCGTATCGATCTGGTTGTCGATCGTCGCGAGTTGGCCGGTCTCGATCTCGGTCGCGCCGGTGCGGTCGAAGGCAACGGCCTGCAGGGTCTTGCCGGCGTGAACCTGCTTCAGTACCGCCTGCAAGCCGTCTTCGGGCAGGGTGAAGATCACCGAGATCGGCTGCAGCTGGGTGATGACGACGATGCCGTTGGTGTCGCTGGTCTGCACATAATTGCCGGGGTCGACCTGACGCAGCCCGACCCGGCCGCTGACCGGTGCGACGATATGGGCATAGACCAGGTTGAGCTTTTGCGTATCGACCTGCGCCTGGTCGGCCTGCACCGTGCCGCGGTTCTGCGCGACCGTCGCGCGCTGGGTGTCGAGCTGCTGGCGCGCGATCGAGTTCTGCGCCACCAGTTTCTCGTAACGGGCGAGGTCGACCTCGGCCCCGGCCAGCGCCGCCTTATCCTTGGCGAGCTGGCCCTCGGCCTGGGCCAGCGCCGCCTGATAGGGGCGCGGATCGACCTGAGCGAGGAAATCGCCTTTGCTGACCATCTGGCCTTCCTTGAAGGCGACTTCGGTGAGCTGACCGGCGATCTGGGTTCGCATCGTCACCATCGCCAGCGGCGTCACCGTGCCGAGCGCGTTGACGATAACCGGCATGTCGCCTTTCTCGACCGTGGCGGTGCCGACCGGCATCGGCCCGGTCGAGGTGAAGCGGCCGGTCGGCGCCGTCTGATGGCCGCGGGTGGCGTACCACACCGCGCCAGCGACCAGTGCCGCCAGCACCAGCCACAACAGCATCCGGCGCAGCCGGCCGCGGCGCGGCGGCGCGGCATCGTCGAGACCGGTGGGGCGGTATTCGGGCGCGGGCGCAGGGGCGCGCGCTTCGACGCTGCCGGGAGGCGATGGGGGCGGAGGCGGCGCCGAGGGCGGCGGCACATAAGGTCGAGGCGGCTGGTCGTCCATCGCAGTCTACAGCCCGCTTTGCTTGGCCGCGCCAAGCACCGCCGGCCTTTTTATCGTCCGTCTGACTTCGGGCGCCGGAGTTGCCGTCACTTCCCACCTCGCATCGCCAAAGACTTTATGCACCGGTGTGCCAATCCCTCCCCGGCTGGGGGACGGCCAGGATCGACGCCTCGCCGGGACCGATAGTCCCGCAGCACCCCGACAGTAGCAGATCGCCCAACCGCGGGCGAGCGAGGTCCGGGTTCGCGGACAAGGGAGGCCCAAGGCTCAAGGCCCAAGGCTGAAGGCCCAAGGCTGAAGGCCCAGGGCTGAAGGCCCAGGGCTGAAGGATGGCTTGCCCCGGAAATCTCGGGCTTGAGGCCCGGAGGCGCATCGTCTCAAATGGCGCCGACATTCAGCGGGGCAGGCGGTGGCGATGGCGGCAAATCTTCCGATGTTGAGCGGCGGGCAGCTGGTGGTCGCCTCGTTGCGCGCGCATGGCGTCGAGATGGCGTTCAGCGTCGCCGGCGAAAGCTATCTCGAGGTGCTCGATGCCCTGTTCGACGCGCCGGAGATCCGCCTGATCACTTGCCGCCAGGAAGGCGGCGCCGCGTTCATGGCCGAGGCTTATGGGAAAGTCACCGGCAAGCCCGGCGTGTTGCTCGTCACCCGCGGCCCCGGCGCCTGCAACGCCTCGATCCGCGTGCACACCGCGTTTCAGGACTCGACCCCGATGATCGTGCTGGTCGGTCAGGTCGCCCGTCACCAGATCGACCGCGAGGCCTTTCAGGAAGTCGATTTTCGCAAGATGTATGCGCCGCTCGCCAAATGGGTGACGCAGATCGACATGGCCGAACGCATCCCCGAGCTGCTGAACCAGGCGTTCCAGGTCGCGACGTCCGGCCGGCCCGGCCCGGTCGTCGTCGCGCTGCCCGAGGACATGCTGCGCGACACCGCGGCGGTCGGCGTCGTCGGCCCCTACCGCCCGGTGCGTGCCCATCCCGGCGCGGCGGACCTCGGCGAATTGCGCCGGATGCTCGCGGCCGCCGAGCGGCCGGTCGTGCTGGTCGGCGGCAGCGGCTGGAGCGATGCCGCCTGCGCCGATATCGGCCGGTTCATCACCGCCAACGATCTGCCGGCGTGCTGCTCCTTCCGCCGCCAGGACATCGTCGACAACCGGCTGCCGCAGTATCTCGGCGATCTCGG
>DASQGR010000062.1:0-21613 GCA_035632515.1 Allostellaceae bacterium | reverse complement strand
CGTTCGACAATCTCGCCTGCGGTCACCGGCGCGTCGTGCTCGCCGTCGCTGGCCTTGGGGGTTGGGGTGATGATGGTCTGCGGCAGCTTCTGGTTCTCGCGCAGCCCCTCGGGGAAACGGTGACCGTACATCTCGCGGCGGCCGGTCTTGTACACCGACCAGACCGAGGTGCCGGTCGTGCCCGCCATATAGTCGCGCACGACGATCTCGACCGGCATAATGTCGAGTCGGCGGCAGACCAGCACGTTCGGGTCGGGGTATTCGATGACGTGGTTGGGGCAGATATCGCCGGTGTGGTCGAACCAGAACCGCGCGGTCTGGGTCAGCACCTGGCCCTTGCAGGGGATCGCCGCGATGCTACGGTCGAAGGCCGAAAGGCGGTCGGTGGCGATGATGATGCGACGTCCGTCGGGCAGGTCGTAATTGTCGCGCACCTTGCCGCGGTAATGGTGGGGCAGTTCGGCGATCGTCGCATCGTCGAGGACGAGGTCGAGGCGGCTGGCGAGCAATGACGGGTCGATCATGGATGCGTCCCACATGAGGGGATATGTCCCACATATAGCCTGCAAGGCAGACGGGTGAAATGACGGCACACGAAACCGAGACCCCGGTTCTGGTCGTCGGCGGCGGGCCGGTCGGGCTCACACTGGCGATGGATCTGGCGAGTCGCGGGATTGCGGTGACCCTGGTCGAGCGGCGCCGGCGGGGCGAGCCGCCGCCGCCCAAATGCAACCACACCTCGGCGCGCTCGATGGAGATCTTCCGCCGGCTCGGCGTTGCGCAAAAGCTGCGTGACGCGGGTTTGCCGGCGGATTACCCGAACGACGTCGCCTATCGCACATCGATGACCGGGACCGAGCTGGCCCGCATCCCGATACCGTGCCGGCGCGACCGTTATACGGCGACCGGCGGGCCGGACACCTGGTGGCCGACACCCGAGCCGCCGCACCGCATCAACCAGATCTATCTCGAGCCGGTGCTGACCGACCACGCCGCGGCCATGCCAGGGGTGACCCTGCTCAACCGCACCGCCGTCGAGGACATCGCGCGCGAGGGCGACGCCGCTGTCGCCACGCTGCGCGATCTCGACAGCGGCGCGAGCCGGCCTATCCGATGCCGCTACCTCGTCGGCTGCGACGGCGGGCACTCGCTGGTCAGGAAACGCATCGGCGCGCGCCTGCAAGGCACCGCGATCGTGCAGCGGGTGCAATCGACCTTTATCCGCGCGCCGCAGCTTCTCGGCATGGTCAAGGGGAAGCCGTCCTGGGTCAATTTCGCGCTCAACCCGCGCCGTTCGGGCAATGTGATGGCGATTGACGGGCGCGAGACCTGGATTGTCTTCAACTACCTGCGCGAGGATGAGACCGGCTTCGAGGCCGTCGATCGTGACTGGGCCTTGCGGACGATCCTCGGGGTCGGGCCCGATTTCCGATACGAGGTCATCAGCAAGCAAGACTGGATCGGCCGCCGCCTCGTCGCCGACAAGTTCCGCAACGGGCCGATCTTCATTTGCGGCGACGCGGCGCATCTGTGGGTGCCCTATGCCGGCTACGGGATGAATGCCGGCATCGCCGATGCCGCCACCCTCGCCTGGCTGCTGGCCGCGGTTTTTCAGGGCTGGGCGCCGCCGGCGATCCTCGACGCCTACGAAAAGGAGCGGCTGCCGATCACCGACCAGGTTTCGCATTTTGCCATGAACCACGCCCACGCGATGACCCGCCAGCGCCGTGCGGTGCCGGACAATATCGAGGCGCCGGGCCCGGAAGGCGACGCCGTCCGCGCGGCGGTGGGCCGGGCGGCCTATGACCTGAATGTGCAGCAATATTGCTGCGGCGGGCTCAATTTCGGCTATTTTTACGAAGGCTCGCCGATTGTCGCCTATGATGGCGCGGCGCCGCCGCCCTATACGATGGACAAATTCACCCCATCGACCGTGCCGGGCTGCCGCACCCCGCATCTGTGGCTCAAGGACGGGCGCTCGCTCTACGACGCGCTGGGAGCCGGCTACACCCTGTTGCGGTTCGATTCCCGGGTGGCGGTCGAGGGGCTGCGGCGCGCTGCGGGCGTGCGCAATATGCCGCTAGCGGTGCTCGACGTCGCCTCGGACGAGGCGGCGCTTTACGACCGCAAGCTGGTTCTGTCGCGGCCGGACCAGCATGTCGCCTGGCGTGGAGACGAAGACCCGGCCGATCCGCTCGCGCTGATCGACCGAGTCCGGGGAGCTTTATCCTGATCGTTACGCCGGGCTTGACCCGGCCATCCCGGCGATCCGAGCCGGACGGGTGACGAGGCTCTTAGTGGCGGTGGCCATGCCAGCCGCGGTGCCCGCCGCGATGCCAGCCACCATGCCATCCCCAGCCAAAGCCGACGCGATAAGGATAGCCGTAGTAATACGGGTAGTATCCCGGGTAGTAATAGCTATAGGCGGGGTAGCCGTAATAATACGGGTAATAGTACTGCGCTTTGGCCGGCGCCGCCGTGCCGCCCAAGGTCAGCACGCCGGCGGCGACAAATGCCGTAGCCATTAGGGCGCGCCGGAACCAGCTGGTCTTGGTGGTGGTGGGGAACATGTTTCGCTCCGTTGCGAATGAAGCCAATGTGACGCTATTTATACGCACCCGGTCAGTTTTCTTCCCCTCTTGACCCGCAAAAAACTCGCCTCACCTCTGCTATCGCAGCATAAGAAGGCAGAAAGATGGCCGATCAACCGATCCGTGTTTCCTGCTGTATCGCCGGCGGTGGCCCGGCCGGGGTCATGCTGGGCTTTCTCCTGGCGCGCGCCGGCATCGATGTCGCGGTGCTGGAGCGCCACAAGGATTTCTTCCGTGATTTCCGCGGCGACACGATCCATCCGTCGACCCTGCAGATCATGCATGAGCTCGGCCTGCTCGACGCCTTCCTCAAATTGCCTCACGACGAAGTGCGTCAGTTGCGCGGGCTGGTCGGCGACACCGAGGTGACGATCGCCAATTTCTCGCATTTGCCGACCGTCTGCAAGTTCATCGCGCTGATGCCGCAATGGGATTTCCTCAATTTCCTTGCCGAGCAGGGGAAGCGGCTCCCCGGCTTCGCTCTGCACATGGTAACCGACGCGACCGACGTTATCGTCGAGGGCGGCCAGGACGGCGAGCGGGTCGTGGGATTGCGCGCCGACGGCCCGAACGGCCCGCTCGAATTCCGCGCCGATCTGGTCATCGGCGCCGACGGCAGGCACTCGACGGTGCGCGAGCGCGCCGGGCTGCAGGTCACCAGCCTCGGCGCGCCGATGGATGTCTTGTGGATGCGCCTGTCGCGCAAGCCCAGCGACACGATCGAGACCGGCGGCACCATCAACTATGGCCGCATCTTCGTGACGCTGAACCGCGGCGATTATTGGCAATGCGCCTTCGTCATCAAAAAGGGCGGCTACGACGAGGCGCGGGCGCGCGGCCTGGATGCCTTGCGTGGCGAGATCGTCAGGCTCGCGCCGTTCTTCGCCGACCGGGTCGCCGAGCTGAAGGATTGGGACGACATCAGGCTGTTGACCGTCGCGGTCGACCGGCTGCCGCAATGGTGGAAGCCGGGGCTGCTGTGCATTGGCGACGCGGCGCATGCGATGTCGCCGATCGGCGGGGTCGGGGTCAATCTGGCGGTGCAGGACGCCGTTGCCGCCGGCAACATCCTTGCCGCGCCGCTGCGCGAAAAGCGGCTGACCACCGCGAACCTGGACGCGGTCCAGCGCCGCCGCACCTTCCCGATGAAGGTGATCCAGAAGATGCAGACGACGATTCAGGAAAACGTGATCGACAAGGTGCTCCGCTCCGATCAGCCGATCAAGGCGCCCATGACGATCAGCCTGTTCAACATCATCCCCTTCCTCCAGCGCATCCCGGCGCGGCTGATCGGGCTCGGGGTGCGGCCCGAGCATGTCCGCATCCCGCCGCAGGCAGGTATGCAGTAGGCCGATCGCGGCGCTCGCCGGCGACGACGCGGGGAAACTAGCGCAATCGTGAGGGGCGCCGGCGGCTGCGGCACCGTACAATTCGGGCACATCCCATCGACAGCGGAGCAAAGGGTCATGACCAGCCGCTTCCCCCTCGATCTCGCCCGCCGCGACATGCTGCGTCTTGCCGGTGCGGTCGTTGCCGCGGCGCTGCCGTTTCCCGTCCTGGCGCAGACGCCGGCGATCACATCGCTGAAGATCGCGACGATCGGGTCCGGCCGCGAGGGCGGCGCACTCGGCACCCTGTTCGCCAAGGCCGGGCATCCGGTGATGTTTTCCTCGCGCCACCCGGAGAACCTGAAAGAGCTGGTCGCAAGCGCCGGCCCCAATGCCAAGGCGGGCACTGTGGCCGAGGCGGTGGCCTTTGCCGATGTTGTCCTGCTGGTCGTGCCGTACGCCGCCGTCGCGGAGATCGGCAAGGAGCACGGCGCAGCGCTCGCGGCCAAAAAATTGGTGATCGACGTCAGCAACCCGATCCCCCGCCGCGATGGCGAGGATTTCGTCAAATCGGTCAACGAGCAGGGCGGCGCCGGGCTGATGACGGCAAAGCTGTTGCCGGGCGCGAAGATCGTCCGCGCCTTCAACGCGATCGGCTCCGGCAAGCTCGCGGACAATGCCCAGAAAAGCGACAAGCTTGGGGTGCCGATCGCCGGCGACGACAAAGCCGCGATCGAGCTGGCGGAGGCCCTGATCCGCGAGATCGGCTTCGAGCCGGTTCTTGTCGGCGGGCTGGCGATGGGCAAGTACCTCGTCCCCGGGACGCCGCTCGGCGGCGAGCACAGCCCGGCCGAGCTGAAGCAGATAGCCGCGACCCTGAAGTAGCGACCCCAACGCGGGTGCGCCGCCGCTTCCTCAGCACGCCGAAATCTGCAGGACGCCATCACGAATGCCCGACATGCTGAGGAATGCTGCCCGGCGACACGACCTCAGGCACGCACCAGCACGATGCCGCCGGAACCAGTAACCGTTCCGGCCGAGGGCGGCGTTGCCTACCGGCTGCTGCGCCGGGTCATCGACGTGCGCCCGGAAGAGGCGCAGGTGCTGTTCTGGTGCTGGCTCTACATCTTCGCGGTGCTGTCGTCGTACTACATCATGCGGCCGATCCGCGACCAGATGGGGGTCGCGGGCGGCGTCGGAAACCTGCAATGGCTGTTTACCGGCACGCTCCTCGGCATGCTGGCGCTGAACCTGCCCTTCGCCTGGCTGGTGAAGACCCTGCCGCGCAGCCGGTTCATCCCGCTGTCCTATCGCTTTTTTGCGCTCAACATCCTCTTGTTTGCAGTGGCGCTCTACGTCGCAAGTCCCGAGCAGACGGTGTGGATCGGCCGCGTCTTTTTTATCTGGGTCTCGGTCTACAACCTGTTTGTCGTTTCGATCTTCTGGCAGATGAATGTCGACCTGTTCGACCCCGAGCAAGGCAAGCGGCTGTTCGGCTTCATCGCCGCCGGGGCAACGATCGGGGCCATAGCCGGCTCGGCGACGACGGCGACGCTTGCCCGTTACGTGCCGCCGACCGTGCTCCTGATTGGCGCCGCGGTGCTGCTCGAGGTCGCCGTCTTCGCGGTCGGACGGCTGTCGCGTCTGTCGCCGGCGCTGCATAACCGGCCCGGTGAAACCGAGCGGCCCATCGGCGGCGGCGTCTTCAGCGGCATCGTCAACGCGGTCCGCTCGCCCTATCTGCTCGGGGTCAGCGGCTTTATCCTGCTGTTCGCGATCAGCTCGACCTTTCTGTATTTTCAGCAGGCCGGGATCGTCGCGCACAGCTTCACCGACCGCGGCGCGCAGACGGCGTTCTTCGCCGCCATCGACCTGATGGTCAACTGCCTCACCCTTGGGGTGCAGCTCTTCTTCACCGGGCGGATCATCGTGCTGCTCGGGGTGGGGGTAGCGCTGGCCTTGCTGCCGGCGATGACCTTTGCCGGCTTTGGCGGGCTCGCCGTGATGCCGAGCTTGACGACGATAGCGGTGTTCCAAGTGCTCCGCCGCGCCGGCGATTACGCGATCGCCCGGCCGACCCGCGAGGTGTTGTTCACCGTAGTGCCGCGCGAAGACCGGTACAAAGCCAAGGCATTTATCGACACCTTCGTCTACCGGCTCGGCGACCAGGTCGGAGCATGGTCGATGGCGCTGCTGCGCGGCTTTGGCGAAAGCGCCGGCGCGGTCGCGCTGGTGGCGATGCCGGTCGCGCTGCTGTGGCTCTTGAATGCGCTGTGGCTGGGCCGGCGGCAGGCGGCGATGGCCGATCGCGGCGCGCCGACACAGTCGGCCGGCGATGTCTGACGCTCACGTAACCGATCGTTAAGCCGCGGATGCCTGTAATTCGCCATGGCAAGGCATCTGGACGTCGCAAGGATCTCTCGATTACTGGGGGTGATCGAGCTTGTCTCGGTTCGGCCCGGCGATTTTCTGTTTCAAGAGAACGACGAGGCCGATGCGCTCTATGTCGTCAGGGCCGGCACGCTCGACGTCATGCGAGGCAGCACGGTCTACGACACCGTCACACCCGGCGGCATTGTCGGGGAACTGGCCATCGTCGATGAGGGGAGGCGAAGCGCATCCGTGCTGGCTCGCACCCATTCCCAATTGATCAAGATCGATGTTCCCGGGTTCCTCGACCTTGTCGCGAGCGAACCGGAGTTTGCGCTCGTCGTCATGCAGGTGATGGCGCGACGCCTGCGTATCATGAACTACCGCTACAGCGACCTAAGCGCGGCCCCAGGCAGGACGGGCAACCGCTAGCGCCTTAGGCGGCCTCATCCAGGGTCGAACCGACGTCAAGCGTCGTCGCCCGGCGCAGGTCGCGCGGCGCGTTCTCGTCATGCGGGCGGCCGCGATGCATGGTGCAGCGATTGTCCCAGATCACCAGATCGCCCTTTGCCCATTGGTGGCTGTAGACGAACTGGCGTTGCGTCGCATGGGTGTTGAGGTCATGCAGCAGCAGCCTGCCGTCCGCCACCGGCCAACCGACGATGTGCGATGCATGCGCCGACAGGTACAGGGTCTTGCGCCCCGAGCCAGGATGGCGGCGCACCAGGCGCTGCGGCGAAGGCGGGTACTTCTCGCGCTCGCCGGGCGGGAACTCGGTAAATCCGATCTGGCCGCGCGACCAGAAGATGTCGTGCTCGACGACAAGCCCGTCGATCGCCGCCTTCATGTCGTCGGGCAGCGCATCGTAGGCGGCGCGCATGTCGGCGAACTCGGTCTCGCCGCCGCCGAGCGGCGATGCCGGCGGCACCGCCACCGCGAACAGCATGCCGAGCACCACCGGCACGGGCATGTACGACGCATCGGTGTGCCACAGCCGGTTGCCGAGCATGTCGAGCCGGCGGCGATCGTCGCGGGCGCGGATGTTGCTGTCGACATCGAGGTTGGAGATGTCGCCGATCTCAGGGATGTCGAGCCGCCGCTTGCCGCCCTGCAATGCGGCGCGGCCGATCTCCAGATCGCCGAAACGGCCGGCAAATTCCTTGAGCTGCGCATCGGTGACCGACTGCTGGCGCAGCACCAGCACCGAATGGCGGTCGATCGCCTGCCACAGCTCGTCGAGCGTCGCGTTGCCGAGCGGCGCGGCGACGTCGAGCCCGCTGACTTCGGCGCCGATATGCGGATGCAAGGGTGTGACGGTGATGGTCATCGGCATTCTCCTGGTCCGTCACGCTACAGCGCATCCGCGACGGCGGCGTGGAAGCGCTTCAGCGCGGCGATATGGTCCGACAGCGTGTGCCCGGCGAGCCGCTTGTGGTGTCGGCGATCGAACGTCGTCGTCAGGCAGATATGCGATACCCCGGCCTGCTTCCAGAACCTGGCTTCCCGGTTCCAGTCGGCCTCGCTGCCCGCGCCCATCGAGGTCCACACCTCGATGCCGATATCGGCCGGGTTGCGGCCGGCGGCCTCGGTGAGGCCGCGCAGCCTGGCGAACACGTCGAGGGCGCTCTGGTCGGGCGGATAGGCATTGGGCATCCAGCCGTCGCCCCATTTGGCAACGCGCTGCAACGTCTGGTCGACGTGCCCGCCATACCATACCGGCACCTTGCCCGATTCCGGGCGCGGGTTGATTCCGGCGTCGTCGATATGGTGCCAGCGGCCCTCGAACTTGACGTGCGGCTCGGCCCACAGCTTTTGCATCACCTGCACCTGCTCTTCCGAGCGGCGGCCGCGATTGTGGAAATTCTCGTTGAGGCCGACATATTCGACCTCGTTCCAGCCGACCCCGACCCCGAGCCGGAACCTTCCGCCGCACAGCGCGTCGAGGCAGGCGGCCTGTTTCGCCACCAGCGCGGTCTGCCGCTGAGCCAGGATCAAGACGCCGGTCGAAAAGCCGAGCTTGGGCGTCACCCCGGCGAGATAGCCGAACAGCACGAACGGGTCGTGAAACAGATCGTCGTTGTCGTTGCGGTCCCACCCGGGACGGCTCGCCGCGTTGACCCCGAGGACGTGGTCGGCCGCCTCGACAAAGTCATAGCCGATCGACTGCGCGGCTTCGGCGTATTCCGTCACCACGGCGGGGGCGCCGCCGATATCGCCCAACGGCAGAAGCGTGCCGATCTGCATCATGTCCCTCCCCGAATCTACGCGCCGGCCGAGCCTACATCACCAGCCGGCGGCCGGCTATGTGCGCCCGCGTCGGCCGCGCTCAATGAACCGGGCCGCCCTTGGTCCAGTGAAACGCGCTGAGGATATTGTCGCGAAACTCGCATTCGGCCGCGACCTCCGGCGACACCGGCGGATTCTTCGCCAGGTCGGTCCGGGTGCCCGAAACGCGCGCGACGGTGGTGTTGAGGTCGACATTCCGGGAGGACCGGCTGCCGATCTCGATGTCGGCAAACGGCATTGCCGCCTGCATCATATTGGCGCAGCGATCGGTCAGGCCGAGGCTGTCGGGGTTGATGCTGGCGCCGATCCGATGGGTCAGGCTGCAGCCGGCCAGCAGGCAGCCAAGGGCCACCGCCGCACCGATCGCGGCGAAATGGCGCCTCCCAGTCATCCGCCTCCCCGTCATCCGCCTCCCGGTCATGGGCTCTCGGTCATGGGCGGCGGCCGATCACCGCGATCATCGGGTCGCTTTCGTCCTCGATCCAATGCGCGAGCTGCCGGGTCTCGACCTGGGCAAAGCCGGCATGCTGCAGGTAGAGCTCGACCAGCTTGGCGTGGCCCTTGTCGTCGAGCCGATGCCAGATCGCCACCGCCTTGGTCGGAAAGCAGCGGTTCGAGAAGCCGACGACCACCGGTCCGCCGGGCCGCAGCACGCGGGCGATTTCGCGCAGCACCGCCACCGGCTGCTGCAGATATTGGATCGAGACGCAGATCATCGCCGCATCGACGCTGGCACCGGCCAGCGGCAGGACGGGATCGCGGTTGAGGTTCTGCACGAACCGGCGCGAAAGGCGCGGATTGGCGGCCAGCTCCTCGGCGTTCATGCCATGGCCGATCACCTCGGCGTAGTCGATGTCCGTCGGCGGGTGGCTGACCCAGCTCGACATCAGGTCGAGCAAGACGCCGCCGGCCGGAAGGATTGTGCGGTAGAAATTGGTCAGCGCCCTGACGGCCCCGTTATCGATGTGGAGCACCAGCCGCGCCGGTTCGTAGAAGACCGCGTCGTCTTCCGAATCGATTTTGTCGAAGGCGCCTTCCGGCAGCCCGAGTGCATCGTCCATGCCCCCATCATGCCCGATGCTTGACCTTGCGTCACCGAGCAGCGAGCCTCTAGCGGCAATCGCGGGAGACGAGACATGGCGCTGACGACATCCGAGCCGTTCCAGCCGCCAACCGTGCGGTCCCTGTCGGTGCGGCTGGTCGTCGATTCGTATTTCGACCAGTTCATGCCGAAGGCGACCCACCCGCTGTGCCGGATCGAGCATGTCTCGCGCATCCGCGGGCGAGAGACATCGACCCTGGCCGGCGAATGGGGATTGTCGCTTCATCTCGAAAGCGAAAACAAGACCGGTAAAGGTCAGTATTTATTGGATTTCGGCTATACGCCCGAGATCCTGCTGCGCAATTTCGACCTGCTCGGCATCGCCGCCGACAGGCTCGATGGGCTGATTCTCAGTCATTCGCATCGCGACCACTATGGCGGGCTGGTCGGCTTTGTGCAGCACCATCGCGGGCAGATGAAGGGCGATCTCAAGCTCTACGCTGGCGGTGACCTAACCTTTCGCGAGAAATGGCTCGGCTCGCGCGATGCCGAGCCGACCTCGTGGGGCGCGCTCGACGAGGCGGCGCTGGCCGCAGCGCGGATCGAGACCGTGTGCTGCGACCATGCGCACGCCCTCGCCGGCGCCTTCACCACCGGCATGATCGAGCGGAACTCGTTCGAACACGTGCTGCCCAACACGCTGGTCGAGCCGACCCCGGCCGACCATTTCACCGAGGCCGAGCGGCGCGGCCGGCTGGTGCCCGACCGTCATCCCGACGAACACGCCACCTGCTATATCGTCGAGGGGCGCGGGCTGGTCGTGCTGTCCTCGTGCAGCCATTCCGGATTCATCAACGCGATCAGGACGGCGATGGCGGTGTCGGGGGTGTCGAAGCTGCACGCGGTGGTCGGCGGGTTTCATCTCGGGGTCGCGCCGCCCGACTATCTCGATCACGCGATCGCCGAGCTGAAGGCGCTCGATCCCGACATCGTGATCCCGATGCACTGCACCGGCCGCAATTTCACCGCCCGGATCGCGCAGGAAATGCCTGACCGGCTGGTGCTGGCCAATACCGGCAGCCGCTTTACGTTCGGAGTGTGAGGTGACTAACACGGGAGCCATCACCGGATGGTAATTCGTCATACAATATTGTTTTTGGCTACATTGTGGATTTCACACAATGCAAAATCAGAAGAGGTAAGCAACGCCTCGGGAATGGATTTATATAAACAATGTGCCGGAGTTGGGAGTAATAGTGAGAGTGAAAAGATGCTACAGTACTATGGTTGCGGACAGTACCTTATGGGTATATGGGATGGATTTGTCGGCGGGGCGCACGTGGGCGGTTATGAAGCAAATTTTTGTTTTCCAGCAAGCGGCTTAACGTTAGATTCCTTAGCTAAGGCGTATGTGAATTGGGCGAATGCTAATCCACAATTTTTGCAGTTCCACCAGTCAGCCGCAGCTGTGACGGCATTGCGCTCGGCTTTCCCGTGTCAACGATGAGCAAATACACATGGCACAGCACATGATCCCTTTGCTCCATGCCAAACCTCACCCTTGTCGATTTTTTGACCATTTAAGCTAGATGCGGCTCTTTTACCAAAGCCTCGGCGCGAGCCGCCGTGGGGCCGGCGGCCCGTACGCGCAAAAACTGGCGGCGATCCTGCAACGCGCCGCGGCGCCGGGCACCACCGTCGCGGTTCACGGGCTCAGCCCGGGCAAGGCGATCGCCGACCAGTACCGCTATCTCGAATATCTCGACACCGCGGAAATCCTCGACAACGGGCTCAAGGCCGAGCGCGAGGGCTATGACGCCTTCCTTATCGGCAACATCTTCGAGCCCGGCCTGCACGCGCTGCGCGAGCTGCTCAACATCCCGGTACTGGGCCTGTGCGAGGCGTCGGTGCACCTCGCCTGTCTGATGGGCGCCAGTTTTTCGGTGGTCAACGTCAACCCGAAATTCGCGCGGCGGGTGACCGAGAACATCGCCTCCTACGGGCTATCGGGCCGGCTGGCATCGATCGACCGGATGCAGGTCGAGCGCGCCGCCGAGTTCGACCGCGCCTTCGACGACGCGGCCGTGCGGGATGCGGTCATCGAGCAATTCCGCGACGCCGCACGGCTGGGCCTCGCCAAGGGTGCGGAATGCGTCATCCCGGCCGGCGGCATCGTCATGACAATTCTTGCGGATGCCGCCATCCACGAGGTCGACGGCGCACCGGTGGTCAACGGCCTCTATGCGCTGGTCAAGATCGGCGAACTGGCGGTCAACATGCGGACGCTGACCGGCGGGTTCACCAGCAAACGGCTCACCTACGCGCCGCCGACCGGCAGCCTGCTCGACGATATCCGCCGCGCCTACGGCGCCGACATCTATCCCGGCGCCCGCTAAGCGTTACCGCGGCCGCCCTTCAAGACCCGAACGATACTCGGCCCAATAGCGCGCCTCCTCCCAGCGTCCGTTGCGGCGCGCCTGTTCTTCCAGGCTACGAGCCTGTTCGGGGCCGATCCGGTTCGAATACTGGCCGCCTTCGCGATACTGGGGACCGGCTTCACCCCGGCCGGCGGGACGCGGGCCTTCCAACCCGGCCGCGTAATTGTGCCAGTAGCGTTGCTCCTCCCAGCGTCCGTTGCGGCGCGCCTGTTCCTCCAGGCGGCGGGCATCTTCGGGGCCGATCCGATTGGAATAGCGCTCGCCGCCGCCGGCCCGTTCGCGCCGCTGTTCCTCGAGCCCCATCCGATAATTATGCCAGTAACGCTCCTCGTCGGGGCGCCGGTTGCGCCTCGCCTGATCTTCGAGCCGCTGGGCATCGCCTGGGTTGAGAATGTTGTTAAGCGTGCGGACGACCGAATTCAGATCGTCGGCTGAAGCGGGCGACGCCAAGCCGGCGGCGACGATTCCCACCGCGCCGACAATACAGCTGAGGGATGCGCGCATCTATGCTCTCCAGGAGGTTTGAGCGCCGAAAACGGCCACGCGGCAAAAAGGTTCCGCCTATGCAACCATTTCAGTAGCAGAACGGCGAAGGACCGAGATAGGCCGCCCCCGGCGGCGTCGCCGCACCGGCAACCGCACCGCTGGCACCGCCGATCGCCGCCGCCAATCCGATTGGCCCGCCCGCTACCGCGGCAATCGCCGCGCCGGTGCCGGCACCAAGCGCTCCCGTGCTGACGGCGCGGCATCCCGGCGACACCCCGCAACCGGCAAGCGCCAGCGCCGCGACGATCACGATTACCCGGCCACTGTTCCGTATCATGTAGTCTCCCTCCGGTTGGGGTGTGCAGCGGATGCGGCGCGTTGGCCCCATGAGCCCGGCCGCTCGCATAACGGCGCCAGCCGGCTGCTATTCCGTCGACAGCAGGCAATTCATATCGCATTGAAGGCTCTATCGCCCGCGGTCCGGCGATTGCCGGCGCCTCGCCCCGCGGCACAATAACGGGGGCTGCGGCATCCCGCCAAATACGTGCCGGCGAGCGAATTCGCGGCGTCTGCACGGATTGCGCCCGCTCGACTGCGGCATATTGCCTAAATTCCGGGCGGAAACTCCCCATCCGGCGGCTGGCAACCGCGCCGACATTGACAGCTTTGCTCGCCACCGCTACCAACGGCGCAACGAAAAAAGCACCGTCAGGTTCACGTAAGGTTCGAGGGGACGCCGTCGTTGCCGCCATTGCTGGAAGTCCGCAACTTGCGCACCGAGTTCCGCACCGGGGCCGGGCTGGTCCGTGCGGTCGACGGGATCTCCTATACGGTCGATCCGGGTGAAACCGTTGCCATCGTCGGCGAAAGCGGTTCCGGCAAGTCGGTCGGCGCGCTATCGATCCTGCGTCTGATCCCCGATCCGCCGGGACGGGTCGTCGGTGGCGAGATCCTGTTCAACGGCCGCGACCTGATGCGGCTCTCCGAGGACGAGATGCGCGAGGTCCGCGGCGGCGAGATCGGCATGGTATTCCAGGAGCCGATGACGTCGCTCAACCCGGTGCTGACGATCGGCCGCCAGATTACCGAAACGCTCGAGCAGCATCGCGGCGCCGACCGCGCCGCGGCGGAGGCGCGGGCGACCGAACTGCTCGGCCTGGTCGGCATTTCCGACCCGCAGCGCCGGCTCAAGCAATACCCGCATCAGCTGTCGGGCGGGATGCGCCAGCGTATCATGATCGCGATCGCGCTCACCTGCGAGCCCAAGCTGATCATCGCCGACGAGCCGACCACCGCGCTCGATGTGACGATCCAGGCGCAGATCCTCGAACTGATGCAGCAGCTGACCCGGCGGCTCGGCGTGGCGCTGATCGTCATCACTCATAATCTCGGCATCGTCGCCCGCTATGCCCGCCGGGTGAATGTGATGTATGCCGGCCGCATCGTCGAAAGCGGCAGCTCCGCGGCGATCTATCACACGCCGCACCACCCCTACACGATCGCGCTGTTGAAGTCGGTGCCGCGCCTCGACCGGCCGCGCCAAGCCCGGCTCGATCCGATCGAGGGCTCGCCACCCGACCTCACCCGCCTCGGCCAGGGCTGCTCGTTCCGCCCGCGCTGCCGGTTTGCCGTCGAGCAATGCGCGCTTGCCGCGCCGCCGCTCGAACCGGTCGGCGAGGCCGGCCAGTTCGCCGCCTGCTTCCGCAGCCGGGAACTGGCGCTCGAACCGAGCACAGCGGCATGAGCGTCGCCGCCGCTGTCGACACGAAGCCGCTGCTCGAGGTCCGCGGCCTCAAAATGCATTTCCCGATCACCGAGGGGATCATCGCCCGCCGCAAGATCGGTGACGTCAAGGCGGTCGACGGGGTCAGCCTGACCATCCAGCGCGGCGAGACCCTGGGCCTTGTCGGTGAGAGCGGCTGCGGCAAGACGACGATGGGGCGCTGCATCCTGCGGCTGGAAAAGCCCACCGAGGGCGCGATCCTTTACGATGGGGTCGACATCGCCGGTCTCGACCGGCGCTCGCTGGTGGCGCTGCGGCGGCGCATCCAGGTGATCTTCCAGGACCCGTACAGCTCGCTCAACCCGCGCCAGAAGGTCGGCTCGATCCTGTCGGAGCCGATGCGGGTGCACGGGATCGAGCCGGACGCTACCAAACGCACCGCGCGGGTGCGCGAGCTGCTTTCGGTATGCGGGCTCAACCCGAATTTCGCCGACCGCTACCCGCACGAGATGTCGGGCGGCCAGCGCCAGCGCGTCGGCATTGCCCGGGCGCTGGCGGTCGATCCGGAATTCATCGTCTGCGACGAGGCGGTGTCGGCGCTCGACGTGTCGATCCAGGCCCAGGTCATCAACCTGCTCGAGGATTTGCGCGACAAGTTCAACCTCACCTACCTGTTCATCGCCCATGATCTCTCGGTGGTGCGGCATCTGTGCCAGCGCGTTGCGGTGATGTATCTGGGACACGTCGTGGAGCTGGCGAGTTGCGACGAAGTCTTCGACAACCCGCTCCACCCCTATACCCGCGCGCTGCTGGCGGCGGTGCCGGTGCCCGACCCGACGGTCGAGGCCGACCGCAGCTTCCAGCCGCTGTCGGGCGAGGTGCCGAGCCCGATCAATCCGCCGGCGGGGTGCGTCTTTCACCCGCGCTGCCCGATCGCGGTTCCCGCGTGCCAGCAGGCTTTCCCCCCGCTGCGCGAGCTGCGCCCCGGCCATTGGGTCGCCTGCAGCCAGGTCAGTTGAATTCTTGATGGTAAGAATAGGTCGCTAGGAAGGGACGCCAATGAAAACCAAAAAATTGTTGATCGGCGCGGGGATTGGCGCCGGGCTGGCCGCTGTGCTGGCGCTGCCGGCCTCGGCCGCGGAGACGCCGAAACACGGCGGCACGCTGACCTACATGATCCCGGCCGACGCGCCGCCGAGCTTCGACGGCCACCGGGAGCAGACCTACGCGACCGTGCATGCGACTGCGCCGTTCTACAGCGTCCTGGTTCGCGTCGATCCGGAAAACCCGGCCTCGACCACCGATTTCGTCTGCGACCTCTGCACCGAGATGCCGAAGCCGACCGATGACGGCAAGACCTACACCTTCAAGATCCGCGACGGGGTCAAGTTCCACGACGGCTCCCCGCTGACCGCGGACGACGTGGCGGCGAGCTGGAACGAGATCGTATTTCCGCCGGAGGGCGTGTTCAGCGCGCGCGGCAGCAACTATCGGGAGCTCGTCGAGAAGATCGAAGCGCCCGACCCCCACACCGTCGTGTTCCACCTGAAATTCGCGACCAACGCCTTCCTGCCGGCAATCGCCGATCCGTTCGCGTACATCTACGAGAAGAAGATCCTCGACGACCCGAGCAAGGGTCCGCACTGGTACGAAAAGAACATCATGGGGTCGGGCCCGTTCAAGTTCGTGAGCTACGACGCGGGCCAGTCGATCAAGGGAGAACGCAACCCGGACTATTATCACAAGGGCAAGCCCTACCTTGACGCGATCGTCGGCATTCTCGCGCCAAAGCAGGCGACGCGGGTCGATGCGATCCGCTCCGACCGCGCCGCGATCGAGTTCCGCGGCCTGCCGCCCTCGGCCCGCGACGAGCTGAAAAAGGAGCTCGGCGACCAGATCGCGGTGCAGGAGAGCGTGTGGAACTGCGGCAGCGACCTGTTCTTCAATCACAAGCACAAGCCGTTTGACGATGTCCGCGTCCGTCGCGCGCTGTCGCTCGCGATCGATCGCTGGGGCGGCGCCGAAGCCCTGTCGAAGATCGCCATCGTCAAGCAGGTCGGCGGCATCGTCTTCCCGACCTCGCCGCTCGCCGCGAGCAAGGACGAGCTTCATGAAATCGCCGGCTTCTGGCCCGACATCAACAAGTCGCGGGCGGAGGCGAAGCGGCTCCTCAAGGAAGCCGGCGCGGAAAACCTGAGCTTTGAGCTGTTGAACCGCGATGTCGACCAGCCGTACAAATATGTCGGCATCTGGCTCGTCGACCAGTGGAGCAAGATCGGGGTGCACGTCACCCAGAAGGTGGTGCCGACCGGTCCGTGGTTCGAAGCCATGCGCACGGGCAATTTCGCTGCCGTGCACTATCCGATCTGCCACAGCACGGTGAACCCGCTCCTCGACGTGCAGCCCTACCTGCCGACCTCGATCAGCTCCGAGAATTACGGCTATTACGAGGACCCCAAGGAGGTCGAGCTCTACAACACGATGCTGCACGAGACCGACCCGCAGAAGCAGCATGCCGAAATGACCGCCTTCGAGAAGCTGGTCATGGACACCGAGGCGCATGCCACCAAGATCATCTGGTGGAACCGCATCATCCCCTACCGCTCTTATGTGAAGGGGTTCAAGGTCAGCCCGAGCCACTACCTCAACCAGGATTTGGCGACGATCTGGCTCGACAAGTAACGCGCCGCGGCGATCATAAGAAACCAACGCAGGGAGGCGGGGATGGGATCGAAGGCACGGGGAGCGAGGGCACTCGCTTCCTGGATCGTCGTCGCGGCCATCTCCGCGCTCGTCCCCCTCTGCGCCCTTGCGGACGAAGCGCCGAAGCACGGCGGCACGCTGACCTATCTGATTCCAGCCGACGCGCCGCCCAGCTTTGACGGGCATCGGGAGGCGACCTACGCGACGATGCACGCGGTCGCCCCCTTCTACAGCGTGCTGATCCGCATCAATCCGCAGAACCCGTCATCGACCACCGATTTTGTCTGCGATCTGTGCAGTGAAATCCCCAAGCCGACCGACGACGGCAAGACCTATACGTTCAAGATCCGCGACGGGGTCAAGTTCACCGACGGGTCACCGCTCACCGCCGCCGATGTCGCCGCGAGCTGGAACAAGATCATCTTTCCGCCGGCCGGCGTGACGAGCGCGCGGCGCGCCTATTTCGACATGGTGGACAAGGTCGAAAACCCCGACCCGGCCACCGTCGTCTTTCACTTGAAGTTCGCGACGACGGCGTTTCTTCCCGCCCTCGCCGACCCGTTCGCCTACATCTACAGCAAGGCAAAGCTGGACCAGGACCCGCACTGGTACGAAAAGAACATCCTGGGGTCGGGTCCGTTCAAATTCGTCAGCTACGACGCCGGCCAGTCGATCAAGGGCGAGCGCAACCCCGACTACTATCACAAGGGGTTGCCGTATCTCGACGGCTTTGTCGGGATTTTGGCGCCGAAGCTGGCCACCCGGGTCGATGCGATCCGCGCCGACCGCGCGGCGATGGAATTCCGCAGCATGCCGCCTTCGGCGCGCGATCAGCTGGTCAAGGAGCTCGGCGACCAGATTGCCGTACAGAGCAGCGACTGGAACTGCGGCAACCTGCTCACCTTCAACCACAAGAGAAAGCCGTTCGACGACGTCCGGGTGCGGCGCGCCCTGGCCCTGGCGATCGATCAGTGGAAGGGCGGCCCGGCACTGTCGAAAATTGCGATCGTGCATACGGTCGCCGGCATCGTCTTCCCGGGCTCGCCGCTGGCGGCCACCAAGGAGGAACTGCAGCAGATCGCCGGTTTCTGGCCGGACATCGAGAAGTCCCGCGCCGAAGCGAGGCGCCTGTTGAAGGAGGCCGGCGCGGAGAACCTCAGCTTTGAGATGCTGAACCGCGACGTCGACCAGCCCTTCAAGTACGTCGGCACCTTCGTCGTCGACGAATGGAGCAAGGTGGGGCTCAAGGTGACGCAGAAGGTCGTCCCGACCGGCCCGTGGTTCGAAGGCATGCGCACCGGCAATTTCGACGTGACGATGGAGGCGAACTGCCAAAGCGTCGTCAATCCGGTGCTCGATATCGGCAAATACCTGCCGCACACGGTCTATACCGAGAATTACGGCGGCTACGAAGACCAGCCGGAGATCGACCTGTACCAGAAGATGCTGCACGAGGCCGACCCGGCAAAGCAGCGGGTGCTGATGCGCCAATTCGAGAAATATGTGGTCGATACCCAGGCGCACGAATTGCCGCTGACCTTCTGGTACCGGGTAATCCCGTATCGCTCGTACGTGAAAGGCTGGAAAATCAGCCCGAGCCACTTCCTGAACCAGGACCTGGCAACGATCTGGCTCGATAAATGACATACTGACGCCAACAAAAGGCGTCGGAGAACAGGGAGGTCGAAATGGGAATGCGGCTGTCGCGATCGGCGGGTCTTGCTGCTGCGCTGGCATTGGTGTGGATACTGCCGGCAATCGCCGACGAGACGCCGAAACGCGGCGGCATCCTGACCTACATGATCCCCGCCGACTCGCCGCCAAGCTTCGACGCCCAGCGCGAGGAAACCTACGCGACGATCCATTCGGCCGCGCCGTTCTACAGCACGCTGATCCGGGTCAACCCGATGGATCCGGGATCGCCTGACCTCGTCTGCGATTTGTGCACCGAATTGCCCAAGCCGACCGACGGCGGCAAGACCTGGACCTTCAAGATCCGCCAGGGGGTCAAATTCCATGACGGCACGCCGCTGACCGCCGAGGATGTCGCGGCGAGTTGGAACAAGATCATCTTTCCGCCAGAAGGCGTGGTCAGCCCGCGCCAGAGCAACTTCGTCATGGTCGACAAGGTCGAGGCGACCGACCCCAGCACCGTCGTCTTCCGGCTAAAATTCGCCACCGATGCGTTCCTGCCGGCGCTCGCCGACCCTTACGCCTGGATCTACAGCAAGGCAAAGCTCGACCAGGACGTGCACTGGTACGAGAAGAACATCATGGGCTCCGGCCCGTTCAAGTTTGCGGGATATGAAACCGGCCAGTCGATCAAGGGCGTGCGCAACCCCGACTACTATCACAAGGGGCTGCCGTATCTTGACGGCTTCACCGGCGTCTATGCCGACAAGCAGGTCACCCGGGTCGAGGCGATCCGCAGCGACCGCGCGGCGATCGAGTTCCGCGGCTTTCCGCCGACGGTGCGCGACGAACTGCAACAGGCGCTCGGCGACAAGATCGCGGTGCAGACGAGCGACTGGAATTGCGGCGGCCTGATCACGCCGAACCATAAGAAAAAGCCGTTCGACGACGTGCGGGTCCGACGCGCCCTGACCCTGGCGCTCGATCGCTGGGGCAGCGCGCCCGAACTCTCCAAGATCGCGATCGTCCATACGGTCGGCGGCCTCACCTTCCCGGGTTCGCCACTGGCGCCAACCAAAGAGGAACTCGAGAAAATCGCCGGCTATTGGCCCGACATCGAAAAATCGCGGGCCGAGGCGAGGCGGCTGCTGAAAGAAGCCGGCGCCGAAAACCTCAGTTTCACCTTGCTCAATCGCTCTACCGACCAGCCTTACAAATACTACGGCATCTGGGTGGTCGATCAGTGGAGCAAGATCGGCCTCCACGTCACCCAGCGCGTGCTGCCGACCGGGCCGTGGTTTGCCGCAATGCGGGCCGAAGATTTCGACGTGACCGTCGAAGGCAATTGCCAGAACGTGGTCAATCCGCTGGCCGATGTCGGCAAATACCTGCCGCACACGATTTCCGCCGGGAACTACGGCAATTTCGAGGACGAGCACGAGGTCGAGCTGTACAACAAGATGTTGCGCGAGCTCGACAAGTCAAAGCAGAAGGCACTTTTGCTCGAGTTCAACAAATACGTACTGGACGATCAGGCGCATGGCATCTTCCTGTTGTGGTGGCAACGGATCGTCCCCTATCGCTCCTACGTCAAAGGGTGGAAGATCGGTCCCAGCCATTACCTCAATCAGGATCTGGGGACAGTTTGGCTCGATAAGTAGTCGGCTCGATAAGCAGATAGGATCGGCATCGGCGATACTTGCCGGCGCCGCAGCATAGGGAGGGCGGGATGAGTGTCGCATTGCGCGTGGGATTGGCCGGAGCGGCCGCGATCCTGATGGCGGCTGCACCGGCTATCGCGGCGGAGACGCCGAAACACGGTGGGACCCTCACCTACATGATCCCGTCCGACGCGCCGCCGAGCTTCGATGGCCACCGCGAGACCACCTTTGCGACGATGCACACCGGCGCACCGTTTTACAGCGTGCTGATCCGCATCAACCCGGACAATCCGTCATCGACCACGGATTTCGCCTGCGACCTGTGCACCGAGATGCCGAAGCCGACCGACAACGGCACGACCTACACCTTCAAGATCCGCAGCGGCGTCAAGTTCCACGACGGCTCGCCGCTGACCGCCGAGGATGTCGCCAAGAGCTGGCAGGAGATTATCCAGCCCTCCGAGGGCGTGCTCAGCCCGCGCGCGAGCAACTTCATGATGGTCGACAAGGTCGAGGCGCCGGACGCGTCGACCGTCGTCTTCCATCTCAAATTCCCAACGAGCGCGTTCCTGCCGGCGCTCGCCGACCCTTACGCCTGGATCTACGAAAAGAAGATCCTCGATAAGGACCCGCATTGGTATGAGAAGAACATCATGGGGTCCGGCCCGTTCAAGTTCGCGGGATATGAGACTGGCCAGTCGATCAAGGGCGTGCGCAACCCCGATTACTACGTCAAGGACAAACCCTACCTCGACGGCTTCACCGGAATCTACGCGGCAAAACAGGCGACCCGCATCGACGCGATCCGCGCCGACCGCGCCGCGATCGAATTTCGCGGCTTCCCGCCATCGGCCCGCGACGAGCTGCAAAGCGAGCTCGGCGACAAGATCGCAATCCAGGAAAGCGACTGGAACTGCGGCAGCGTCGTCACCATCAACGAAAAGGTCGAGCCGTTCGACGACGTGCGGGTGCGGCGCGCCCTGACCCTGGCTATCGACCGCTGGCATGGCGTCCCGGCGCTGTCGAAGATCGCCGACGTCAGGACCGTCGGCAGCATCGTCTTCCCGGGCGACCCGCTGGCTGCCAACAAGGACGAATTGATGACGATCGCCGGGTTCGGGGCCGACATCGAGAAATCGCGCGCGGAAGCCAAGCGGCTGCTGAAGGAGGCGGGCGCCGAGAACCTGACCTTCGAGCTCCTCAACCGCGCCGTCGACCAGCCCTATAAGTATGTCGGGATCTGGGCGGTCGACGAGTGGAGCAAGATCGGCATCAAGGTGACCCAGAAGATGATGCCGACTGGACCGTGGATGGAGGCGGAGCGCGCCGGAAACTTCGCCGTCGACCTGCAGG
>DASQGR010000061.1:0-12717 GCA_035632515.1 Allostellaceae bacterium | reverse complement strand
CGCGCCCCGGCCGCCCGCTTCCTGCGGGAGCTTGAAGACCACCTCTCCGAGGAGGAGGCGGAGCGCGTGCTCGATACCCTGATCAATTGGGGCCGGCACGCCGAAATCTTCGCCTATGACTACGACAGCGAGGTGCTCAGCCTCGAAAATTTCTGAGTCTTGCCGCGACTTCCGATCGAAAAGCCGCCTGCGATCGAAAAGCCGTTATCGGTTGAGCGCGATCTGGGCCCGGGCGACTTCGGGCGGGATCAGCGAAATATAAAACGTGTCGCGATGGTAATCGTTGAGGTCCCCGCCCGACACCCAGGTATTGTCGGCCAGAACCTTGGCAAACACCTCCTGGCCGGGGCGCAGGTCGATTTCCTTCGATTGATTGACGTCGCTGCCCATGCTTTCCGGCGAGATGAGATAATGCCCGGGCGCTACATCGCGATAGATCGCCGCGCCAAAGGGCGGCACCGTCGCCACCCGGGCGCCGTTGAGATCGATATTGGCGAAGTTGCGGCTGACCGAAGGCTCGTACTCGCGGTAGAACCAGATCCGCGCCTGGCCTGGCGGGATCGGCCCCGCCGGCGCTTGCGCCACCTGGACCGGGGCGGCGCAGCCGGCGAGCGCCAGCATCGCGGCGCCGAAACCCGCGAGCGGCAGATGACGGCGAAGATTGCGGCGGGTGGCCATCTGCCTTCCTCCCTGACTGGTCCGAAAGCACCCTCCGCGCCCCTTGCAGCAATGGGTCGGGCCGGACGCGACTTCCGGATGATAATCACAGGTTAAGCCGGCTCGCGGCCGCTGACAAAACACGCTTTCGCGAACCCTCGGCCAAAACATTGCGCCCGTGCCTTGATCCCCCGATCGCCTCTTTGCAGCCTCGCCGGCATGGTATAATCCGGCGGTGTCATTTCCACACCGGAGCCTTTGCATGCGCTACCTGCTGCCGCTTATCGCCCTCGCGCTGGTCGCCTGCAGCGAATCATCGGCGAGCCGGATCGGCGACCGCACCTATCGCATCGACAGCCCCGGCATCCCCGGCGGCGCCGACGGTCCCAACCGGCGTCTCGCCGGCCAGCTCTGCCCGGGCGGCTACCGCGTGCTCAACAGCGAGAGCCATAAAGGCGGGGTCGACCGCGCCACCGACAGCACCGACACCACGACGATTTGGACGATCAAATGCCTCTAGCCGGCAAATGCCCTTAGCCGGCCGGTCGGCAGGCGCCGACAAGGACTAGCGCGGCCGCATCGTCGGAAAGGCGATGACGTCGCGGATCGACGGGCTGTCGGTCAAAAGCATGACCAGCCGGTCGATGCCGACGCCAAGCCCGCCGCAAGGCGGCAATCCGTATTCGAGCGCGGCGACAAAATCCTCATCGAGCGGCTGCGCCTCCTCGTCCCCGGCGGCGCGCGCCAGCATCTGCGCCTCGAAGCGGCGGCGCTGGTCGAGAGGATCATTGAGCTCGGAGAAGGCGTTGGCGATCTCCCAGCCGTAGACATAGGTCTCGAACCGCTCGACGAGGCGCGGGTCGTTGCGGTCGGCCTTGGCCAGCGGCGAAATATCGCGCGGAAAGCCGGTGACGTGGACCGGCTGGATCAGCCGATCCTCGACCCGCAGCCCAAAGGCGGCTTCGAGCGCGTGACCCCAGCCGGCGGCCTCGTCGAGTTCGGCGCCGAGCCGGTTCGCCGCGGCGCGCGCCGCGGCGCCATCGAGCGCCATGAAATCGATCCCGGTCGCCTCCGCCACCAGCTCGGCCATCGTCCGGCGCGGCCAGGGCGGCGTGAGGTCGATCTCACGACCGCCATAGCTGATCGCGGTGCCGCCGCAGACCCGCTCGGCGACCTGGGCGATGAGGGTCTCGGTGAGGCTCATCATCGCCGTGTAATCGACATACGCCTCGTAAAGCTCGAGCGAGGTGAACTCGGGGTTGTGGCGCGGCGACAGCCCCTCGTTGCGGAAGCAGCGGTTGATTTCAAACAATTTGTCGCTGAGCCCGCCGACCATCAGCCGCTTGAGGTGCAATTCCGGCGCGATGCGCAGGTAGAGCTCCATGTCGAGCGCATTGTGATGGGTGACGAACGGTTTCGCCGAGGCGCCGCCGGGGATCGTGTGCAGCATCGGCGTCTCGACCTCGACATAGCCGCGTTCGAAGAGGAACGCCCGCATCTCGGCGACGACCCGGCTGCGCTGCCGCAGGGTCGCGCGGCTTTGCGGGTTGACGATCAGGTCGACATAGCGCTGGCGGTAGCGCAGCTCGATGTCGGAAAGTCCGTGATATTTCTCCGGCAGCGGCCGCAGCGCCTTGGCCAGCAATGTCAGCGCCGTCGCGTTGACGGTGAGCTCGCCGCGCGGAGTGCGCCGCACCTGTCCCGCGACCCCGATGACGTCGCCGATGTCCAGCAGCTTGAGCAGCGCCAGCCCTTCCGCGGGGAGAAAATCCTTGTGTCCGAAGATCTGGATTTTTCCCGACGTGTCGTGCAGGTCGATAAACATCCCGCTATTGCGGATCGCCAGGATGCGGCCGGCGACCTGCACCGCGTCGCCGCTGTCGCGGCCGGCCGGCAGCTCGGCATAGCGCGCCTCGAGCGCCGCCGCCTCGTCGCTGCGCGCAAAAGCGACCGGATAGGGGTCGACCCCCATCCCGCGCAGCGCCTCGAGCTTGCCGATGCGCACCGAGCGCAGCGGGTCGTCGCCGTCGTTCATGTCGTCTTCCGTCTCCTATTGCGCCGCCTCGGACACCTTGCCCGGTCCGAGATCGACGACCGTCTCGTGAAACCGCTTCAACGAGCCGTGATGGCCGACGCTAACGATGGTCGGCCGCCAATCGGCTTCGCGCAACAGGCGATAGAGCGCAGTTTCCGACGGCTCGTCCAGCGCGGAGGTCGCCTCGTCGAGAAAGACGATCTCCGGGCGGGTGAGCAGCACCCGGGCGAAGCCGAGCCGCTGCTGCTCGCCGCCCGACAGGCGCTGCGCCCAGTTGCCGTCTTCGTCGAGACTGTCGGCGAGATGGGCGAGGCCGACCGTGCGCAGGGCGGCGGCCATCGCGTCATGGTCCGGCCGTGCGCCGCGCCCGGGATAAGCCAGCGCATCGGCCAGCGTGCCGAGCGGCAGATAAGGACGCTGCGGCAGGAACAGCACCGTGCCTTCGGCCAACCGGATGCGGCCGCGGCCGAACGGCCACAGCCCGGCGATGGCGCGCAACAGCGTGCTCTTGCCCGAGCCGGTGGGCCCGGTAATCAGCACCGGGCTCGCCCCGCCCGCCGCCAGCGCGATCCCGTGCTGCAGCTTTGCGCCTTCCGGCAGGTCGAGATCGAGCGCGCCGACCTCGATCCCGGCGCCGCTGCGCTCGATCGCGATCGGCTGCGGCTTTGCCTGGGCGTTGGCGATCGCGGTGAGCCGGCCGTGGAACCCGGCGAGGCGCTCGACCACCGCCTGATACTCGGCGATCGAGGTATAACTGGTAATGATGAAGGAGAGCGCGTCCTGCACATGGCCGAACGCCGAGATCACCTGCATCAGCCCGCCGAGCTGGATCTTCTTGGCGAAATATTGCGGCGAAGCGACGAGGAACGGGAAGATCAGCGCCACCTGCTGGTAGCCGGCGGTAAACCATGTCAACCGCTTGCGCCGACGGATGATGCCCCAGAAATTGTCGACGACGCGATGGAAGCGGTCGCCGAAGACGGCGAACTCGTGCTCTTCGCCGCGGTAGAACGCGACGCTTTCGGCGTGTTCGCGAAGCCGCACGAGACTGAAGCGAAAATCGGCTTCGTAGCGCTGCTGGTTGAACATCAGCCGCACCAGCGGATGGCCGATCTTGCGGGTCAGCCAGGTGCCGGCCACCGCGTAGAAGAACGCGGCAAACACGAGATAGCCGGGAATGGTCAACGAAGCGCTGCCGCCCAGCGGGATCACCAGCGGGCCGGACAGGCTCCACAGGATGAACAGGAAGGACACCAGGGTGACCGCCGAGTTGAGCAGCCCCAACGACAGCGACAGGCTGAGCGAGGTGAAGCTGTCGAGGTCGTCGGCAATGCGCTGGTCGGGGTTGTCGGTCGTCGACTGGTCGATCTGGATGCGGTAATACGCCTGGTGGCTGAGCCAGCCATGCAGCGAGCGCTGGGTCATCCAGCGCCGCCAGCGAATATGCAGGATCTGGCGCAGATAGAGCTGATAGACCGCGACGGTGATCCAGCACGCGGCGATCAGGCTGAAGATGCCCAGCTGGTACCAGAAATTATTCCAGTCATAGGCCTGCAGCGCGTCATAGAAATCCTTGTTCCACAGATTGAGGCGGACATTGATCCACACCGCGATCAGGTTGAGCGCGACCACCGCGGCGAGCAGCCCGGCGGCGCTCCATTTCTCCTCCGAGCGCCAATAGGGCCAGGCGAGTCTCCACGCCTCGCGCAGAAAGCCGAGCTTCATCAGTGCCCTTATCGCCCTCATCCCATCTCGCCTCTTCCTCTAGGAAAACAATGACCGGCAGCCTCGATCCGCCTGTCGGCAACGCACCGCTTCCGCAAACCCCGGCCGGCGAAGCGCTGACCGCGGCGCTGCTCGCCCGGGGCGTCTGCCGCATGCTGGAACAGCTCGGCTATGCCAGTCTCCTCGAATTCCCCCTCGCCAATGGGCGGCGCGCCGACATTCTTGCGCTCGGCCGCGGCGGCGAGCTGATTATCGTCGAGATCAAAAGCTCGGTCGCCGATTTCCGCGCCGACCGCAAATGGGCCGCCTATCGCGACTTCGCCGACCGCTTCTATTTCGCCGTCGCCAGCGACTTTCCGGTGGCGCTGATCCCCGAGGATTGTGGCCTCATCGTGGCGGACGGCTTTGCTGCGGCGGTATTGCGCGACGCAGCCGCCGTTTTGCTGGCCCCGGCGCGGCGTCGCACGCTCACCCTACGCTTTGCGCGGGCGGCGGCGACCCGGCTGCGGCGCCACCTCGATCCGCTGGTCGGCGGCCTCGGCGGGCTCTGAGCCGGCCCCGCTCGCCAGCGCCGCGGCGAGTTCGCCGGCAGAAGCGACGGCGGTACCGACCTTGCCGCCGACAATGCCGACCGCAAGGCTGGCGAGCTCGGCCGCGCTCGCCAAAGACAGGCCGGCGCCGAGACCCGCGGCAACCGCCGCGACCGCGGTGTCCTCGGTGCCGCCAAGGTCGAAGGTCTCGCCCGCCGGTGTCACATCGATCGCGGTGCTGGCACCCGGCTCGACCAGGATCATTCCGTCGCGGCCCATGCCGACAAAGATCGCGCCGAACCCGCAGCGCTCGATCGAGGCTTGCGCCGCGGCGATGATTTCGGCGGCGGTAGCGGCCGGCATCCCGGTCGCCTCCGCCAGCTCGCGCCGGTTCGGCATCAGGAGGTCGGCGCTGCGATAGCGGATATGGTCGCCGCCCTTGGGCTCGACCACGACGCGGGCGCCCGCCTCCTGTGCGGTCTTGATGATTTCGAGTGCGACCCCGTCGGTCAGCACCCCCTTGGCGTAATCGGAAATCACCACGATGTCGTGGCTGGTCACCAGCTCGCGGGCGAGGCGCAGCAGATCGTCGCGAATATAGGGGCCGAGCGGGATCGCACTCTCGCGATCGGCGCGCAGCAAATGCTGGTTGACGGCGATAAAGCGGGTCTTGACCGTCGTCTTGCGCTCCGGCTGCACCAGCACATGGATCTGGGCGCCATCGAGCTCGGCGAGCAGGTTCTGGATTTCGCGCCCGGCATCGTCATTGCCGACAACCGAGACGAACGACATCTGCGTGCCGAGGGCCGCCAGGTTGCGCAGCACGTTGCCGGCGCCGCCGAGGGTGTGGGTTTCGCTATCGATAGCCAGAACCGGGACCGGAGCTTCGGGCGACAGCCGGCCGACCTCGCCGTAAACATAATGGTCGAGCATCACGTCGCCGACGCACAGCACCCGGGCGCTGCGCAGCCGGTCGATATCCATATCCAACAACAGCTCGCCGTCCTGGGCCATGTTATGGTTCTGCCCCCTTATTGCGACGCAGCATAACGTAAAGCGCACCGGCGCCGCCATCCCGCGGTTGCGCGGTGGCGATGGCGAGCAGATGCGGGCGGAATTCGGGCTCGGCGAGCCACCGCGGCACTGCCGCCCGCAGCACCCCGCCACCCACCGCGCCCCGACCCGTGATGACGAGGACACAGCGCCTGCCGGCGGCGCGGGAATTGCGCACAAAGCCGGCGAGCGCGCGATGCGCCTCGGCCTGGGTCATGCCGTGCAGGTCGAGCCGTGCCTCGACCGGCAGCCGTCCGCGCTTCAACCGCTCGGCGCGGGCGCGGTCGATGCCGGCAAAGCGGTCGAGCGCGAGCGGCGGCAGGTCCGCGGCTGGCGCCGGCGGCAGCGCCGGCGGTCGTGTGACGGCTTCGCCGATGAGCATCGCCCGCGGCTTTGCCGGTCGCGCGCGCGGCGCCAACGGTGCGACATCGCGTATCGCCCGTTGCCAGAGCGCCGAATCCGGGCCGGTTTCAGCGCGCTTTGGCATCGTCGATCAAAATCACATGCAGGCGGCGCGGCCCGTGCGCGCCCAGTTCGATGCGCTGTTCGATATCGCCGGTGCGCGACGGGCCGGTGATGAAATTGACCGTGCGCGGCAGCGCCTGCGGCCCCTCGCCCGGCCGCGCCCGCAGCAGATCCCAGCCATCCTCATAGCTCGCCACCACTTGGCTCGCCCGCAGGACGACGATGTGGGTGTCCGGCAGGAAATTGAGCGTGGTCGGGGCGGTCACGTCCGAATTCAGCATTAAGGTGCCGGTTTCGGCGACCGCGGCCAGGCAGGGCGTCAGCGACACGGCGTCGCCGGCTTCGGCCTTGCCGCGGCGGATTTGCAGCAGCGGCCGGTCGGACCAGGGCAGCGCGGCGAGACCGGGGTCGGGCGCCATCGCCAGCTCGGCCGGCAGGTTCTCCGCGGCCAGGTAGCGCGCGACCTCCTCGGGCACCTGCGCATCGGAGGCCAGCCGCGCTACCGTGGTTTGCACCGCCTCGGCCATCTCGACAAACAGATCGACCCGCGCTGCGGGATCGAGTGCGGCGGCCCGCGCCGGGATCAGATTGCGGCGATGCGACGCCACCCGGGCGGCCAGCTCGCTGGCCGTGGCGTCCGGGACCGCACCGCGGCCGAGCGAGCGGCGGATGCCGCCGAGAATATCGTCGCGAGCGGTCATTTCCGGGCCTGCCGCTGGCGCTCCGCCCACAGCGAGTGGAAGCTGCGGCCTTCCGGCGCCGGCATATCGCGCACCTGGGTCCAGCCGCCGGCAAAGGGCAGCGAGCGAAAGCGCCCGCGATGGCCGCCCGCCCAGCCCAGCACCCGCCCGGCCACCTCGACCACCTCGTGATAAAGCCCCGGCCGTTGCGCCACCCAGGCCCACAATTTCAGCCCGCGGCGGTAGACCGGCGGCGCCTGGCGCTGGGCGAATTGCCGCTCGCGCCAATGCCGCATCATCTTGGGCAGCGGGATCTTGACCGGGCAGACGCTTTCGCAGCGCCCGCAAAAGCTCGATGCATTGGGCAGATGCCCGGCCTCTTCGATGCCGACCAGCGCCGGGGTCAGCACCGCCCCCATCGGCCCCGGATAGACCCAGCCATAGGCGTGGCCGCCGACCGCGGCATAGACCGGGCAATGATTGAGGCAAGCGGCGCAGCGCAGGCAGCGCAGCATCTCCTGAAACTCGCCGCCGAGCAGCGCCGTGCGGCCGTTGTCGACCAGCACCACATGGTACTGTTCCGGCCCGTCGAGATCACCGGGCCGACGCGGCCCGGTCGATATCGTCGTGTAGGACGAAAACTCCTGCCCCGTGGCCGAGCGCGCCAGCAGGCGCAGCAGGGTTGCCGCATCCTCCAGGGTCGGTACGATCTTTTCCAGGCTCGCGATGACGATATGTACCTTGGGCAGGGTCTGCGTCAGGTCGCCGTTGCCCTCATTGGTGACGATGATGCTGGAGCCGGTTTCGGCAACGAGGAAATTGGCCCCGGTGATGCCGACATCGGCAGCGAGGAATTGCGGCCGCAGCATGGTCCGCGCCTCGGCGCACATCGCCCGCGCCTCGCTGAGCGGCCGGGCCGGATCCAACCCGGTATGCGAGGCGCGGAAGGTCTCCTCGACCTGCTCCTTCATCAGGTGGATCGCCGGGGCGATGATGTGGCTCGGCGGCTCGTGGCGGAGCTGGATGATATACTCGCCGAGATCGGTCTCGACCGGGGTGATGCCGTTGGCTTCCAGGTGGTCGTTGAGGGCGATCTCCTCGGCGACCATCGACTTGCCCTTGGTGACGATCCTGGCCCCGACCGAGCGACAGATGTCGAGCACCGCCGCCCGCGCCTCGGCGGCATTGCGTGCCCAGTGGACGGTGCCGCCGGCCGCGATGACGTTCCTCTCGTAGAGCTCCAGATAGAAATCGAGATGGGCGAGCGTGTGGTCCTTGATCGCCTTGCCCAGGTCGCGCAGCGCCTCGAATTCGGGCAGGCGGGCGATCGCCTCGGCGCGCCGGGCGGGAAACCCGACCCGGGCGAGGCCGAGCGCGCGTTGCAGGTTCGGATCGGCGAGCCCGACGCGGGCGTTGTCGGTGAAGGCGTGGCTGGTCGGCTGCATTGCTTGTCCGGTGCTACTGTCGCGGCTTGCCGATCGGCGGCACGGCGTCGGTCATTCCGGCCAGCACCTCGGCGACGTGGCGGGCTTCGACCCGGCTGCCGGCACGCGACAATTTGCCGGCGATCTGCAGGAGGCAGCCAAGGTCGCCGGCGAGCACGCACTGTGCCCCGGTTCCAGCGATATCGGCGACCTTGTCGGTGACCATCTTGTCGGAGATGTCGGGATATTTGACCGCGAACGTGCCGCCAAAGCCGCAGCAAACCTCCGCCCCCGGCAATTCGGCGAGGCGCAGCCCCGCGACCGATCCGAGCAATTGCCGCGGCTGCGCCTTCACCCCCAGCTCGCGCAGACCCGAGCAGGAATCGTGATACGTCACCGACTGGCCACAACTCGCCGCCACCGCTGTCATGCCCCGCACATCGACGAGAAACGCCATCAGCTCATAGGTGCGGGCCGCCAATTCCTCGGCCTGCGCCTTCAGCGCCGGCTCGTCGGCGAACAGCCCCGGGTAATGCACCCGCACCATCCCGCCGCAGGAGCCTGACGGCGCGACGACGTAGTCATAGCCGGCAAAGGCGGCGATAACCCGGCGCGCCACCGCCTTGGCATCCTCCCGGTCGCCCGAGTTGTAGGCCGGCTGGCCGCAGCAGGTCTGCGCCCGCGGCACCTCGACGGTGCAACCGGCCGCCTCGAGCAGCTTCACCGCGGCAAAGCCGACACTTGGCCGGAACAGATCGACGAGGCAGGTCACCAGTAGCGCCACCCGCGCCGGGTCGGCCATAATTGAGCTCCTGTGTATCGCGCGTTCCCGGGCGCAAGATAGACCCCGCGCCGGGCGAATCAATCGGCGCTTGCGACGAGCGCCGTGCGTGCCGCCACCGCCTGCGGCAACAGCAGATAATAGCGGCCGTACGCGTTCATGATCCCGGCCGCGCCGGCGGCGGCCTCATCGCTGCCCCAGAACAGGTCGCCCCGTACCGGCCCCTTCACCGCCCCGCCGGTGTCCTGGGCGATGACCAGCCGCTGCGTCGAGCCGGCGATAAAGCGCTCCTTGGCATCGAGCCAGAGCGGCACGCCGAGCGGGACAAAGGCGCGGTCGACGGCAAGGCTGCGCCGTGCGGTCAGCACCACCTGCTCGGACCCATAGGGCCCGTCCTTGCCGGTTTCCTTGAAAAAGACATAAGACGGGTTTTCCCGCATCAGCGCGGTCCCGGCGTCGCCATGCGCTTTGATCCACGCTCGCAGCGTGTCCATCGTCAGCTGGCGCAACGGGATCTCGCCGCGCTCGACAAGCACCCGGCCTATCCCGACATAGGGGCGGCCGTTGCCGCCGTCATAGCCGACCCGGATCGTCGTGCCGTCGTCGAGACGAATCCGCCCAGAGCCTTGCACGGAGAGGAAATAGGCGTCGACCGGATCATCGACCCAGGCGAGCTCCAGCTTTTTGCCGGCAAGCGCCCCGGCCTCGATCTCGCCGCGCGAAAAGGCTCGCGGATCCGGCGGCTGGCGGTAGATCGGGGTCTGGAACGGCCCCTCCCGGCGGCGCGAGCCGTTGAGCGTGATCTCGAAGTACCCGGTGAACAGGCCCTGGGCATCGTCATGGTTGCCAGCGAGCATCGGCACAAAGCCGGTTTCGAAAAACGCCTTTGCCGCAGCATCGGTGCCCGGCAGTCGCGCCGCCGCGGCGCAGACGCCGCGCCAATCGCCGACCGTGCCGAAATCCCGCGCGGGACCGGCGGGATCGAGCGGCTGGTCGTCGGCGTGGGCGAGAAAAGCCGTGCATGATCTGAGAAAGGCCGGGATCGCGGCGGCGGCGTTGTCGTCGCGCCACCCGGAGAGCCGGTCGAAACCGGTCGGGCGCAGCGTCAGTCTGGGCGGAGCGCCGGCATTGCGTTCCTGACAGGCGCACAGGACCGTGCCGAGCGCGGCCAAGCCGATCGCCAGAACCAAAAAAGCCCGCATGGCGGGCCGAGAACGCCGGTCAGCCGCCGGTGGCGACCAGCAACCAGTTCGGGTCGGACGATCGCGTATCGCGGGCAAAGGTCCAGAAGTCGCTTTTTTCGATCAGGTTTTGCGGATCGCCATCGACGATGCTGCCGTCATGGGCGCGCAACACGTTGATCTGATCGGAGACGATCTTGACGGTAACCCGCGCCTCGCGCCCGACCATCCCGGCCGCGATGATGTCGATGTCCTTGAGTTTGTCGATGCGGGTTTCGAGCGTTTCGCCGGCGGCGGCGCGCTGGTCGATGGCCGCGGCAAACGGGATGAACACATCGTCGCTCAACAGCGAGCGGAGCTGTGCTTTGTCGTCCTTGGCAAAGGCAGCGACGATCAGTTCGAAGGCGCCGCGGGCGCCGGCGAGGAAATGTTCGGCGCCGAAGCCGGGTTCGGCGGCGGCGATCTGTGCCAACCCGTCGGCGACCGTGTTTGCCGGCGCCGCAATCGGGGCGGGCGACACGGCGGCACCCGGCCGCGGAGCGAGGGTGACCACCTTGTCGGCCGCCGGCGTCGGCCCGCGCAGGATATCGTCGCGGCGGCGCTCGTTGCCGGTGCGGCGGCCAAGCACGCTGCGCAACCGCAACACCAGAAAAGCCGCCACCATCCCGAACAGGATGATGTCGAAATAATGCGGGATATCTCCCATTCTCTCCTGCCGTACCCCGGGCGAGCCCGGCCTGCGCAATTACCCCTGTCTTGTTTAGATAAGGGATCGAACCCCCGGCGGCAAGCCGGAGCGCCGCCGAGCCGGGCTCCAGCCGGGGCAGCGGCGCGGCGGTGCGCGTCGTTGCTGCCGAGGGGCGATCCGTGCTAGCGGGTCGCGGCGGCGATCAAGCAGGGGCAATCATGGCACAGATGAGCAACGGCAACAGCGCGCCGGGAGCGCCCGCGGCCGGCGATCCCACCGGCAACCCCGCCGACAATCCCCTGGCGCAGCAACTGATCATAAACGCCCAATACATCAAGGATTTGTCGTTCGAGAACCCGCGCGCCCCGCACACTCTGGCGCAGCAGGCGACGAACCCGGCGGTCGAGATCAATGTCGACGTCAATGCCCAGAACCTCAGCCCCGACACCTACGAGGTGGTGCTGACCGTCCGTGCCGGCGCCAAGATCGAGGGGGAGACCCTGTTCCTCACCGAGCTCGCCTATGGCGCGGTGGTGACCGTGCGCAACCTGGCGCGCGACATGTTGCCGGCGGTGCTGCTGGTCGAGGTACCTCGACTGATGTTCCCGTTTGCCCGCAATATCATCGCCGATGCGACGCGCGATGGCGGCTACCCGCCGCTGATGATCAACCCGATCGACTTTACGGAGCTGCTGCGGCGCAACCAGGTGCCGTCGCCGGCAGGGCCCGGCACCCCGCCGCAAAGCACCATCGTCTGACCCCTTCCCTCAGGCGGCTTCCACCCATAGCGGCTTGGTGATCGTCGCCAGCAGCGCGCGATGCGCCGCCAGCTCCGCCTCGCTCGCCCAGTGCGGACGCGCCGGCCGCACCGGCCGCGCCGCGATGGCGGCGACCGTTACCTCGCCGGCAAGCGGCGCCACGGCAAAATCGAGCCCCGGCTGGCGGCCGCCGAGCAATTCGACATAGACCGCGGCCAGCAAGCCGCAATCGATCTCGGCGCCATGTTTATCGCGGCCCGACAGATCGATGGAAAAGCGCCGGCACAGCGCGTCGAGGCTGGCGGGCGCCCCCGGGAAGCGCCGCCGTGCCAGCGACAAGGTATCCACCGCCGGCGCCGAGAGCGGCGGTCGCCCGATATGGCGCAGCTCGGCATTGAGAAACGCGAGGTCGAATTCGGCATTGTGGATGACCAAGGGGTCATTCGCGACAAAAGCGAGAAACTCGTCGATGACCTCGGAAAACGGCGGATGCTCGACGAGAAACTCCGCGCTCAGGCCATGCACCGCATAGGCATCGTCCGGCATGTCGCGCTGCGGGTTGACGTAGCAATGAAAGCTGCGCCCGGTCGGAACATGGTGGAACAGCTCGATCGCCGCGATCTCGACGATGCGGTGGCCCGAATGCGGGTCGAGGCCGGTGGTCTCGGTATCGATCACGATTTCGCGCATGCCGACCTCCCGCGCAGCCGGCGCCGCCGCGGACTGCGCCGCCACTCCCC
>DASQGR010000060.1:0-1883 GCA_035632515.1 Allostellaceae bacterium | reverse complement strand
TCCTTGGCCAGCGGCTTGACGTCGCCGCGCGGGTTGCCGGCAAACAGCAGCACCTCCATCAGCTCGTAGTCGGGCAAACTGTCGGCGCCGGCGGCGATCAGCCGTTCGCGCAGACGCTGGCGATGGCCGTGAAAATGCGGCGGCGCACCGACCGCGTCCGCCAAGCCCTTGGGTGCCGGTCGCGGCTTGACCGCCATCAGGCCGACCCTTTGCGGCGTGCGCGCAGGGCGCCGCGTGCCGCATCGGTCATGCGGCGCGGCTCGTCGGTGGCAAAGGCGTCGACAAAGCAGTCGATGCCGCGCTGCACCGCGGCGGCGGTATGCATCTCCTCCCAGTCGAGGATCAGCGCTTTTTGCAACCGGATCGCCTGCGGGCCGCCGGCGAGGATCGCGCCGGCAAGCTTGTCCACCGCACGATCGAGTTCCGCCGCCGGCACGATTTGATCGACCAGCCCCCAGGCCAGCGCTTCCTCCGCACCGATGTTTTCGCCGGTCAGCAGCAGGCGACGGGCGCGGGCATGGCCGATCAGCTGCGGCAGCAGCGCCGCCTCGACCACCGAGGGGATGCCGATGCGCACCTCGGGCATGCCGAATACGGCCTGCTCGCTGGCGATGCGGAAATCGCAAGCCGCGGCGAGCTCGAGCCCGGCGCCGAGCGCATAGCCGTCGATCCGGGCGATGACCGGCACCGGCAGGTGACGGAACGCGTCGCAGCACACATGCACGGCGGTAATAAAGGGGCGGGCGGTTTCGGCATCGAGCGCGGCGAGCTCGTCGATGTCGGCACCGCCGATAAAGGCGCGTCCGCCGGCGCCGCTGACCACTGCCAGCCGCAGATCCGGGTCGGCGGCAAGGCCGGTCATCGCCTCGATGATCTCCGCGATGAGCGCGCGGTTGAGGGCATTGAGCCTCTCGGCGCGGTCGATCGTGACGCGCGCGACAAAGCCGCCGCCCGCTTGCTCGTCGCGCACGACGCTGACGCTCATTCGACCTCCGCTTGGAACCGGCTGCGTTGCTGATGCATACTAGGCCGCGGAACGAACGGGAGGCGAGCGTGTCGATTGTCGAGGACATCAGGGAAATCCGCGAGATCTACGGCGAGCCGGGAGCGCGCGCGGTCAAGAAGCAGCTGCCCAAGCTCGAAAAACATTCCCGCGCCTTCATCGCATTGTCGCCGTTTCTCGTCATGGCGACGACCGACCCGTCGGGGCTCTGCGACGCCTCGCCCAAGGGCGATGCGCCGGGCTTCGTCAAGGTGCTCGACGACGAGACGCTGCTGATACCCGATCGCCTCGGCAACAACCGCATCGACACGATCGGCAACCTGCTGGAGTGCCCCGGCATCGGCTTGATCTTCTTCGTGCCGGGGTTGCGGGAGACGCTGCGGGTCAACGGGCGCGCCCGGATCACCACCGACCCGCTGCTGCTCGAACCAACCGCGGTCAACGGCAAGGCGCCGCGCAGCGCCTTCCTGGTGACGGCCGAAGAGGTGTATTTCCACTGCGGCAAGGCGCTGATCCGCTCGGATCTGTGGAACCCGCAGAAGCATGTCGCGCAAAAGGATTTCCCCTCGCTCGGCCGCATCATCGCCGAGCAGATCGGCGGCATGTCGATCGAGGATTCCGAGCGCTACACCGCCGAGGGGTATGTTACCCGCCTTTACTGATCCGGAGCGCCGGTGGCCGAGACCGCCGAGGTTGTCGTCATCGGCGCCGGTATTGCCGGCGCGGCTGCGGCGGCGCATCTGGCGGCGGACCGCCGGGTGGTGCTGCTCGAACGCGAAAGCCAGCCCGGCTATCACAGCACCGGCCGCTCGGCGGCGCTGTTCACCGAGACCTACGGCAACGCCGCGATCCGTATTCTGACCGGCGCCAGCCGCGCCTT
>DASQGR010000059.1:0-2610 GCA_035632515.1 Allostellaceae bacterium | reverse complement strand
GCGCAATCAATTCCTTGATCTTGGGGTCGAGGGCCTTTCCCTCAAGCGCCGCCCGCGCGATCGCGGAAAACCCCTTCATCACCTCGGGCGCGCCGCCGTGCAGCTCCTTGAGGGCAGGGCTCAGCCCCGCAGCCAGTTCCGGCCAGTGTTTATGCATGTCGGCACTCCTCATGTTCGATCGACCTATGTTCGGCGCCGTCGGCCCGCCGAGCATTGAGTCAGATCAAGGGACCGGCCGGGGAAGGCGGGTACAGCGGGTGACATTCCGCAGGGTGCGTTGGCCGGGTCTTGGAATCACGACGCGATGCAGCGATCTTCCGGTTGACCGCCGAAGGTTCAGTCGAAAAAGCACCAGCCTATGGATCTGGTATTGGCAGCCCCACCGCCGCCCGAAACGCCGCTGCGTGCGGCAATCGGCAAGGCGCACCGGCAAAGCGAAACCGAAGCGGTTGCGGTCATCCTTGCCGCCGCCGAGATGCCGGCCCCTGCACGTCAGCGGATCACGCGAACGGCGCATCGCCTCGTCGCCGCAGTCCGCGACAAGCGGATCGACAAGGGTGGCCTCGACGCGTTTCTGCATGAATACGCGCTGTCCTCGCCCGAGGGCGTCGCGTTGATGTGCCTTGCCGAGGCGCTGCTGCGGATCCCCGACGCCGACACGATCGACCGCCTGATCCGCGACAAGCTCGCTTCGGCGGATTGGGCAAGCCATCTCGGCCATTCCGGCTCGCTGTTCGTCAACGCCTCGACCTGGGCGTTGATGCTGACCGGCCGGCTCTTGCGCAACGACGATACGGACGGCGATCTCGGCAATGTCCTGCACCGGTTTGCCGCCAGGTCCGGCGAGCCGATCGTGCGCCAGGCGGCCTTGGCGGCAATGCGCATACTCGGTCGTCAGTTCGTCATGGGCCGCACGATCGAGGAAGCGCTCGGACGCGCTGCGGCCAGCGAACAGCACGGCTACCGTCATTCCTACGACATGCTCGGCGAAGCGGCGCGCACCGCCGCCGACGCCGGGCGCTACTACGCTGCCTATCGCCATGCGATCGACCGAATTGGCGAGACCGTCAAGGGCCGCGTCATCGAGCAGGCTCCCGGGATTTCGGTCAAGCTCTCGGCTCTCCATCCGCGCTACGAGACGGCGCAACGCGAGCGGGTCATCGCCGAATTGCTGCCGCGCCTCGTCGATCTCGCCGAGGCGGCTCGCCGCGCCGATATCGCCATCACCATCGATGCCGAGGAGGCTGACCGGCTCGAATTGTCTCTCGACCTTGTCGAGGCCCTGGCGCTCACTCCCTCGCTCGCCGGCTGGGACGGGCTCGGCCTCGCCGTGCAGGCCTATCAGACGCGCGCCACGGCGGTGATCGACTGGGTCTGCGATCTTGCGGCGCGGTCGCGGCACCGGCTGATGGTGCGGCTGGTCAAGGGCGCCTACTGGGACAGCGAGATCAAGCGGGCACAGGAGCGCGGTCTGGACTCCTATCCGGTGTTTACCCGCAAGGTCGCGACCGATGTCTCCTACCTGGCTTGCGTCAAGCGGTTATTGGCCGCCGGCGACGCCGTCTATCCGCAATTCGCGACGCACAACGCGCATACCCTGGCGGCGATCCTCGAACTTGCCGGGAGACGGAAGGATTGGGAATTCCAGCGCCTGCACGGGATGGGCGAGGCGCTTTACGACGAGGTGGTCGGGCCGATGGGACGGCCGTGCCGGGTCTATGCCCCGGTCGGCAGCCACGAGGATTTGCTCGCCTATCTCGTGCGGCGGCTGCTGGAGAACGGCGCCAACACGTCATTCGTCAACCGCATTGTCGACGAGCAGCAACCGATCGACGCGATCGTTGCCGACCCGATCGCGCAGCTAACACGGCTCCCCGTCAAACCGCACCCGCGGATACCGTTGCCGCGCGATCTGTTCCGGCCCGAGCGCATCAATTCGCCGGGCCTCGATCTCACGGATCGGCACGCCCTGGCGGGGTTGGGCGACGGTCTTGCGGCGGCGCTGCGGCGGCCGGCATCGGCAGGCCCGATCGTCGCCGGGGTCGAATCGACCGGCGTGGCGGAGCCGGTCTTCGATCCGGCCGACCGGCGGCGCCAGATCGGGTCGGTTTGCGCCGCCGGAGTCGATCTGGCACAGGCGGCGCTCGCCACCGCCGTTCGCGCGGCGCCGGGTTGGAGTGCAACACCAGCGGAGACCCGTGCCGCCGCGCTCGAATGCGCCGCCGAGTTCTACGAGCGCGACCGCTATGGTCTGATGGCGCTGATCATCCGCGAGGGCGGCAGGACAATCCCGGCGGCGCTCGCCGAAATCCGCGAGGCGGCCGATTATCTGCGTTATTACGCGGCCCGCGCTCGCGCCGACTTCGCCGCCGCAGAGGCCCTGCCGGGGCCGACCGGCGAGCGCAACCAGATCGCCCTTCACGGCCGCGGGGTCTTTGCCTGCATCTCGCCATGGAATTTTCCGCTGGCGATTTTCACCGGCCAGATCGCCGCGGCGCTTGCCGCCGGCAATGCCGTGGTCGCCAAACCCGCCGAGCAGACCCCGCTCATCGCCGCCGCGGCGGTTCGGCACCTCCTGGCGGCCGGGATCCCCGGCGATGTCCTTCATCT
>DASQGR010000058.1:0-8429 GCA_035632515.1 Allostellaceae bacterium | reverse complement strand
TTGAATTGGCGCGCATCGCGACGGCGCAATGGCCGGGACTCAAGGCGGTCCTGACCTCGGGATTTCCCGAAGCGCGGCTCAGGGTCGCCACCGATGCGGTTGCCGGCGTCCGTCTGCTGAGCAAGCCTTATCGACGCGAGGAGCTCGCCCGCATCCTGCGCGAAAGCCTCGACGCCCCGTTCCCGACGGCAGACGACCCCGGATAAGCGCTTGGCCGGCGGGCCCGGCCATTGCGATCCGCCAGCTGCCGAGGGGTGACGATCCTTCTCTATTCCACCCGCGTCGGCGCTCGCCCGAGCACCGGCAGGCGGTTGGCGATCGTCACCACGACAAAAGTGATCGCCATCAAGGTGATCCCCAGCACCGAGATCGCGCCCAGATCGCCGCTCTCGTTGAGGTCGTAGATGATCACCGAGATCACCTTGGTCTTGGCGGTGGTCAGCATGATTGTCGCCGACAGCTCGCGGATCACCCCGATAAAGACAAAGCACCAGGTCGCCACGACGCTGGCGCGCAGCAGCGGGGCGGTGATCTGCCACAGCGATTTGAGGCGATTGGCGCCAAAGATGCGGCTCGCCTCTTCGAGCTCGGGGTGAAGGCCGCGGAAAGCCGCCTGCAGTTGCTGATAGCCGGCCGGCAGCTCGATGGTCAGAAAGGCGAGCAGCAGAATCCACAGGGTGCCGTACAGCACGACCCAGCCTTTGGTGTAGGCGAGGAACAGGCCAACCCCCAGTACGATCCCCGGGATCGCCACCGGCGCGGTTGCGAGAAAACCGAAGATGCGGTGCCCGGCAATCACCTGGCGGCTCGTCACATAGGCGACGATCAGCGCCAGCCCCGTCCCGGCGGTCGCCGAGGCGATGCCGAGCAGCACCGTGTTCCACAAGGCTTGCCGGGTCTGCGAAAACTCGACAAAGACGAAATGCAGGTTGCGCCAGCTGATCGTGTCGAGGGTGAGCGGGTCGGACGGGGTCTTGACCAGCGCCGTCTTGATCAGCGCCATGTAGGGCAAAAAGATCGGCAGCGACAGCAGCGCGATCGCAAAGACAAAGGCTGGCCAACGCCCGGCGCCGAGTCCGACCAGACGCGGCGCGCTCGATCTGCCGCCGATCACCGTGTAGCCACGGCGGCCCAGCAGCATCTGCTGCCCGCGCAGCATCAGGATCGTCAGCACCAGCAGCGGCATCGAAGCGGCGGCGGCGAGATGCTCGTGCGGCGGGTATTGAAAGATGCTCCAGATCTTTGTGGTAATGACGTGGAACCCGGCCGGCAGCGCGAGGATCGCCGGGGTGCCGAACTGGGTCAGCGCCTGGATGAAGGCGAGCAGCCCGCCCGCCAGCAGCGCCGGCGCCACCATCGGCAGGGTTACCCGCCGCAGCGTGTGGAAGCGGCCGCCGCCGAGGATCGCCGAGGCGTCTTCCAGCTCGCCCGGGATGTTGTCGAGCGCGTTGGCAATCAGCACGAAGACCAGCGGAAAGGCGTAGCACGAAATGGTGAACACCACCCCGCCGGCGCTGTAGATGTTGAACGCATGCTCGTAAGGGCCCAGGCCGAACAGGTCGCGGGCCCACTGATTGAGCACGCCGCTATTGGGCGCGGCGAGAATTTCCCAGGCGATCGCGCCGAGAAACGGCGGGGTGACGAACGAGGCGGTGACGAGGGCGCGGATAAAGCGGCGCCACGGCATGTCGCTGCGCGCGACCAGCCAGGCGAGCGGCAAGGCCGCGGCGCAGGCGGAAACGGCGACGCCCACGGCGATGGCGAACGCGGTCAGGTAAGGCCAGGCAAAGCTCGGGTCGGCCGCAAGCGTAGTGAAATTGCTCAGGGTCGGATGGCCGGCCTCGTCGGTGACGCTGAACCATACCAGCCAGCCCAGCGGCAACAGGATCAGCACGCACAGAAATGCTCCGACGACCCCGAGCAGGACGCTTGCCGCATCGAGCCGCCAGAGCCGGCGCTCGCGCGGGGCGGGAAGGGCTATGGCCATGCGGTCGTGCTCTGCGGCCTTTCGCTCTCTCCCTCTCCCCGTTCGCGGGAAGAGGGAGAGACCCGCGCCGCGAACACGGGCGGGTGAGGCTGACGCTTTGTTCGGCGCATCACCCTAAAGCCCGAAATATTCGGCGTACTTCTTTTTGATCTCCTCGACCTGCTTTTCCTGGGCGGCCGGATCGGCCTTCATGACCTTGATTTCGGAGAGCGGCTTGGCGCCTTCCGGGGTCGGCACATCGGGATGGAACGAGCGGATGCGCCCGGTCTCGACGAGCAGCTTCTGGCCGTCGCGGGAGAACAGGTAGAGCGCGAAAAGCCGTGCCGCGTTCGGGTGCGGCGCGTCGATCATCACCCCGGCGCCGCCGGGAATCGAGGGCGTCCCCTCGGTCGGGTAGACGAGCGCCAGCGGTGCGCCCTGCGAGATCATCTGCAGCGGCAGGTACTCGCCGCCATCGGCCGCAACCGGGCGTTCGCCCTGCGCCACCTTCTTCGGCGGCTCGGCGGCCGACTGTACCTGCATGATGTGCTGCTGGCCGAGCTTCTTGAAAAAATCCCAGCCGATGTCGCGGCTGATCTCGAAGGTCACAGTCATGATCGTGCCGCTATAGCCCGGATGCGCCTTGACGATCTTGCCGCTCCATTTGGGATCGAGCAGGTCGGCAAAGCTCTTGGGCGCGTCCTCGGGCTTGACCAGCTTGGTGTTGTATTCGATCGGCGACAGGGTGAAGCGCTCGGTGGCAAAGCAGCCGTCCGGATCGCGCTGGTCGGCCGGCCATTTGGTGACGTCGCTCGGCACGAAAGGCGCCAGCCAGCCCTGGCGCTTCCAGGCGAACAACGCGGTCATATCGGAGGCTTCGACCACGTCGGCGGCGTGGATGCTGCTGCCGCGCTCTTGCATCAGGCGCTGGAAGATGCGCTCGGCGCCGTTGCGCTCGACCTGGACCTTGATGCCGGGATAGGCCGCCTCGAACGCCTTGCCGACCTTCTCGGCGGTCTGCAATTCGATCGATGTATAGAAGACGACCGTGCCTTCCTTCTTCGCCGCGGCCACGAGTTCCGGCGTCACCGAACTCGGCGCCGGCGCCGCAGCAAGCGCCGGCAAAGACAGCGGCAGCGTCAGAAAGAACATAAAGAAGCGTAGTCCAACCATTTGTTTTTTCCTTCACAGGATTAGCGAGCCAGCGCGCGGCAACGCTCCGGCGGGAATGTCAGTCTGGCGCGGTTGCCAACTGGAATATCGATATCGAGAGGTGCCGCGACCCGCAGCATCTGGCCATCGTCGAGCGCGATCAGGTAGTCCCGGTGCGCGCCGAGATAGGTTTGCCGCTCGACCCGTCCTTCGGCCGCGCTGGGCCCGCGCGTGTCGCTACCGTCGAGCGCGGCGAGGGCGATGTCGTGCGGCCGCACCGAGATCGCGGTCGCCCCAGCGGCGGGCAATTCGCCGTCGCCGCAGCGCAGCACCACCGCACCGCAATCGACGGTATCGGCGTCGATCTTCCGACCGCGCAGGATGTTGGTGCCGCCGATGAAGCGGGCGACGAATTCCGATTGCGGCCGCTGATAGATGTCCTCGGGCGACCCGACCTGCTCGACCCTGCCGCGGTTCATCACCATGATCGTATCGGCGGTGGTCATCGCCTCGGTCTGGTCGTGGGTGACGTAGACCGTGGTGTATTTGTAGGCGTCGTGCAGGCGGCGGATCTCGAACCGCATCTCCTCGCGCAGATTGGCGTCGAGGTTGGAAAGCGGTTCGTCGAGCAGCAGCGTTTGGGGCTCGACGACGAGGGCGCGGGCGAGCGCAGCCCGCTGCTGCTGGCCGCCCGATAGTTCGTGCGGGTACCGCCGCGCCAGCTCCGTCAGATGGGCGACGTCGAGGATCGCCGCGACCCGACGCTCGCGCTCCGCCCGCTCGACCTTGCGGACGCGCAGGCCGTAGGCGACGTTTTCCGCGATCGTCATGTGCGGCCACAGCGCATAGCTCTGGAAGATCATCGACATGTTGCGCTTTTCGGGCGGCAGGCTGCGGCCGGGCTCGGAGACCAGCCGCTCGCCGACCCGGATCGTGCCGCCATCGGGATCGGCGAACCCCGCGATCAGCCGCAATGTCGTGGTCTTGCCGCAGCCCGAGGGGCCGAGCAGGCAAACCAGCGAGCCATGTGCGATCGTCGCGGTCAGATCGTCGACCGCGGCGACATTCCCGTAACGCTTGGTCAGCGCTTGCAGCTCGACGGCGGCCATGATCCTCCCTGCGCCCGGCTCGGAAGCGCGAGCGGGAAGCGGAGTGTAGCGGTCGGCCTGGCTTGCGCAATCATCGTGGACAGTCCGGCGGCAAGCCGCGATGCTCCGCCGCGCCGATACCAGGGAGGTTGTCAATGCCGGATGGCGGTTTCGATCCTGTTCGCCTCGCACCCTCGGTGCGGCGCGCCGATTACACGGTCAAGAAGGGCGATGTGACGCTTGCCGTATACCGCAAGCGCGGCGCGGCGGGGCAGGGGCCGCGCCCGGTACTGTTTCTCGTTCACGGCTCGTCGAACTCGGCGCTGTCGTCGTTCGATCTGTCCGCGCCGGGCGGCGAGTACTCGACGATGAACGTGTTCGCCGAGCTCGGCTACGACGTGTGGACGATGGACCACGAGAATTACGGCCGCTCGGCCCGCACCGAGGGCAATTCCGACATCGCCAGCGGGGTCGGCGACCTGATCGCGGCGAGCGAGCTGGTGATCCGCGAAAGCGGCCAGCCGCGGATGCACATGCTCGGCGAATCGTCGGGGGCATTGCGCGCCGCGGCGTTTGCGATGGAGCACCCGGAACGGGTCGACCGGCTGATCCTCAACGCCTTCACCTATACCGGACGCAACTCGCCGACCCTGGTGAAGCGGGCCGAGCAACTGCCCTATTTCCGCACCCATAACCGCCGGCTGCGCGACCGCGACATGATCCGCAGCATCTTTACCCGCGACCATCCCGGCACCAGCGACCCGCGCGTCGCCGATGCGCTGGCCGATGTCGAGCTCGAATTCGGCGACCAGGTGCCGACCGGGCCCTATCTCGATATGTGCGCCAACCTGCCGGTGGTCGATCCGCTGCGGGTGAAATGCCCGGTGATGCTGATCCGCGGCGAGCACGACGGCATCGCCAGCGAGGAGGACCTGCTCGATTTCTACCAGCGCCTGCCCAATCCGGATCGGCAGTTCGTCGTGCTCCCCGGCGCGGCCCATGCGCTGGTCTTCGGCCACAACCGCCACCAGCTCTGGCACGTCGCCCACGCCTTCCTGTCGATGCCGCCGCGGCGGGACGGGCACTGAATTCGACGAGAAGCAAGAGCCTGTATGGCCGATCAGCGAAGCGTGATCCGCCATTTCGCCGCCGTGATTTGGGCGGATGCGCTGCGCTTTTCCGCCCTACCGGGCCGTTAAGCTAACGCTTGACGCACGAAATCGGGGTCGAAGACCCGGTCGGCCATCACTTGGCAGCGTTTGATCAGGCGGTGCTCGTCGGGGCGGTAATCGGCGTGGGCATTGTGCAAGGTGCCGATATCGTCCCACAGCAGCACGTCGCCCTCGCTCCAATGGTGCAGGTAGCGGTATTTCGCCTGGAGCTGGTGGTCGAACAGCAACTCCAGGATCTCGTCGCTTTCGTGCTCGGGCAGCTCGTTGATGCGGATCGCGTAGCCGGGGTTGGCGTAGAGCACCTTGCGCCCGGTGATCGGGTGGGTGAGGAAGATCGGATGCGACACCGGCGGCTTTTTCGCGCGCTGCTCCGGCGTCAGCGGCTTGCGCCACGTGCCGGGCCGCTTCAGCATCATGTCCCAGAATTTGTTGAAGTCGTGCAGCACGGTCATGCCGTCGAGCCGGGCCTTCAAATCGTCCGGCAGCCCGTCATAGGCCGCGTGCATATTGGCGAACTCGGTGCCGCCGAGCGGCAGCCCGTCGCGGTGCGGCACCTTTAGCGCATAGAGCACGTTGGCAAAGGCGATGGTCTCGCTATAGGACATGTCGGTGTGCCAATCCTGGCCGGCATCGCGCGCGCCGATCGGGCGGCCGTTGGCGTCGGTCATGTTCGACAGGATCATGATCTCGGGATGGCCGGGCTCCTGGAACGCGCCGGCGACGTTGATCTCCAGCGAGCCGAAGCGGCCGGAAAACGCCATCTGCCGCGCCGGATCGAGCTGTTGCCGCGGAAAGCGCAGCACCCCGTATTTGCCGAGCGCCCGCAGGATCTGCCCAAAGCTGCGGTCGTCGAGCGGCTGGTTGAGGTCGATCCCCTCGACCGTCGCGCCGAGCGTTTGCCCGGTCGGCCGTATTGCGATCCCGGCGGCGGCAGCCGCGCCTTCAGGCATTATCGTCGCTCCTATCAAAGTGGCTAGCGCGCCTCGCCGACAAAGCCGCGCTGCAATTCGGCGGCGCGGGCGAGCGCCGCGGGCGAGAGCGGGCCCTTGTTGATCGCCGCCGCTGCGTATTCGAGATGCTCCATCGTCGAATAGCCGACCAGCACGGTCGAGACCGCATCGTTGGCGATGACGTAACGCAGCGAGGCTTCGACCAGGCTGTCGGCATGGCCTTCGCGGACCAGCGGTTCGAGGCGGCGGGCGCGCTCGACGTCGGTTGAGTAACTGCCGCCGGAGCCGATCGGGGCGGGCGGCGGCGAACCGAGCGGATGGCGGTCCTCGCTGCCGCTGAGCGCTCCGCCGGCGAGCACGCGGATGTTGATGACCCCCATATCCGCCGCCTTGGTGTGAGCGAGCAGGTTGCCGTAATCCTGCGCCGGGAAGCCGGCCGGCACCGCCCCTCCGGGGCTCGGGTTCAACAAATTGTAGCTGACCTGGGCGGTCGCGAACGCGCCGGCGTCGACGACCCGGTGGAGGGCCGCGGTGTCGCCCACCGCAGTGATGCCGTAAAAGCCCAGCTTGCCTTGCTGGCGCAGCCGGTCGAACGCCGGCACGACCTCGTCCAATACGTCGCTCGCCGAAAAATTGCCGCCCGTGGTGGTGCCGACGATCGCATTGTGAAACTGGAACAGATCGACCCGTTCGAGCTGCAGCCGCGACAGGCTTTGCTCCAGCGCGGCGGCGATGGCGGCGGCGATCTGGCCGCGCTCGGTCGGCGGCAGGCGCACCTTGGTGCCGACATGGATATCCGGCTTCAGGCTCTTGATGACGCGGCCAAGATTGGTCTCGGACCGCCCGTTGCCGTATTGCGCCGCGGTGTCGAAGTAATTGATGCCCATCTCGAGCGCCCGGGCGACGGCCCGTTCCTGGTCGGCCGGGTTGCCGTTGGTCATCAGCCCGCCGACCGCGCCGCAACCGAAGCCGAGCAGCGACACCTCGAAACCGGTCTTGCCGAGCCTGCGTTTTTCCACTGCTGCCTCCCACCGCGATGTCCGGGCGGATCAAGCCCGCGACGTCCGGTCCTGTCAATCCGCCGATTCGGCGATGGGCGGGCCGCGGGACGCAGATAAGGAACCGCCGTTCCCTGTGATATCGAGGGCCGCAAGCGACTGGGTGCGGCGATGCCGCCGCCGGCGTAGACTGAGAAAACGCTGCAGTGCAGGAGGACACCGCAATGCATCCTCTGTTTCGCGGCATCACGGTCATTCCGGTTCTGTCGGTCGAGCGCGAGTCCGACGCCGTGCCGCTCGCCCGCGCGCTGTGCGAAGGCGGGCTGCGGGTGATCGAGGTCACCTTTCGCACCGAGGCGGCAGCCGGCTCGATCGCGGCGATTGCCCGCGAGCTGCCGCAGGTCACGGTCGGCGCGGGCACCTTGCTGCGGGCGGGCGATGTCGCCGCGGCGGTGCAGGCCGGCGCGCGGTTCCTGGTCAGCCCCGGCGCCACCGCGGAGCTTGCCGGTGCAGCGTTGGCGAGCGAGCTACCCTATCTGCCGGGGGTCGCGACACCGTCCGAGACCATGGCGGCGCGGGCGCTGGGCATCTGCGTGATGAAGCTGTTTCCGGCCGAGGCGATGGGCGGGATCGCGCTGCTGCGCGCGCTGGCGCCGGTATTCCCCGGCATCGCCTTTTGCCCCACCGGCGGCATCGACGAGCGCACCGCCGAGCATTATCTGGCGCTTCCCAACGTACCTATGGTCGGCGGCTCGTGGATGGCGCCGCGCGACGCCATCGCCGCCGGCGATTGGGGCCGCATCCGCCGCCTCGCCGAACGCGCCGCCGCGATCGGGCGGAAGGAGGCGGCTTAACCTGGCCACGCGGCGGCCATTAAAACCACACAGAGACAGTGAGGCAACAATGAGACAACCGAGCGGTGACACTCACCGCCTCGTTGTCTCTGCGGTAATTTTTAGGCGCTTCTCGCCGATTAATACGTCGCCCGCCCGCCGGAAATGTCGAACACCGCGCCGGTGGCGAAACTGCAATCGTCCGAGCCCAGCCAGGCGACGAGCGCGGCGATCTCCTCGACCTGCACGAAGCGGCCCATCGGGATCTTC
>DASQGR010000057.1:0-2395 GCA_035632515.1 Allostellaceae bacterium | reverse complement strand
CCGGGCTGCCCGATGCGCCGCCGCTCAAGGCCGGGCCCGCGGTGGTCGATTTTCTCTCCGGCATCCATCTATACGCGGCGACGCTGACCGCGCTGTTTGAGCGCGAGCGCACCGGCATGGGTCGCCTCGTCGAGGTGGCGATGCAGGAGGCGGCCTATCCGACCTTGACCTCGCAGCTCGAAGCCTACTGGCGCAGCGGCACGGTGCATCCGCGCACCGGCAATGCCAGCCACGGCCGGGTGCCGATCAACGTCTACCCGGCCAGAGACGGCTACGTCGCGATGAACCTCGCGGTCGAGGCGCATTGGCACAATCTGCTCGCTGCGATGGGCCGAGCGGACATGCGCAACGACCCCCGCTTTACCGACAACGCCGCCCGCGTCGCCAACCGCGAGGCGGTCGATGGGGCGATCGCCGCGTGGACCCGGACCCTCGGCAAGATGGAGATTTTCGCCATCGCCAAGGAGCGCCGCATCCCGCTGGCGCCGGTGCGCGAGGTCGACGAGGTCATGCGCGATCCGCACATGCACGAGCGCGGCTTTCTCGTGGAGATCGAGCACGACGAGATCGGCCCGATCACGGTGCCCACGTCGCCGCTGCGCTTCCACGGCGCCGACCGTCGCAAGACCAGCCCCAGCCCCAAGCTGGGCCAGCATAACGAAGAGGTCTATGGCGGCTGGCTGGGTCTGTCGGGTGCCGAAATCGGCGATCTCAAAGCCAGCGGCGTTATCTGACCAGCGGCGTATCTGAGAGGAAACGGCCATGCCCCTGCTGCATGAAAAGAGCGGTCACGTCGCGATCCTGACATTGAGCCGTCCACAGGCGCGCAATGCGTGGGGCGACGACTACAATTCCGGGCTCAAGGAGTTGCTGCCGCAACTGGAGGAAGACCGTGACATCCGCTGCGTGATCCTGACCGGCGACGACAGCGGCAACGCCTTTAGCGCCGGCGCCAACATCAAGAATCCGCAAACGCACACGACCAACTCGATTGCCGAGTTTATCGAGGATTTGCCACGCCGGCGCCGCTATCAGGCGATGAACCTGTTGTCCGATTTCTCAAAACCGCTGATCGCCGCGGTCAACGGCTATGCGGTCGGCATCGGCTGTATCGTCACCTATTGCTGCGATCTGATCGTCGCCTCGGAAAAGGCGGAGTGGCGCTTGCCGCAGGTGGGCTTGGGGATATTGCCGGCCCAGGGCGGCACGGTGCGGCTGTCGCGCTGGATCGGCCGCGGCCAGGCGATGAAGGTCGCGATGGGCTTTCCGCTGAAGGCCGACGAGGCCTACCGCACCGGGCTGGCGCAATGGCTGGTGCCGCATGGCGAGCTGATGGCAAAGGCGATGGAGGTGGCCGAGCACATCGCCGCGCTGCCGCCCCTCGCCACGAGGCTGGCCAAGGAAGCGGTCAATTTCGGGCTGGACGTGCCGCTGCGCGAGGCCGCCAACGCCGATCTCTACCGCTTCATGGCGCTCGAGTTGACCGAGGACAAGGCCGAGAGCCACCAAGCCTGGCGCGAGCGCCGCAAGCCGAAACTGAAAGGGCGCTAAAGCCCGCCAATTCCGCTACGCCAAAGCGGTCTTTGGCGATCAGGCGCCGGGCCTGCCCCCAGCGCGGCGCCGGGTCACGCGGCGGCGTTTTGCCGCCGGGCACTCCGGGCTGCCGCTCGATAAAGGGCGCTTCGGGTTGCTTAACGAAGATGCCCGGCCAGCGGATTGATGGCGGCCCGGTGTTTCGCTGCCCGCGATGCTCTGTTACGCTCGAGGCGATAATAAAATACTAGCGATTGGGGGGACAACTGGATGACCGATTCCACCTTTGCGACTGGTATCTACTCTGAACAGGAACATCGCGCGCACCTGCGCCGCGCGGTAATTGCCAGCACCGTCGGAACCACGATCGAGTGGTACGACTTTCTGATGTACAGCATCGTCACCGGGCTGGTTTTCGGGAAACTCTTCTTTCCCGGGGCCGACCCGCTGGTCAGCACCCTGGAGGCATTCGGCGTCTTTTTCATCGGCTTTGTCGCACGGCCGATCGGCGCCGCGATTTTTGGCCACTACGGCGACCGCATCGGCCGCAAGGCGACCCTGATCGTCACCCTGCTGATGACCGGCATCGCCACCGCCGCGGTGGGGCTGGTGCCCGGTTATGATTCGATCGGCATCTGGGGCGGCATCATCCTGACGTTGCTGCGGCTGATCCAGGGCATCGGCGTCGGCGGCGAATGGGGCGGCTCGGTGCTGCTGGCGATGGAATGGTCCCGCACCACCAAGAACCGCGGATTTATCGCCTCGTGGCCGCAGTTCGGCGCGCCGGCCGGACTGTGCCTGGCCAATATCGCCGTGCTGGTGTTCAGCTGGATTTCCGGGGATCAGTTTCTGGTCTGGGGCT
>DASQGR010000056.1:0-7745 GCA_035632515.1 Allostellaceae bacterium | reverse complement strand
AGGTAGGGGCTGATCGTTGTGCCGAGGATTGCGACGATCAGCACAATGTAATCGGCGTCGAACGAGATATGCGGCACAACCGTGCTGTACGCGACCTCGCGCCAGGGAACGTCAACGACCAGCGCCGCTGCGACGTAGGCGAACAGTGACAGCGTCAGCCATTTGAGGATTTTGACGTAGCGCCGATAGGTCGAATAGATCTCGAGCACCGTGCAGAGCGCGGCGAAAAGAATGACATAGAGCCCTACCGGGCCGCCGACGAGCAGGCGCACGGCGGCGCCCATCGCACCGAGATCGGCGCCGAGATTGATAAAATTCGCGCTCAGCAGGAGGGCGACGATCCCGTACAGCAACGGCGCGGGATAGTGGTCGCGGATGTTGGCGGCGATGCCTTTGCCGGTGACCCGGCCGATGCGGGCGCTGATCTCCTGGATCGCCGCCATCAGCGGCCAGGTAAAGAGCATCACCCACGCGGTTGCGTAGCCGAATTGCGCTCCCGCTTGCGAATAGGTGGCGATGCCGCTGGGATCGTCGTCCGACGCACCGGTTATCAGCCCCGGCCCGAGCAGGTGGAACAGACCGTGACGCGTCGAACGGTGCTTGCGGCGGTGGCGGAGCCGAAACAGCACGCGCGGGACTCAGAGAAAGCCGCGCAGCAGGTCGAGAAAACCCTCGAGCCGGTCGTGGTGGACCCAATGCCCGGCGCCGTCGAACGACACCACCTTGGCATTCTTGAAGTGGCGGATGCGGCCGTCCTGCTCGGGGTTGGAGGCCCAGCTCTCTTTGCCGTAGACCAGCAAGGTCGGACAGGTGATGCGCGACCACAAATCCTCGGTCTCGGCCTGGGTCATGCCGTAAGGCCGGTCGGAGCGCACGTAATTGTCAAATTTCCAGCTATACGTGCCATCCTCGTTCTGGTTGACCCCGTGCTGGGTCAGATGCCGCGCCTGTTCGGGAGAGAGGTGCCGGTTCGCCTCCTGCATCCGCTTCAGCGCCTCGTCGATCGAGGCATAGCGGCGCGGCATCCGGCCGGACAGGCCGCGCTGTTCCTCGACCCAGCGGCGCATCCGGTCGGCGATCGGCTGCCTGGCGCGCTCGACCATCGCCCGCGGCGCCACCCCCAGCCCCTCGATCGCCACCAGCCGCCGCACATTCTCCGGATAGATGCCGGTGTAGCGCAGCGTGATCATGCTGCCCAGCGAGTGGGAGACGATCGTCACCGGTGCCAGCTCCTGCTGATGGATCAACTGGGCGAGGTCGTAGATATAGGCGGCGATCGAATAGCTGCCGTCGGGCGACCACTGGCTGTCGCCATGCCCGCGCAGATCGGGGGCGAGGACATGCCAATCGCGGCGCAGCGCCTGCGCCACCCAGTCCCAATTGCGGCAATGGTCGCGCCCGCCATGGACCAACAAGAGCGGCGGCGCCGTGGGGTTGCCCCAGTCGACGTAATGCAGCCGCAGCCGCTGTGAGAAATAGATACGCGATGTCGGGCCGGAGCTTTCGAGCTCGCCAGTTTTCTCGTTTTGAGGCGGCGCCATGGGCTACCCGTATGCGGTCAAGGAAAGACCCCCGCACGCATCATAGCGTCAGCGGGGGTCCACCTGCGAAGCTATCCTTCGCACCCGGTTCACAAACCGGGCTGAACCTTGGACTTAAGCGCTGGGTTGCCGATGCCAAGCGGTCGGCAACTAACGCGCGCCGGGTGGAGTCATGCTGCGCACATCCTCCTGGCTAAGTTGACGACATTGTCCATTTGGGATGCTGAGCGCCCCTTTCAAGGGAGAAATCGCGGGCGCCGGGTTGGCGCGACGAGCCAGGGCTGAAATCCCGCGGTCATCGGCCCTGGCTATCGGCGCCAGGCTATCGGCCCCCGCTATCGGCCCCCCGGGCTATCGGCCCCCCGGGCTATCGACACAGACCGGGGTCTTCTGCGGTGCCGAAATCGTGCCACAGGCAGCGGGCGATCTCGATCGAGCTCAGATTCGGATTGGCGAGCGTCTTCTTCGCCTCCTCGTTGTCGACCGCCGTGGCGCCGAGATGAAAGCTGTCGCGCAGCCCGGCCGCCTCGCCCTCGCCGTCGATCGCGTATGCCTTGAGCAGGAAGCGGCGGGTCTCGGCATCAGGGTCGCCGATCTCGACGAGCCCGACGACGAGCATGCGCTTTATGCCCTTGGCGTTGGGCTCCAGCAGAAACGGCTCGGTTATGTCGAGGCGCTGGCCCCGCGGCAGCCCGCGTGCCGTGGCGAGCAGCGACCATCCGGCATAGAGGTCGCTGCTGATGCCGGTGACCCGCAGGCCCGCCGGCGGAACCCCGTCAATCGCCGGCAGCGGGCCGGCTGCGGCGGCGGAGACCGGGATCGCCTCCGGTACGGCGCCGTCGTCCGGTCGCGCATCCACGCCCGAGGCGGGTTCCGAGGCGGGTGCCGAGGCCGGTTCCGGGGCCGAACTCCCTTTCATAAACCCCGCAAAGCCTGCCCCCGACTCGCGGTACTGTATTGCCGGTCCGCCGCGCGGTGTGGCCGGCGGCTCCTCCCAGTCCTCGCGGAACAGGCGCAGCAGATCGGTCTTGGCCGTGCTCGCCTGGCGAGACAGTGCCGCCGGCGGTACGCCGAGCGCGGCAGCGACGTCTCCCGGCGTCACGTCGGACGCATAGAGGAACAGCGCCGTCGCCCGCTGGCGCGGCGGCATCGCGTCAAGCCATTGGTCGATTTCCTGCGACGACAGCTCCTCCGACAGGTCGGCTGCGGTCAGCTTTTCCGGTTGCCGGCGGATGCCGAGCGGCGCGTTGCCGGCGTTCTGAACATTCCTGTCGTCTTCGAGCGCCTTGGTCGTCGCCGTGCTGATCGTATCGATGGCCATGGCGAGGCGCTGCGATTCCGGGATCGTCGCGATCTGCGGACATGCTTCGATCATCGCATCGAGCGAATCCTGGACCGCGTCGTCGACGATGTCGGGGACGAACGCGCCGCCGTGATAGCGGATCGTCGAGCGCACCGCGGCGCTGATCATCCCGTAGAGCCGGTCCTCCTCGTTGGTGCGCAGCGTCTGGCTGCAGAGCCGGTCGAGCAGGGCATTGGCCTGCGGGCCGATCTGCGCTGAGGCCGTACCGGTTGCCGCGGCGATGGCGAGAGCGGCGCCGAACAGCGCGGCCGGTACTGTGCGCGCAGAAAGGCAGGCAGACGGCATACGGTCGGCTCCTCGCGGAAGCGGGACAGGGCGGCGGGCGGGCCGCCGCAAACGAAAGGCCCGGACTTTCCCGCAATCGACGCGGCGGAACAAGCGCCCGGGGCCGGAGGCGGCCGCGGCACCATGTCCCGCCTCGGCGACGCCGGCTTGCGCGGCCGCGATCCGCCTCTTAACGTGCCGGCCCGCTGCGCCCGCCTTTGGGGAGGAAGGCCGATGCACGTATCCCGGATTTGGCCCGGCGCCGGTCCATTTTCAGCCGGTTCGGCTGCCCGCGCCGCCGGTCCGCGCCGGGGTGGCCGCTGACCCCGATGCGACGGGGCGGTGTCGCGGCGTTCGGCGGTGGCGCGTGGCTCGGCGGCCTGGTTTTGCTGGCTGCGGTATTGGCAGGAACCCCGGCACGGGCCGAATCGCAGGTATTCAGCCTCTACGATTTCCCGTTCGAGGACGGCACGATCCTGCCGGAACTGCGCATCGCCTACGAGACGCACGGCACGCTCTCGGCCGCGCGCGACAATGCGATCGTGCTGCTGCACGACACGATAAACGACCACCACGCCTTCGACGCGCTGACCGGCCCCGGCAAGCTGTTTGACACCGACAAGTATTTCGTCATCGCCGCGGACGCGATCGGCGGCGGCGAATCCTCTTCGCCGACCGATGGCAAGGGGCAGGATTTTCCGCGCTACACGATCCGCGACATGATGACCGCGGAGTACGGGCTGGTGTCGAAAGGGCTCGGCCTGACGCAGGTGCGCGCGATCGTGGGGCGGTCGATGGGGGCGTTCATCGCGCTGGAATGGGCGGTGCAGCATCCGGAGATGCCGCGCAGCGTCGTGCTTCTGGCCCCCAGCGCGCGCAGCGAGGCCAATTACCAGGTGGTCATCGACCTCATGATCTCGACGGTCGCGCTCGACCCGGAGTGGGAGGGCGGCCGCTACGCCCACAACCCGGTCGAAGGGCTACGGCGCGCCGGGATGATCTATTATCCGTGGGCCGTCAGCGCGGATTACTTGAACGGGATTGCGCCCCGCCGCCTGGCTCAGGAATCGGGGGCGACGGCGAATTCCTTTGCCGACTGGGACGCCAATGCGCTGGTGCTGCGCTATGCGGCCTGTCGCGGCCACGATGTCACGGCGCCCTTTGCCAACGACATGCGCGCGGCGCTGGCGCGGGCGACGATGCCGGTTCTGCTGCTGCCCAGCGCCAGCGACCGCCTGATCGGTGCTTCCGCGGCGCGGCGACTGCGCGATGCGCTGCCGCATCCGACCTATGCCGAAATCCCCACCGAACTCGGTCACCGCGCGATCGCCGCCATCCCAGACACGCCCGAGGGGAATTTCATCGACCATGCGATCCGGGCTTTTCTTGCGACGGTGAAGTAAAGCCGCCGCCGCGATTGCCGCGCCGGGCGACGCGGGAGGCTTTTTCCGAGCGAAAACCTGCCGTGCGCCTTCAACCTTTGACAGGCTCTCATCTTTTTTTTACCTTTGCGCCGCTTATGCTGCCACGGGGTGGTGGTGGCGTTCGCTTGGTTTGGGGGGTATCGTGCCGGCCGATATGCCGTTTGACGGGGGAGTGGGCCGCCGGTTGATGCGGTCATTGGCGCTTATTGCCGCAGCGACGATCGGGTTGGCGCCGGTAGCGGCGACCGCCACCGAGGTGGCGCCACCGCGCGGGGGGCCGATTTACGAGGCGATCGTGCTCGATGCCGAGACCGGCCAGGTCTTGCGTGAGCTGAACCCGGATGCGGTCACCTATCCGGCGTCGTTGACCAAGATGATGACGCTGTACCTGACCTTCGAGGCACTGAATCAGGGCCGCCTGCGGCTCGACCAGTATCTTCAGGTCTCGGCCGAGGCTGCCGCGCACAAGCCCTCGAAGCTCGGCCTGACGCCGGGCGAGCCGGTTCTGGTGCGCGACTTGATCCTCGGGGTCGTCACCCGCTCGGCCAACGACGCCGCGGCGGTGCTGGCCGAGGGGCTCGGCGGCACGGAGACCAATTTCGCCGCGATGATGACGCGTAAGGCGCGCCAGCTCGGCATGGCCCGCACGCAGTACCACAACGCCTCCGGGCTGCCCGATCCGGGGCAGCTGACCACGGCGCGCGACATCGCCCGGCTGGCCCTGGCGCTCTACCACGACTTTCCGCGTGAATACCGTTATTTCTCGGTGCGCGAGTTCCAGTTCCAGGGCGACCTGATCCATTCCCACGACCATCTGCTCGAGTGGTACGACGGCGCCGACGGGATCAAGACCGGTTATACCGTCGCATCGGGCTTCAATCTGGCGACGTCGGCGGTGCGTAACGGGCACCGCCTGATCGGTGTGATCATGGGCGGCCAAAGCGCGCGCACCCGCGACGAGGAGATGGCGAAGCTGCTCGATGTCGGCTTTGCCGACGTCGTCCAGGCGCCGGTGATGGTGCAACGCCAAGCCCCGGCCGCGCCGATCGTGGTTGCCGCGCAGCCGAGGCCCAATCCGCCCGCATCCTCGCCGACCCCGACCCCGACGCCGCAGCCGCGCCCGACTTTCGCCGCGGTCGCCGCCGCGTCGATGGCGCCGGCGATACCGGCTCCGACCCCCCAGCCGAAGCCGCGGCCGACCCCGACCGCAGAGCCCGAACATGAGCGGCCGTCGATCGCGGCCGTTGCCAGCGCGGCGGTGCATCACCTGTCGCCGGTCAGCAAGGCCGAGGCGGCGCCGATGGCGGCTGAAGCGGCCGAGGCGTGGGGCATCCAGATCGGCGCCTTTCGCGCCGAGGCGGCGGCAAAGCGGGCCGAGCGCAAGCTCGCCCACCTCACCCTGGCCAAGGGCAAGCAGCCCCAGATCCTGGCCCCGGCGTCGAACGAGCGGAACCCGCTTTACCGTGTCCGGCTGATGCGCTTTTCCGAGCATGCCGCCCACGCCGCCTGCGACTCGCTGCACAAGGAAAAGCTCGCCTGCACGGTAATCCGCGCGAGCGGCGTCAAGCTCGCGACCCGGTAAGGCCGGCACCGCAAAGATCGGCGCCCGCTTTAATTCACTTAAAGCGAACTTCGCTCACGCGGCATCACTTCTATCATCGTCATGCCCGGATTTGTTCCGGGCAAGGTCGCCGGTTCGATCCGCTCGGAATCCGCCCTGGCGAGCGATTGCGCAGTCAGTATCGGCCTTGGCCGGGATGGCAAGCCTCAGCGGGGCGCTTTCGCCGATCCGCGGCCGACTTAGCCAAGCGCCACGGTCATCCCGCTGGCGGCAAGTTCTTGCTCGATCTGCCGCTTCAGCCGCGCCAGCCCCTCGGGGCTGCCCGACTCGGCGCGAGCGACGATGACCGCCTGCGTGTTCGAGGCGCGGATCAGCCACCAACCGTCGGGCCCTTTTACCCTGACCCCGTCGATGTCGATCACCTCGGCGCCGCGGGTCCGCAGCCGGTCGCGGATCTCGGCGACGATGGTGAATTTGCGCGCCTCGGTGCAGTCGAGGCGCAATTCCGGCGTGTTGAATGTCGGCGGCAGGCTGTCGGCGATATCGGCCAAGCTCTCGCCATTGCGGGCGAGGATGTCGAGCAGCCGCACCGCGACATAGACCGCGTCGTCAAAGCCGTAATACCCGTCGCCAAAAAAGATATGGCCGCTCATCTCGCCGGCAAGCGGCGCATTGAGCTCGGCGAGCTTGGCCTTGATCGGCGAGTGCCCGGTCGGCAGCATCACCGGCTTGCCGCCGGCGCGGGCGATCTCGTCGAACAGCACGTCGCTCGCCTTGACGTCGGCGAGGATCGGCGCGCCCTTGTGCCGGGTCAGCACGTCGCGCGCCAGGACGATCATCAGCTGGTCGCCCCAGAAAATGCGGCCACGCGCATCGATGACGCCGATGCGGTCGCCGTCGCCGTCGAAGGCGATGCCGAGATCGCAGCCGTGACGAGACACCTCCTGCTGGAGCTGCACCAGGTTTTCCGGGACCGTCGGGTCGGGGTGATGCGCCGGAAAGCGCCCGTCGATATCGGCGTTGATCAGATGATGGGTGCCGGGTAGCAGGCCGGTTAGCCGGGTCACCACCTCGCCGGTCGCGCCGTTGCCCGGGTCCCACGCGATATTCAGCGGCTGCACGCCGTGATAGTCGCGCCGCAGCCGTTCGACGTACTGGTCGAAAATCCGCTGGTCGACGATCTCCCCACGCGGCCCGGCGGGTTCATCGAGCGCGGCGGCGACCCGACCCAGCGCCTGGATCGCGTCGGCGTAGAACGGCTTGCCGCCGAGCACGAGCTTGAAACCGTTATGGTCGGGCGGATTGTGCGAGCCGGTGACCATGATCCCGCCGGCGACGGGGAGGGTGGCTGCGGCGAAATACAGCATCGGCGTCGGCCCGAGGCCGATGCGCACGACATCGACGCCGCCGGCCGCGAGCCCCTCCACCAGCGCCTTCTCAAGTTCGGGCGATGTCAGCCGGCCGTCATAGCCGACCGCGACCCGGTGCTTGGCGCCGGTTTCGCCCTCGCTGGCGAGGGTCGCGGCAAATGCGCGGCCGAGCGCGGTCGCGTCGGCGGCGAACAGGGTGGCGCCGACAATGCCGCGGATATC
>DASQGR010000055.1:0-4836 GCA_035632515.1 Allostellaceae bacterium | reverse complement strand
AAGCCCATCATGACACTCCCTCCGCGCGCGGAAATGCCGCGCGAAAGCCGGGTGGAAACCGGGGTTGATGGTGACTTACGCTGCCCGCGGGCGGTTTACAAGCGCCGGCTCGCCGCAGCGCCGCGTTTGCCGGCATGACCTACTCCCAATTCTGGGTGCGCTATCTCGCCGCCCATGCCGACCGGCGCACCCGGGCAGTCCATTTCGTCGGCACCGGCGCCGCCATCGCGATGCTGGCGCTGGCGGCGCTGACCCGCGACTGGCGCTGGCTGATCGCCGCGCCGCCGGTCGGCTACGGCTTTGCCTGGTTCGGCCATGTTGTTTTCGAACACAACCGGCCGGAAACCTTCGGCCACCCGCTCTGGTCGCTCTATAGCGATTTCCGTATGCTGGCGCTGTTTCTCGCCGGGCGGCTGTCCGGCGAATTGCGGCGCATTACGAGCAAGAGGCCACCATGACCAGCGCGGTTCCCCTGATCGACGACGAGTCCGCCAATGCCGAGGTGCGCGCCGTTTTCGACGACATCCGCAAGACCCGCGACACCGACTACATCAACAATTTCTGGCAGGCGCTGGCCAGCGATCCGGCGACCCTGAAGCGCATCTGGGAAGGCCTCAAGCAGGTGATGGCCCCGGGCGCGCTCGACCCGCTGACCAAGGAAATGATTTATCTGGCCATCAGCATCTCCAACGGGTGCGCCTACTGCAGCGCCTCGCATGGTGCGGCGGCCAAGGGCAGGGGCATGACCAAGGAGATGTTCGCCGAGCTGATGGCGATCGTCGGCATGGCCAACCAGACCAACAAGCTTGCCGACGGCTACCGCGTGCCAGTAGACGAAAGGTTCCAAAATTTGTTCTGATAGCGGCGACCCAGCTGGCGCCGCCGTCGCCATGATGACGATACCGAGGGCTACCCATTCGTTTGGAGGAAAGTATGGCCGTCAAGTTCGATCGAGGCGCTGAGAATCTCGGCAACGTTACCGGGCTCGAGCACGTCAATGTCGAGATCCCGAACCAGGGGCTGGCGAGCGATTTCTATCTGCAGGGCATGGGCTTTACCCGCGACCCGTATTTGTTTCCCGGCACCAACAACATGTGGGTCAATGTCGGCAAGAGCCAGTTCCACCTGCCGACCGGCGAGGCGCTGGTGCTGCGCGGCCATGTCGGCATCGTCTCCCCGAGCCGCGAAGAGCTGCTGAACCGCCTGCAGGGGGTCAAGGCGCAGCTCGCCGACACCAAGTTCAAGTTCAAGGAGCACAACGACTACGTCGCGGCGACCTGCCCGTGGGGCAACAAGTTCCGCGTCTACGAGCCCGACCCGGCGCGCTTCGGCAACATCAACCTCGGCATCCCCTATGTCTGCTTCACCGTGCCGGCGGGCACCGCGAAGGGCATCGCCAAATTCTACCGCAAGGTGCTCGGCGCGGTGACCTGCATCGAGAAGAACGGCGAGGGCAAGGCCGCGCACATCAAGTGCGGCATGAACCAGGAACTGGTCTTCCGCGAGACCGACAAGAAGCTGCCGGAGTTCGACGGCCACCACCTCCAGGTCTATGTCGAGGATTTCGGCACCCCGCACGAACAGCTGAAGAAGCTCGACCTGATCACCGAGGAAAGCGATCGCTGCCAGTATCGCTTCGAGGACATCCTCGACCTCGACAGCGGCAAGGTGCTGTTCACGATCGAACACGAAATCCGCAGCATGACCCATCCGCTCTATGCGCGGCCGCTGGTCAACCGCAACCCGGCGCAGACCAACCGCAACTACATCATGGGCGGTGATTCCTGGGTTCCGAACCTGCCCGACACGGTCGGCCCGAGCGGCCGCGCCGAAGACCCGCTGAAGGCGGCGAAGGCCCCGACGATCGCAAAGCGCCGCGCGATGCGGGCGCAGGCGATGGCGTAAAGCTTCGGGTTACGGTCTGCTGGGTATCGCCCCCGTTCCGGCCTCGGGACGGGGGCGATGCTTTTTTTCAGGTTAGCCGCCAAGGCGGTCTCGATCCGCCCGGGCAGTCCAAAACCGAGGAGGCCTCACGATGATGTCCGGCGCCTATCGCTTTCCGGCGATGGAAAGCGTGATCTACGGACGGCCCTTTGCCGAGGCGCTCAGGGAAGAGGTCGAGCGCGCCGATGCGCATGCCGTGTTCGTGCTGGCAAGCGGCACCCTGGCGCGCGAGACCGATTTGGCGAACCAACTACGCACCGCGCTCGGAAACCGTTTTGCCGGGCTGCACGCGAAGATCGGCTCGCATACCCCTCGGATCGATTGCGTCGCGGCCGCCAATGCCGCCCGTGCCGCCGGGGCCGATTTGATCGTCACGCTGGGCGGCGGCTCGGTCACCGATGCCGCCAAGATGGTGGCGATGTGCCTGTCCAACGACATCGGCGAGGCGCAGCAGCTCGACAATTACCGCGCCCGCATCGACGCCGACGGCAAGGCTACCCGCCCGCCGATCAAGGCGCCGCACGTGCGCACGATCACCATTCCGACAACGCTTTCGGCCGGCGAATACACCGCCTCGGCCGGCTGCACCGACACGGTGCGCAACGTCAAGGAAAGCTATGGCCATCCGCTGATGATGGCGAAGGCGGTGGTGCTCGACCCGCGCGCCACGGTGCACACGCCGGAATGGCTGTTCCTGTCGACCGGCATCCGTGCCGTCGATCATGCGGTCGAGGATATCTGCTCGCCGCAATGCCAGCCGCTTTCCGAAGGCGCCTCGTACCATGCGCTGAAATTGCTCGGCCACGGGTTGCGCGGGGTCAAGGCCGACCCGCTCGACCTCGAGGCGCGGCTCGAATGCCAGCTCGGCGCCTGGATGTCGATGATCGGGTCGCAGACCGGAGTGCCCAAAGGCGCCAGTCACGGTATCGGCCATGTGCTCGGCGGCACCGCGCACGTACCGCATGGCTACACCTCGTGCGTAATGCTGCCGCATGTGCTGCGCTTCAACCACGCGGTCAATGCCGACCGGCAGGAGCGGGTCAGCGACGCGCTCGGCGACCGCACGGCGCCGGCGGCCGATCTCGTCGCCGGACTCATCGCCGATCTCGGCCTGCCGGCGCGGCTGCGCGATGTCGGGGTGAAGGAGGAGCAGCTCGACCGCATCGCCGAATTGTCGATGCACGACCGCTGGATCCACACCAACCCGCGCAAGATCGACGGCCCCCCGGTGGTTCGCGAGATCCTCGACGCGGCTTGGTGATCCTTCCCCCGTCGCTCCGGCGAGCTGATCGCGGCCTCAGAACGTGATCGCCGTCCGCAGGCCGAGGACGATCGCGTCGCCGATCTTGCGCCCCGGCGCGTTCGGGTTGGGGATACCGCCGCCGGGGTTGACGACGTACTGGAAATCCGGCTGGAGCTGCCACCACGGGGTGGCCTGGAACTGGTAGGTCACCTCCAGCACCGTCTCGCGCGAGCGGATCGGGTACGCCGTGCCGGCGAACCGTGCCATATCGCTGTCGAGCAGGCGCGTGGGGGTGCCGATGCGGGCATAGGCATAGCCGATCCCGATGGTATCGTCGCTGCGCCCGAACGGGCCTTTATAGGCCAGTCCGACATCGGCATAGAAATCGACGAGGTTGCGGTCGCCGGGTGCACCGGTCACCAGCGCAGGAAGGCAGTCAGGCCGGCACCGTCCTTGTCGACCCCCAGCGGCTGGTCGACGATGCCGTAGACGCTGTAGTCGTTGCCGAGCAGCCGCGGCATTCCGGTCGACCGCGGGTCCGCCAGCGAGCGGCCGGCACTATCGAAATGCTGATCGGGGAAGCGCTCGGAATTGAACCAGGCGCCGAGCCGGTAGGTGCCGTTTTGCGGCGAGTTGTCGGGATTGTAGCGCGTCTCGAACAGGGCGAGGACGCCGTCGCCGATGCGGAAAGCGGTGCCCGAAAGGTCGCGCCGCTGCGGGTTGCCGACGCCGGGACCGGCGGGATCGCCGTTGAACACGGCGGCGCTGAAAGTGAGCGCGTCGCTGGCGTCGACCCGTACCCGCACTGCCGGCGTGGCGAGCGGATAGGCCGGCCCGCCGGAAGGCAAGGCGGTCGAGGCCAAGGTCGGAAAGCCGAAGGTGGCGTTGACGAACAGCTTTGCGGTGGTCGAAACCAGGAATTCCTGGTCGGCGGCCTGCTGCCCGACCCGCACCCGCAGCCAATCGCCGATATGCTGCTCGTACCACAGTTCGGACAGGCGGGTGGTGGCGACCGCTTCGATCGAGCTTACGGTGTTCAGGTTGCCGCCGAGGTTGTTGGCGCTGAGGCCGCGTCCGTGGATTTGAAAAGCGCGCGCATAGAATTCGCCCGGCCAGTGGAAGAACGGGCGCAGGTCGAGCTTGGCGCCGAGATCGGTCAGCCCTTCGTAGATCGCCCCCTGACGGATGCCGCCGCTGACATTGCCGAGAACCTCGCTGGTCTCCGTGGCGGTGACGGTCAGCCCGTACGGCGCGATCGCCGAGCGCAATCCGCCGATATCGCCGAGCAGGGTCTTGCGTGTCCACAAATCGCCTGGGTCGTCCGCACTCTCATCCGCCCAGGCTGGCGCGCCGACCGTCGCCGCCAGGAACCAGGCGGCGATCCAGGCCGCCCGCGCGGCCGCCCGACCGGCCCGCATTACATTCCGCCGATTTGCCGGGTCCAGTGTGCCAGGTTGGCCATCAGGTCGCGGATCAGATTGCGCGCGGTGTCGTCGGTGAGCCTGCCGTCGGCATCGAACTTGTTCTGCGCCTGAAAGATCAGCACCTCGGGCTTGTTGAGCGGGTGCATGTCGAGGAACACGCAACTGTGACGCAGGTGCAATTGCGCGCGGGCGCCGCCGGCCATCCCCGCCGCAGCGCTGATGATC
>DASQGR010000054.1:0-23525 GCA_035632515.1 Allostellaceae bacterium | reverse complement strand
GCTGCTGCTGGCCGCCAAAGAATTGCGGCGGGTTGGCGTTGTAGGGCGCCTCGAGATAGCGCGCCCACAAATCCCCCGGCTCCATCATGTGAAGGTCGCTGTCGAGAACCAGATAACCAGCCCGTGCCATCGCGCTCCTCCCGGATTGGATGAGGAACTGTAACGCCGTCGGAAGCGCGCGGCGAGTGACAACCCGCCCTCCGCGGATTTAAGCTGTACAAAATGTCGCGGGCACCGTCCCGCCAAGCCAGGAGGAGCCGAGATGGCAAAGATCAAGCATATCGCCTTGACCACCGAAAACCCGGCGAAGACCGCGGCCTTCTACAAGGAGGCGTTTGGCCTTACCGAGGTGCGCCGCAGCCCGAATGGCGGGGTTTTCCTTACCGACGGGCATATCAACCTCGCCATCCTCAACTGGAAGACCAACAAATCCGCCGATGTCGGCGCACATGGCGAGAATTTCAGCGGCATCCACCATTTCGGCTTCGAAGTCGATGACCTCGATACGGCGTCGGAGCAGATCAAGATCGCCAACGGCAAGGCGCTGACCGACAAGGAACATGTCGATGCGATGATGGCGGGCGGCGCGCACGCCAATGTCGAGATGAAATGGTCGGGGCCGGACGGAGTCGTCATCGACATTTCGCAGACCGGCTGGGAAGGCACGGACTAAAGGCGAGCGCGGCATCCCCCTTTCGTCATCCCCGGGCTTGTTCCGGGGATCCACAGAAGCGCCACAGCCACTCGAAAGATAGGCGTGGAGGGGCCGGGACGAGCCCGGCCATGACGGGTGGGAAACCAGGTTCAGACACGGAGGGCGTAGCGATGGCAGCCAACTATTCGATTTGCATCGGCACGATCGGCAGCGGCCTGTGGCGCAGCGCGGACGGCGGCGACAACTGGGCCCGAGTGCAAAAGGGACTTTGGAGCGAGAGCCGGGTCTTCACCCTGACCGTGCATCCGAATGAGCCGCGCACGATCTTCGCCGGCGCCGATGACGGCGTCTACAAGAGCACCGACGGCGGGCAGAGCTTCACCCGGCTCGACTCGCCGATGAACGGGCTCGATGTCTGGAAGATCGCGATCGACCCGACCAATCCCGCCATCATCTTCGCCGGGACCCGGCCGGCGGCGCTGTTCCGCTCCAAGGACGCCGGCAAGAGCTGGCAGAAGCTCGCGGTCGACATGGCCGACGAATGCCCCAATGTCCGCATCCCGCGGGTGACGGCGCTGGTCGTCGATCCGACCAACCCGCGCACCGTCTGGGCCGGGGTCGAGGTCGACGGGGTGCGCCGCAGCCTCGACGGCGGCGATACCTGGACCCGGATCACCGAGGGCGTGCCCGACCCCGACATCCACGATGTCACCATTAACATTAACGGAAGCCACAAGGTGCTGACGACGACGCCGCGCGAAATCTTCGCCACCACCGATGCCGGTGAGCACTGGATGCCGCTCGGGGTCGGCGAGCAGTTCCGGCTGCCCTATTGCCGCGCGCTGACCCAGAAGATCGACGATCCGAAGACCTTGTTCGTCGCCACCGGCGACGGCGCTGTCGGCAAGACCGGGGCGATCCAGCGCTCGCGCGACGGCGGCAGCCGCTGGGAGATGGCGAAACTGCCGGTCGAGCCGAATTCGCCGATCTGGTCGTTCGCGACCCACCCGGCCGACCCCGATCGCATCGTCGCCTGCAGCCATTACGGCGAGCTTTATGCGACCGAAGATGCCGGCGATTCGTGGCGGAAACTGCCGCGCGAATTCACCGAAATCCGCGCGGTGAGCTGGGTCCCGAACTGAGCCAAACGGCCGCCATTGCGAGGAGTCGGAGGCGACGAAGCAATCTCGACGGGAGTATGCGTGCTCGGTACGAGATTGCTTCGCTTTGCTCGCAATGACGTCCGAATAAAAAAGGGCCGCCGAAGCGGCCCTTTTCTTGGAGCGCGGAAGTCTCAGGCGTTGCTGCGGCGGTTCTGCTCGTAATAGGAGTTGCGCAGCACGCGGCCCGGCAGGTTGCCGGTGTGCTTGCCGTTCTCGTAGAGCACCTGGCCGTTGACGATCGTGCCGAAGATGCCCTCGGCCGCTTCCTTGATGCGCCAGCCGCCGGCCGGGAAATCGTGCACGACGGTCTCCTGGCCGCATTTCACCGTGGCCGGGTCGAACATGGTGATGTCGGCCGCCATGCCCGGCCGCAACAGGCCGCGGTCGTAGAGGCCGAAGGTCGAGGCCGAGTCGAAGGTGAGGCGGCGCACCGCCTGCTCCAGGGTCATCGCCTGCTTTTCGCGCACCCACTCGCCGAGCAGCTTGGTGAGATAGCCGTAGCCGCCGTGGAACTGCACGTGGGCGCCGCCGTCGCCGAGCCCGATTACCGCGTTGGGATGGGTCAGGATCTTCTTCAGCGCCTCGTCGTCGATGTTGTTCTCGGCCTGGAGGAACCGGGTCTCCAGCTTTTCCTCGACGACGAGGTCGAGGAAGGCGTCGATCACCCGCTTACCCTCTTTCTCGGCGATCTGGCCGATCGACTTGAACTGCATCCACTTGTTCTTTTCGAGCGCCGGCTCGTTGACCCAGATGTAGTTCCACCAGGTCTTGGAGATGCCGACCGCGCTGTCCGGCTTGTTGACCACCGCCTCCTCGTGGAGCTTGGCGCGGATTTCGGGGTCGGCATAGAGCCGCAGCTTCTCCTCGTCGGACATCAACAGGATCGGGTGCCAGGTCGGCAGGCCGCGGAAGACCTGGCTGTTCTTCATCGTGAAGTCCTGCGTCACCCGGTTCGGGCTGCACATCGGGTAGGCGCGAATGCCCATCGCCGCGGTCTCCTCGACGCGCGCCATGTGGATCTTCCACTCGTCGGGGCGGCGCATCGTCTGCGACAGGCTGTTGTAGACGACCATGCGGCCGCTCGCCTCGGCGAGACGCCGCATCATGCCGTCCTTCAGTTCGACATACTGCCCGCCGCCGGCCTGGATCGTGCCGGTGCCCAGCTCGCGCAGCACATCGGCGAGCGCGAAAATCTCGGATTCATCGGCCCACAGCGCCGGGATCGGCACGCCCTGCGGGTCGAAATGCCCCTTCTCGCGCGACACCGACAGGCCGAGCGCGCCGGCCTGCATGCCCTGGCGGACGATGTCCTGCATCGCCTTGATCTGGTCTTCGGTGGCGCCCGGCTTCTGGCAGTCTTCGCCCATCACGTAGTGGCGCACCGCGGTGTGGCCGATCAGGTTGCCGACATTGATGCCGAGCCGCTTGTCGAGGTGGTCCATGTATTGCGGGATCGTCTCCCAGTCGAAGTCGACGGTGCGCAGCACCGACATCGGGATCGCCTCGACATAGGAAAGGAATTCGGCGAGCCGCTCCTCGGTGCCCTTCTTCACCGGCGCCAAGGACAGCGAGCAATTGCCGAAGATCACCGAGGTCGCGCCGTGCTCCGGCGAGAAGGTGCAGAGCGGGTCCCAGGTGACCTGGGCGTCGTAGTGGCAATGGTTGTCGATAAAGCCTGGGGCGACGGCGCGGCCATCGGCGTCGATGGTTTTCTCGGCGGGGCTGGAGAGCTTGCCGATCTCGGCGATCTTGCCGTTCTTGACCCCGACATCGCCGCGGAACGCCGGCATGCCGGAGCCGTCGACGACCAGTCCGTTCTTGATCAGCAGATCGTACGCCATCGCTTGTCCTCCCGGGGAAATCGCGTTGTCTCGCCGCAAAGTGTAGCACGCGGGAAAGGGTTGCCCACCCGCGCTCTGCGCATGGGCTGATCATAAGCCCGGCTTAGCTTGCATGCCTGCCGCTCAGGTTGCCGCCGTCTTATCGTGTATCGCGCGCCAGATGCGCTCCGGGGTCGCCGGCATCTCGATGTGGTCGACGCCGAATTCGGACAGCGCGTCGACGACGGCGTTGATCACCACCCCCAGGGCCGGGGTGGTGCCGCCTTCGCCGCCGGGGCGGATGCCGAGCGGGTGGGTCGGGCTCGGCACCTCGGAGAGCTCGGTGTCGAAGAAAGGCAGGCGGTCGGCGCGCGGCATCGCATAGTCCATGAACGAGCCGGCCAGGAGCTGCCCGCTCTCGGGGTCGTAATAGGCGTCCTCCTGGATCGCCTGGCCGACCCCCTGGACGATGCCGCCGTGCACCTGGCCGTGCACGATCATCGGATTGACCGCGCGGCCGACATCGTCGACCGCGGTGTAGCGGACGATGTCGAGCACGCCGGTCTCGGGATCGATCTCGACCTCGCAGACGTGGCAGCCATAGGGGAAGGCCGCGAGGTTGACGGTCTCGTCGCTTTCCGCGCCGAGCGGGCCGCGCAGCTCCTCGGGCAGGTCGTTGCGCTGCACCGCCGCCGCCGCGACCTCGAAAATGCCGATCGCGCGGTCGGTGCCCTTGACGGTGAAGTTGCCGGCGACGAATTCGATATCGGCCGGGTCGGCCTCCAGCACGTGGCCGGCGATCTGCAGGCCTTTCTCGATGATCGCCTTTGAGGCGTTGAGCATGACGATGCTGCCGAGCCGGAGCGCCCGGCCCGAATGCGCGCCGCCGCCGACCGAGACCCGCGCGGTGTCGCCGGTCACCAGCCGCACGCTGTCGATCGGCACGCCGAGCCAGTCGGTGACGAGCTGGGCAAAGCTGGTCTCGTGCCCCTGGCCTTGCGACACGGTGCCGATCGCGATCTCGACGATGCCTTCGGGCTTCACCACCATCTCGGCTTTTTCGCGCGGCGCGCCGGTGGCGGTGTCGACATAGTTGGCGACCCCGATGCCGCGGCATTTGCCGCGCGCCTTGGCCTCGGCGCGGCGGGCGGGGAAGCCTCGCCAATCGCCGAGCGCCAGCACCCGCTCCATGCAGGCATGGTACTCGCCGCTGTCGTAGACCATGCCGAACGGGTTGGTGTACGGCATCGCGCTTGCCGGCACCAGGTTGCGGCGGCGCAGCTCGATGCGGTCAATCCCCGTCTGCTTCGCGGCGAGGTCGATGAGGCGCTCCATCACAAACATCACCTCGGGCCGGCCGGAGCTGCGGTAGGGCCGTGTCGGCAGCGTGTTGGTCAGCGCGGCCCGGGCGCGGAAATGCACGGTCGGCACGTGATAGATGCTCGACATGATCTCGACGCCCTTGTTGAGCGAGCCGAAGGCGATCGCATAGGCGCCCTGATTGACGAGGTTGGAGCCGCGCATCGCCAGGAAATTGCCGTCGCGGTCGAGCGCCAGCTCGGCGTGGCACGACAGGTCGCGCGCCTGGTAGTCGGCGATGAAGTATTCCTGCCGCTCGCAGGTCCATTTGACCGGGCGCCCGAGCCGCTTTGCCGCCCATACCACCAGCGCGAACTCGACATTGAACGAGCCGCGCGTGCCGAAATTGCCGCCGACATCGTGCATCACGACGCGCGCCTGCTCGGGCGGGACGCCGAAGACGATCGCCAAGTCGCGCCGCGGGCTGACCGCGCCGCCGGCGCCGGCGTGCAGCGTGTGCAGCCCGGTCGCCGGGTCGTATTCGCCCACCGCGGCGCGCGGCTCCATCGGCACTCCGGCGATCCGCTGCACCCAGGTGTCGAAGGTGACGACATGGGCCGCGCGGACAAAGGCGGCCTCGGTCGCTGCCAGGTCGCCGATTTCGCCATCGAGGATGACATTGGCGCTGTCGAGGCGAGCGCGCGGCGCGCCGGGCTCGGCGGCGGCGAGGCCGCGGGCGACGGCCGGCAGCTCCTCCCAGTCGATCTCGACCAGCTCGGCCGCATCCTTCGCGGCCGCAACGGTCTCCGCGACCACCATCGCGACGATCTCGCCGACATGGCAGACCTCCGGCCAGACGATCGGCGCCTGCTGCGGCCGGACGACGGGCGACCCGTCCTTGTTCTTGATCGCGATATCGGCCGGGTGGTTGTTGCTGATATGCGGCAGCGGGTTGAGCCCGTCCGCGCGCACCTCGGCCGATGTCAGCACCGTGAGAACGCCGGGCGAGGTCCGCGCCGCCCTCACATCGAGCGCGCCGATGCGGGCATGCGCATAGGGCGAGCGGACGAATACGGCATAGGCCTGGCCGGACAGGTTGAGATCGTCGCTGTAGCGTCCCTTGCCGGTCACGAGGCGCAAATCCTCACGCCGGCGCACCGGCTGCCCGATCCCCGTGCCGTTCGCCTTTCCCTGCATCCGCTTCCCCCGCTGCCGCCGGCCGTACCCGCTACTCTAGCGGGTTTTGCCCGACCGGCGACAGCGGGAGGGGGAGAGGCTCAGCTGCCGTTGCCGAGGCGCGTCTGCGAAAAGTGGATGGCGGCGATCTGGGGCGGCTCGAACCAGACGTAGTAAGTGCCGCGCCGATAGCCGCGAAAGTTCTGCTCCCAGCTCGGGCTGGACTGGATCGAAAGGTAGAGCTGTTCGCCGGGGGTCAGAACGACGTCCTTTGCCTGGTTCACGTCCTGTCCGATGCTGGCGACGGTGACATGGTAGGGGCCGGCCGGTACGTCGCGGTAAAAGCTCCACCCGGACCGGGCATAGCCGACAAGCTGGCCGTTCATCGCCACCGCCGGCATGTCGCCGGTATCGTCGGGGAAGAACGTCCGGTAGAACCAGACCCGGGCCTCGCCGGGCGGGATCGGGACGGTTCCGGCGGCCGGCAGCGGTTGCGCCACGCTCGGGCTGGCGGGGGACAGGGCGAGCGACAGGGCGAGCCCCAGGGCGGAGAAGCTGATAAGGCGCAGCAAGGCAAACGAGGATCGCGGCATCTCTGGTCTCCCATCCCCCCGCTACCCGGAAATCCGAGCGACTGCCTATATGGGCGGGCGCGCCCCTTTTTGAAATATCCAGCGATTTCGCGATGGCGCGTCAGGGTCGCCCCGGCGATCCCGAGGGCGAGCGCTGCCTCCCCGCCGCGTCGTCGTCTCAGAGGATGAAGCCCCGCTGACGCAGCTCGCCCACCAGCATCCGCGCGGCGCCTTCGGGGTCGCCGTCGCTGCCGTCGATCACATAATCGGCCGCTTCGGGCGGCTCATAGGGGCTGCTGATGCCGGTGAAATTCGCGATCTGCCCCAGCCGCGCGCGGCGGTAGAGACCCTTGCGATCGCGCGCCTCGCATATTTCGAGCGGGGTATCGACATGGATCTCGAAGAATTCGCCTTCTTCCATCAATTCGCGCGCCATGCGCCGCTCGCCGCGAAACGGCGAGATGAAGGACACCAGGACGATGAGCCCCGCGTCGACCATGAGCCGCGCCGTCTCCGCCACGCGCCGCACGTTCTCGACCCGATCGGCGTCGGTGAAGCCCAGGTCGCGGTTCAAGCCGTGGCGAACGTTGTCGCCGTCGAGGAGGTAGGTGTGCCGGCCGAGGGCGGCGAGCTGCATTTCCACCAGGTTGGCGATGGTCGACTTGCCGGAGCCGGAAAGCCCGGTGAACCACAGAATGCAGGGGCGCTGGCCCTTGATCTCGCTGCGCCGGCGCTTGTCGATCGCGAGCGGCTGCCAGACGATGTTGGCCGCGCGCCGCAGCGAGAACGCGACCATCCCCGCCGCTACGGTAAGGTTGGTGATCCGGTCGACCAGGATGAAGCTCCCGGTGTCGCGGCAGTTCTTGTATGGGTCGAGCGCGAGCGGCCGGTCGAAGCTCAGATTGCAGAACCCGATTTCGTTGAGGCCGAGGATTTTGGCCGCCTGATGTTCGAGTAGATCGACATTGATCTTGTGCTTCAATTCGGTGATCTGCGCGATCGCCTCGGCGGTGCCGACGCGGGCGAGATAGCGCCGCCCGGGAAGCATCGGCTCGTCGTGCATCCAGATCAGGGTGGCGGCGACCTGGTCGGTGGCGGCGGGCGGGTCCTCGGGTGCGCACAAGACGTCGCCGCGGCCGAGATCGATATCGTCGGCGAGTGTCACCATGACCGCCTGGCCGGCCGCCGCCACCGCCAAGTCCGCGTTGTCGAACACGATGCGCGCGATCCGCGAGGCGAGGCCCGATGGTTGGGCGACGACCGGATCGCCGGGGCGCACCTCACCGCGAGCGATCAGGCCTGCATAGCCGCGAAAATCGGGGCCTGTGCGGTTCACCCATTGCACCGGCAGGCGGAACGCGCCACCCGGCGGGTCGGCGTCGACCCCCACCGTCTCCAAGTAGGGTAGCAGCGCTGGCCCCTCGTACCACGGCATCCTCGGGCTGCGGCTGGTGACGTTATCGCCTTGCAGAGCAGAGAGCGGGATCGCCGCGATGCCGGCAATGCCGAGGCGACCGGCAAAGGCACGGAACTCCTCGGCAATCGCCTCGAACCGCGCCCGCTCGTAGGCGACGAGGTCCATCTTGTTCACCGCGAGCACCACGGCGCGAACGCCGAGAAGCGAGAGCACCGTGGCGTGGCGGCGCGTCTGCGTCAGCACGCCCTTGCGCACATCGACCAGCACCACCGCCAGCGATGCGGTCGAGGCGCCGGTCGCCATGTTGCGGGTGTATTGAATGTGGCCCGGCGTGTCGGCGACGATGAACTTGCGCTTCCGGGTGGCGAAGAAGCGATAGGCGACGTCGATGGTGATGGCTTGCTCGCGCTCGGCCTCGAGCCCGTCGAGAAGCAGCGCCAGGTCGAGCTCGCCGCCGGTCGTGCCGTGGCGGCGGCTGTCGCGCTCGAGCGCCGCGAGCTGATCCTCCAGGACGAGCCGCGAATCGTAGAGCAGGCGGCCGATGAGCGTGCTCTTCCCGTCGTCGACGCTGCCGCAGGTGATGAAGCGCAGCAGGCTCTTCTCCGCCGGCTCCATCAAAAATAGCCTTCCTGCTTCTTGCGCTCCATCGACCCGGACCGGTCGCCGTCGATAAGACGGCCTTGCCGCTCCGACGTGGTCGCCGCCCGCATCTCGTCGATGATCTCGCGCACCGTTGCCGCGCGCGACGGAATGGCGCCGGTCAACGGATAGCAGCCGAGCGTGCGAAACCGCACCGAGCGCATGGCCGCGCATTCGCCCGGCGCCAGTTGCAGGCGATCGTCGTCGACCATGATGAGCGTGCCGTCGCGCTCGACCACGGGGCGCTCTTTGGCGAAATAGAGCGGCACGACCTCGATATTCTCGCGTTCGATATATTCCCAGATGTCGATTTCGGTCCAGTTGGAGAGGGGGAAGACGCGCACGCTCTCGCCGCGGCTGATGCGGCCGTTATAGATGTTCCACAGTTCCGGCCGCTGGTTGCGCGGGTCCCAGCGGTGCTCGGCGCTCCGCACGGAAAAGACGCGCTCCTTGGCGCGGCTCTTCTCCTCGTCCCGGCGCGCGCCGCCCAATGCCGCGTCAAAGCCGCCGCGGTCGAGCGCCTGCTTTACCGCCGCCGTCTTCATGATATCGGTGTGGACCGCCGACCCGTGGGTCAAGGGGCTGATGCCCTGCCTCAATCCCTCCTCGTTGATGTGGACGATGAGATCGAGGCCATGCCGTTTCGCGATGCGGTCGCGAAACTCGATCATCTCGCGGAATTTCCAGGTCGTGTCGATATGCAGCACCGGAAAGGTGAGCCGCGCCGGGCGGAATGCCTTGAGGGCCAAGTGAAGCAGAACCGATGAATCCTTGCCGATCGAGTAGAGGATCACCGGATTGCGGAATTGCGCGGCGACCTCGCGGATAATGAAGATGGACTCGGCCTCGAGCCGGTCGAGATGTGTCAGCGGACGCATAAAGGGCGTGTTTGCCATTTAGATCATGACGATCTCGCCGGGGCCTCCGGCGTTGGTAGCGGTGTGGCCACAGCTTGGCAACGGCTCGCTATCGGGCCGCCGTCTCCGCCGGTTTTATCGGGTTACGTCGCGCGGCCCTCGCCAAACCGCGTCGACAGATTCGGCGATGGACGAGATCAAGGCGGGCCCGACACCATCGGTGATTGAACAGCAGCGATCGCTCGTTTCGGGGTCAAGCCTCATAAACGGCTTTAACGGGCGCAAGAGACAAAGTGCTGATCCGCGTGCGTCCCTGATCAGCGAAATGCTGTCGTCGGCAACACCACAAAGCACGGCAGCTCTTGCGCCCGCCGCATCCGGTTTGCCCGCTCGATCACCTGATCGAAGGTTTCACGATACAGCCCGTTTACCAGGAAATTGTTCTCTCCCTCCCAGGTTACGACCGTCTCGTTTCGCTCCAGGTATCGGACCACGTCGTGGATTGTCGCCAACACCGTGAGATTGTCGGGGGATTCGGCCGAGCTTGATTTCGGCGGATTTTCGTCGGTTGCGGCGCGGTGCGCCTGTTCGGGAGCCGCGGCAACCTTTTTATCTTGCTTATCCCCGATTTCCACAGGCGCCGGGCTTTGAGAATTTTGGGGCTCTGTACTAGCATCCCCCGCGCCCTCAACCGGGCGGGGGTTGATGAAGGCCTCCGCCCTTCTTGCCCAGTCAAGGGCCTCTTGCAGCGGACGCGATCCAAGGGCTTTTGAAAGCAGCCACCGTCTTAAGAGCCCTATGTCCATCGACATCTCGGGGGATAAGCAAGACTTTTCTGTTATCCCGTCGAGTTGACGAATATTTCAATAAAATTGAAGGTTAATTTGTGCAACTGTTCACCCGAATTCAGCGTTAAAAAATGATGCATGCTCCTGGGAGGATCGATCGATGAATCTCTCAAGCTTGTTCGATCATCCGGCGCATCGGCGACTCTGGCTGCTCCTCAAGGCTATGGAATCCAGGCCTCTCGCCGACGCGCTGAAGCTGGCGCAGGCCGTCGAAGCCTTTATCGCGGTGGCCGATGATATTGGCGAAACCGGCTCCCCGCGCCAGAATCTGCCAATTCCGTCGAACTGGATCTCGAAAAGCGCACATTAGGGGCTGTGCCGCCCGCTTCCGGGCGTTACCCGGCGCTCCGCGACGTTACGGAAGCCAGCCGCGCAGCCAGCTCAATCCCGAGAATAACGAGCCAAAAACGTCGGTATCGAGATCATCCGCAGGGCGCTTCGGGCGCTGGCCGCGTTCGATCTCTGAGTCATGTGCGAACCACGGGGTTCGCCGTGCCGTCGACAACAGCCTGCTAGGGGTGGCGAAGGGCGGTTCCTCGCCGCCGAACCTTCCTCTTGCGCAGATCAGGCTGGCGGAGGCATCTGCCGGCGAACCCGACGTCAAGCGGAGCGTCTCCGAAGGCCGCGGGCGCATTCCCGGCGTGCCGCCGGTTTGATATTTCCGCTATTCCTCGCTACCCGGATAAAGTGTTTGTAGATGCGGTACCCGGTAGGCCGCATCCTCGGCAATTGCGCTGCAGAGGGGGAAGGCACGTGGGCGCTCGCTCGTTTCAGACCATGGTGCCGATGCGCGATGGCGCTCGTCTCAACACCTTCGTCTTCCTGCCCGATGAGGGCGGACCGCGCTGGCCGGTCATCCTGCACCGTACGCCCTATGGCATTGCCGCGGCCGACGCGCCGCACAAATTCGACCACACACGCGCCTGGCTGCCGAGCCCGGCGGAGCCGATGCGCGGCTCGATCCTGCGCGGGTGGAAGGCCATCGTCGAGCACGGCTACGCCGCGGTCTATCAGGATTGCCGCGGCCGTCACGGATCGGAAGGCGAGGATTGCGTCTACGCCGACGATGCGAATGACGGCTACGATACGCTGGAATGGATCGCCGGTCAGGGCTGGACCAATCACCGGGTCGGAATGTCCGGCTCTTCGGCGGGTGCGACCACGACCTTTGCTGCCGCCTCGACCCGGCACCCGAGCCTGCGCGCCTTCTTCGCCCAGGCCGGCGGCTCCAGCATCTATGACGACGTCATCTACGAGGGCCAGGGCCTCGAGATGGAACGGCTGTGGCTGTGGGTCGCCAAGAACATCCCCGGCCTGTCGGCATCGCATCGCGAGGCGGCGATGGCGCGCGCGGGTATCACTGCCGCTGAACTCGATCGTGCTGCCACGGCGGCCACAGAACGTTACAACCGGCTCGACGCCGCCCGCCAGGACGATCCCCCGTTCATCAACTCGCCGGATTGGCTGCAGTTGCCGTTGACCGGCTACCCGGACTTTACGGTCTGGCAGCCGTTTCTCGATGAAATCATCACCCACCCCGCTCCGGATGCCTTCCGCGCGCGGCACAATTTTCGCCGCACCATCGATATCCCCGGGTTCCATGTCACGACCTGGTTCGACATCTTTCAGACCAGCGTGATCGCCGCGTTTCAGGAGATCCAGGCGCGCACCGGCACGCAGAAGCTGTGGGTCGGCCCCAACGAGCATTACTTTGTCTACGCCAGCAATTTCTGGCCGCGCGACCCGTATTTCGAATGGTTCGGTCACTGGCTCAAGGACGAACGCAGCGATCTGATCGACGAGCCCGCGGTGTATTACTCGCCGCGCGCCTGGGTCGATGACCGCGCCGGCTATGCACCGACCGACTGGGTTCGATCCGAGCGCTGGCCGCCGCCGGGCACATCGCCTCGCCGCCTGTTTTTATGCGGCGACGGCAGCCTGGCCGACACGCCGGCGGGCGAGCCGCGCCGCTATCGCTACGATCCGCGCCACCCGATCCCCAGCCTCGGCGGGCGCAACATGCTGATCGATGCCGGCCCGCGCGACCAGCGTGCGGCCCAGTCGCTGCCGGATTACGGGCTGATCTATCGCGGCGCCCCGCTCGACGCGGCTATGACCATCGCCGGCAATGTCCGCGTGACCTTGCACGTCGGGTCCGATTGCCCGGACACCGATTTCATCGCCAAGCTCATCGAGGTGCTGCCCGACGGAAGTGTCATGCTGTTGATGGATGGGGTGATGCGGGCGATGTACCGCGATCCCACCGCGGGAGCCCAGCCGATGGTGCCGGAGCGGATCTACCCGCTGACGATCGATCTCGGCGACATCCACCACGTTTTGCGCGCCGGCAGCCGGATCGAGATCGATGTGACCAGCAGCAACTTCCCGCGCCGGGCCCGCAACACCAATAGCGGCAATCCGGTCATGGCCGGCGATGGCGAGGCGGACATTCGGGTTGCGATCAACACACTCCATCACGCTCCGGCAACCCCGTCCTTCGTCGAGCTGCCGGTGCTCGGGCGATAGAGGACCGCCGATGCAGATCACGGGATTAAAGGGGTCGGTCGAGGCGCTACGGCGCAAACTGCGCGCCTTGGGGGCAATCGCTGGAGATGCCGGCGCCACCGAACATGAGCGGGCCAACGCGAAGGCCCTGAAATCCCGTTTGGAGCGACGGCTCAGAGAAACCGGCACTCCCGCGGGGGACTGGACGGACAATGCCTTTCGTCTCGGCAGATGGGTAAAGGAAACGAGAAAATCCGCACTTCCCGCGGCGCCGGGGGAAGATTGGACCGAAACCGCTCACCGGCTCGGCAAAGCGGTCCGCCGAGGATTTAAGAAGTGGTCGTCGGAGTGAATGTTTCGGGTGTTCGAAGCGGTTGGCAATCGGGAGCCGGGCCGATTCTTCAAGACCGCAGCCGCGGGCGCCATAGCGGCTTCAAGGCCTCGAGGGAAACCAGCGCAAGGGCAGGGGCACAGAGGGTCAAAGCCAGATCGTCGAGATGGAGCGGTCCGAAGTGGAAGAGGTCGCGGGCGAACGGCCATAGCAGCGTCAGGCCCAACATCGCCACGACGACGACAAGGACAAGCGCGAGCGCCGGATTAGGCCGGCGGAGGGCCGCGATCAGCGAGGTGCCGAAGGAGCGGTTGACGAAGATCAGGCTGACGATCGTCAGGACCAACGAGAAAAACGCCAGTGCCCGCACTTCGGCTTCGGGCATCCCCCGCACGGATGCGACGACGAAGATGGCGGCGACGAGCGCAAATCCCAATGCTCCTTGCACGAGACTCCAGACGATCAAACCCCGCGAGAACAGAGGCTCGTTCGGGTCACGCGGCCGACGGCGCATCACGTCTTCCTCTTCCGTCTCGGCCTCGAAGACCAGCGAACACACCGGATCGATCACCATTTCCAGGAACGCGATGTGCATCGGTCCCAGCAGGATCGGCAGGCCGAACAGCAACGGCAGCAATGCCAAACCGGCGATCGGCACGTGGACGGCGAAGATGAAGCCGATCGCCTTGCGCAGGTTGTCGTAAATCCGGCGACCGAGGCGGATGGCCTTGACGATCGAGCCGAAATCGTCGTCGAGCAAGACGATCGACGACGCCTCGCGCGCCACGTCGGTGCCGCGTCCGCCCATGGCGATGCCGATATGCGCGGCCTTTAACGAAGGCGCATCGTTGACCCCGTCTCCGGTCATCGCGACGATTTCGCCGTTGGCCTTGAAGGCGCCGACGATACGCAGCTTCTGCTCCGGCATGATCCGCGCGAACACGGTCGCCGTGCGCACCCGCTCGACCAACTCAGCGTCGCTCAGCGCCTCCATCTCTTCGCCGGTGATGAGGTCGTCATGGTCGAGGCCGGCCTGTCGCGCGATGGCCTTCGCCGTTGCCGGGTAGTCGCCGGTGATCATCACCACTCTGATTCCGGCCGACCGGCATTCCGCCACGGCGGCGGACGCGCTCGGCCGCAACGGATCGGCGAGCCCGGCGAGGCCCATCAGCTCGAACGTGAAGTCGTGCTGCGAGCCGGGCCATCCGTCGCCGATAAAGGAGGCGCGCGCGATACCCAGCACGCGCAGGCCCTCGGCGGCCATTTCGTTTACCGACCGGGTGAGCGCCGCGAGATCCGCCGGCCTCAGGTGGCACAGGTCGGCGATAGCCTCGGGTGCGCCCTTGGCCGCGATGACAAACTCCGGCCGGCCGTCTCCCGCCTGCCAGACATGCGACATGGCAAGCAGGCCGGGGCGAAGCCCGTAAGCGTGGGCGAGGATCCATTCGGGGCCGGGCACATGTCTGTTCGCCGCAAAAAGCTCGCGACCGAGCTCATGAAACGCCTTCTCCATCGGATCGAACGGGTCGCGCGCGCTGGCGAGCAGACCGAATTCGGCCAAGTCGCGGAACTCCTCGGGCATTGTCGCGCCGGCGGTTTCGCGCAGCCGGAAGATCTTGCCGTTCTCGAGCCGCAGCTCGGCGATCGACATCCGGTTCTCGGTCAGCGTGCCGGTCTTGTCCGTGCACAAGACCGTCGCCGAGCCGAGCGTTTCGATGGCCGCGGCACGGCGGGTCAGCACGCGCGCCCGCGAGATGCGCCAGGTACCCATCGCCATGAAGACCGTGAGCACGACCGGGAACTCTTCCGGCAACATCGACATGCCGAGCGCAATGCCGGCGAGCACGGCGTCGAGCCACCCTCCGCGCAGGACGCCGTAGAGCAGCACGGCGAGAATGCTGACCCCGCCGCCGACTACGGCAAACGCCCGCACAAGACGGCGGGTCTGCGCCTGCAGCCGGGGCGGCTCGGTCTCCAGCGTGCTGAGCGACTGGCCGATCTTGCCGAGCTCGCTGCGGGTTCCGATCGCGATCACCTCGCCGATCCCGCTGCCGCGCACGACCAGCGATCCGGAAAAGACATACGGCAAGTCGTCGCCACCCGGTCGGCGACCTTCCGGGGGGCCGCGATCGTCGCGGGCGATTTTGCGCACGGGCACGGATTCGCCCGTCAGCAGCGACTCGTCGGTCTGCAGGTCGTCGCTCTGCACGAGGAACGCGTCGGCGGGGACGCGGTCACCCTCGGCAAGCATGACGATATCGCCGCGCACCACCTCCCGGCCGGCGATGCGTTTGCGCTCGCCATCGCGGATCACCAGCGCGCGGGGGCTGGTCAGGTCGCGCAGCGCTTCGAGAACGCGCTCGGTGCGGTTCTCCTGCACCACGGTGATCACGACGGACAGGGTCGCGAACACGAGCAGGATGATGGATTCCTTTAGATCTCCGAGCGCCAGGTAGATGACGCCGCCGCCCAGCAGCAGCGCCAGCATCGGCTCACGCATGACCTCGGCGACGATGCGCAGCGGCGTCCGCCGATCCGAGCGCGGCAGCTCGTTATACCCCTCCGCCTTTAGCCGGGCCTGGGCGGTTGCCTCGTCGAGGCCGCGCAGGGCGGACGACGCCGGATCGGCGGGCATTTCACCGGCGCCCCCCGGCATCATCGCGAGACGCCGGGCAGCATTCGCTCGAGGGTCCGGTCGCGGAAGACCCAGTGGTGGACCAGCGCCGCGGCGCTGTGCAGGCCGCCCAGGATCATCACGGCGTTCGCCAGGGTCTGGTGGATTTCCCTGACCGATCCGGCAAACGCGCGGTCCCGCACCCAGGGCGAGGCTATCTCCAGCACCCCGAACAGTGGGACGGCATTGCCGCGGGCGAACTGCAGCACGATACCCGCAATCGGCGTCGCCGCGAGCAGCAGGTACAGCGCAAAATGAGTGATCTTCCCGACCAGCACGACCCGGTTGCCAAGCGGGGTGAGTTCCGGCGGCGGCGGTGGATCGGTCGTTCGCCAGATGACGCGAATGACGAGCAGGGTGAGGATCGTCAGCCCGGTCGACATATGGACGAACAGCCCTGCCGATTGTGCTCCGCGGGGAAGATCGTCCCCGAAAGTGCCCAGCCCCCATGCCAGGACGACAAGAACGACCGTCAGCCAGTGGAGGAGTTTCGCGATGGCGCCGTATCGCTGTGGAGAATTGTAAAACTGCACGCGATGTCTCCCCGTCGGTCCTCGCTACCAGCGCAGCCCATCGGTAAACACTGATACAGATCAAGAGTCAGGCTGGCGATCCCTGCTAACGTCGTTTTCTCTCCGCCGGAGATACGCAGTCCTCATGGAGAACTTCACGCCTGTTTCCGCCGCGATCGGCGGGGTCATGATCGGGCTCTCCGCCGCTCTCTTGTGGCTCGCCAATGGCCGGATCGCCGGGATCAGCGGCATCGTCGGCAGCCTTTGGACACCGCGGGCGAACGACATAGCCTGGAGGATCGCATTCATCGGCGGGCTGATCGTCGCGCCGGTGCTGTATCGCATGCTCGGCGGTGCGCTGCCAAAGATCACGATTGATGCCCCGTGGGCGATTGTCGTTGCCGCTGGTTTGCTGGTCGGTTTCGGCACGCGCCTCGGGAGCGGTTGCACCAGCGGGCACGGCGTCTGCGGAATGGCAAGGCTCTCCCGGCGTTCGCTGACCGCAACGGCCATCTTCATGGCCGCCGGCATCGCGACCAGATTTGCCCTCCGTCATCTTGTGGGAGTGTGATCGCATGATAGCCGCGATTGCTGCGCTCGGCGCCGGCCTGCTTTTCGGCCTGGGGCTCACCGTTTCGCAGATGATCAACCCGGCAAAGGTGCTCGGCTTTCTCGATGTTTTGGGCGATTGGGACCCCAGCCTCGTGCTCGTGATGGCCACCGCCATCCCGGTGGCGGCGCTGGGTTACGCCTTTGGCCGGCATCGCCGTGCGCCGCTCTGCGGCACGGCTTTCATGATGCCGGCCCAGACGGACATCGATCGGCGCCTCATCTTCGGCGCGGTCCTGTTCGGGGTAGGCTGGGGCACGGTCGGCTACTGCCCCGGCCCGGCTGTCTCGGCCCTCCTTCTCGGCAATCCCGGCACGGTTCTGTTTGTCGCCGCGATGCTGGCCGGGATGGGGATCCATAGCGGTTTCCAGTCGGTGCTCGGCCGTCAGCCGCGACCTGCGTGAGCCATACGTCGGATGACCGCCTAGGCGCCGGCTGGAGAGGCGGGCCGTCGGCAGCCTTGCGGCATCTCGCTCAGGCGACGCGAGCGATGCTGGGAAATTCGTTTTCCCGCGCGATGACGCTGTCGGTCGTTTTTCGCAGATGGGCGTTTGCTGCGGCGATTGCCCGTTCCGCATCGCGGGCGAGCACCGCCTCGACGATTGTTCGGTGCTCCGCTTCGACATCCCGCGGTTCCGAGCCGTCGGCGAAAGCGAGGTAGCGGTATCGCGTGTTGCGATCCATCAGCGTCGCATAGAAATCGATCAGCCAGCGGGAGCCGCAGGCCCCGATCAGCGTCAGGTGAAAGGCGCGGTGCTTCTCCTCCCATTCCGGATTGAAGGAGGCATAGCCGTCCGCGCCTTCGCGCGGAATGCGCGAAAGCCGATGTGCCGCGAGCACAACGGCTTCCTCCCAATCCGCATCGCCGTTCCTGATCGACTCGCGCAGCGCCAGCTCGCTGATCCAGCAGCACGTCTTGGTCAGCTCATCAAGGTCGGCGAGGCTGACCGGCGCGACACGGAACCCGCGCTGTTCCTCGCGATTGACCAGTTCTTCGGCCGACAGCCGGTTCAGTGCCTCGCGCAGCGGGGTGGCGCCGATCTCGTAGCGGTCGCACAACCCGTCGATGCGCAGCCGCTCGCCCGGCCGAAACACGCCGCGGAGGATGTCGCGGCGCAGCCGAGAATAGATCGAGGTGGCAAGCGTGTGGGGGCTGTCCATGGAATATCCCGGCTACTCTCCCCGCAACGTAGCAGGGGGCGGCGGGTGATAAAATATATTTTAAGCGCTTGATGCAGAGAAAAATATATGCACCATCTGCCGTCGCACTGCCGCGCGGAAGGAAGGTCGATGGAGCTGTGGAACCACTGCGAGAACCCGTATCCGTTCGTTCCGAACGAGGTTCTGGAGCAGGCCGATTCGGTGCGTGCCAGTCTGCCGAACAAATATTGCGATCCGAAGATCGCCGCCCGCCTCTATGACGAAGTCTTCGACGAATACCGGCTGTGCGACGACATCGGCATCAACATCGTCACCAACGAGCACCATTCGGGGATCAACAACCTGTGGGCGGCGAGCCCGGTCATTACCGGCGTCGTCGCGCAGATGACGAAAAATGTCCGCATCCTTTCGCTCGGCACCTTGATCACGGTGCGGCCGGACCCGGTCCGCATCGCGGAGGAATACGCGACCATCGACATCCTGTCGCGCGGCCGCCTGGAGATCGGCTTCGTCAAATCGGGCGCGACCGAGATGGTTTCCGGCGACGCGAACCCGATGCGCATCCGCGAGCGCGAGTGGGAGGCGATCGACCTGATCGAGAAAACGCTGACCGCGCATGACGGGCCATTCAGCTGGGAGGGCAAGTTCTTCACCCATCCCCACGTCAATATCTGGCCGCGCCCTTACCAGCAGCCGCGGCCGGATTTCTGGGCGGCGACCAGCGACCTGCCGACCTGCGCCGAGCTCGGCCGCCGCGGTATCGTCAACACGCTGCTGTTCGGCGGCTACGACCGGACCCGTCAAGCCTTCGACGCCTACAAAAAGGCGCGGGCGGAGGCGGCTCTCCCGGCTCCCGGCGAGGACCGGTTTTCCTACATGGCTTTTGCCTATGTCGGCGACACCGACGAGGAGGGGTTGCGCATCGGCCAAAAGATCGCCTGGTTCCTGACCGTCAGCATCAAGAGCGCGCCGCAGTTCTCGAAATTCCAGCCGGGCGCGGTCGCGCCGGAAATGGCGCCGGCAGCATGGCGCGCCGGCGCATCCCGGCGTCCGCGCCCGACCAACCTCGACGCCGAGGTGCTGGTTTCCCAAGGGCAGATGTTCGCGGGAAACCCCGATACCGTGGCAAGGCAGATCAAGGAGTTCCGCCGCCGGGTCGGCGGCATTAGCCACATCATCATGATGACCCGGCAGGGCCTCGTCACCCATGCGGAGGCGGAAAAGAGCTTCAACCGCGCTGCCAAATACGTGTTGCCGCAGCTGCGGGATCTGCCGCCCGTCGATGCGGATGAGACCGCCTGGGAAGCGCGGCGCGCTGCCGCGTCAGCCGCGCAATGACCGCCGCGGTCATGAGGCATGCCTCATCGGCGGCGCCCGACCGCCTCGCGGTCGGCTCGCTCGAGGTCGAAGTCTTGCGCCGGGAGGCAAAGCGACCCGGCGCGCCGACGCTTCTTCTGGTGCATGGCATCAATAACATCGATGCCGGGGCGCCCTTTCTCGACCTGCTGGCCGAGCATGGCAACATCGTCGCCCCGTCGCATCCGGGATTCGGCAAGTCGTCCGACCCGGGCGATTTCGATACGATGTACGATCTCGTCCAGCTTTATCTCAGCCTGCTCGATGCGATCCCGGCCGACAAGGTGGCGATGATCGGGTTTTCGTTCGGCGGCTGGATCGCCGCGGAGGTCGCGGTCAGCGGGCATGGCAAGCTCGACAGGCTCGTTCTGGTCGATCCTGTCGGCATCAAGCTCGGCGGCCGCGAGGACCGCGACATCGCCCATTTCTTCAACACCTCGCCGGCCGAACTGAACCGGCGCGCCTGGCACGATCCGGCCAAGCGCCCGCCCGGCAGCTATGGCGTCGGCTGGCATACCGCTATCGGCGACGCGATGAGCGACGACGAGATGGTCACGATGGCGCGGAATTGGGATTCGCTGTGCCTCTACGCCTGGCGTCCGCACATGTACAACCCGCAGCTCAAGAACTGGCTGCACCGTATCGCCGTGCCGAGCCTGGTGCTGTGGGGCGGGAGCGACCGGATCGTGACCCCGGATTACGGCCGCGCCTACGCCGGGCTGATCCCGGGCGCAGGGTTCGAGATCATCGCGGACGCCGGGCACCATCCGGAACTGGAGCAGCCGGGCGCCTTCGTCGACCGGGTCGCGCGCTTTATCGATGGGCAGAATCGAAGGGCAAACCCCGCATGATGTTTATTATTCGCAGCGGCGGCGACGAGCCGAGCGCGGCATCGATACAGGTCAAGGCGGTGCGGAAAACCCCGGCGATCGTGTCCGACGGATCCGGCAAAATCGATTATTTCTGCGTCGGCGAGGCCGAAGCCATGGCAGCTCTCCGGACCCAGGGCTGGGAGATCGTCGAGTTGCGCGATGGCTGGTACGACGATGACGCCGGCGGCGGGATCGGCATCTCGGGGCACGGCAAGTACTGGGAAGTGCGCGACACGCCGTTCACCGTCAAGGAGGCGGTCGGACCGGCCGGAGAGGCATCGGGGACCGGTGCCGGCAACGGCGACATGGTCAATGTCCGCGGGGCGATTTTCGGGGTCTAGGTACACCGTCCTGATCGCCGGGTAGGGACGGTGGCCGTGCTCCGCAATCGGCTCCAACCGGCTCGAACCACTGGGTGCGCACTTGCTCCGCGGCGTGCCTCCCTCTTGGGCTTGGGCAGCCGATCGCCCGCTGACTGCCGGGACGCAAACGGGTGGTTCTCCGCGTCCAGCCTCACCATCGAAAGGCGGCACGTCCCCTATGTACGCAAAAGAGGGCTTCCCAGATAAGGTTTGACACATCGAGGTCGACGACTTAGGGCTGCCCGGAAGCGGTTTGCCGGTCGGTCGGGGGATTTGGTGCAGGAAAATCGGTTGGGGGTAGTGCGGCACCTCGGTGCGGCGGTGCTGTTGCTTGCCGGGATGATTTGGGCCTCGCCATCGCAAGCGCTCGACAAGGTCAGGATTTCGGCGTTTCAGGGCTCGTTCGTAGCGCTGCCGCTCTATGTCGCCCAGGCTTTCAAGCTGTTCGAAAAGCATGGCGTCGAGGCCGAGCTGATTTACGGCACCGGCATCCAGGTGACGAACATCCTCGTCGGCGGCTCGGCCGATTTTGGCGCCTTCGCCATCGAGCACGGCATCAATCTGATGGGCAAGGGCCAGGATCTCCGGCTGCTGGTCGTCTGCCAGGGGGCCACGCCCTACGGACTGATCGTGCGCAACGACGTGCCGACGCCTAACCGCGACAAGCCATATCCTGAGATGCTGAAGGATCTGAAGGGGCTCAAGCTCGGCGTCTCGACGATCGGGGCGGGCACCGACACGATGCTGCGGTATCTGCTCCACCAGGCCGGGATCGAGCCGTCCGATGTGCAGATCCTGCCGGTCGGCGGCGTCGGCGCGCAGGTGGCCGGGATCAAGAACGGGGTGATCGACGGGGCGCTATCGTTCGAGCCAGCGCAGTCCGAGGCGGTCGACGGGCTGAAGATCGCCAAGATGGTGCTCGACATGGAGGGCGGGCAAGGGCCGGAAATGTTCCGCGACTACGCCTATAACGGGGTGTGGGCGACCAGCACGTATCTGAAGCAGCACCCCGAGAGCGCCCGTGCCGTTATCGCGGCCGTCGTCGATGCCGAGGCAATGATCAACGACCCTGCCGAAACCGACAAGGTTCTCAAAGTGGCGGTCGACAACATGCATGGGATCGACCCGGCGCTGTTGCGCGGCTACATCGTCAAATACCGGAAAATCTTTCAGCCGGTCGCGACGCCCCCGCAGATCGAACATGTGGAAACTTTCCTGCAGGGATCGAAGCTGCTCGGCGCGCCGATCCCCTACGACAAGGTCGTGGCGACCGATCTGATGCCGCAAAAATTCGCCGCCCCGGGCGGCCATTAACCCGCGCGGTTACCGAGTTGCGGCCGATGAGCCAGGCAAATTCTACGGCCCCCGGCGCCGGACTCATCGCCGATAGCGGCGCGACAGCCTCCCCGCAGAAGGACACCTTCCGCCGGCGGGTGGTTATCGCGCGAACGGCGGTGTGCATCGGAACCCTCGCCGTGTGGCAGGTCGCCGTCTCGGCCGGGCTGATCGACCCGTTATGGGTCAGCAGCCCGTGGCTCGTCGCCGTGGAGTTGTGGCGGCTCATCGCGAGCGGGGAGCTGCTGGCGGATGTGTGGATGACCGTGTCGGAGGCGCTGATCGCCTTTGTCGTCTCGTCGTCGCTGGGTATCGTCAGTGGTCTGCTGCTGGCCCGCTCGCCCTTCTGGGACGAGGTCATGGCGCCGATCATCGTCGCGCTGAACAGCCTGCCCCGCATCGCATTGGCGCCGCTGATCATCCTATGGTTCGGAGTCGGTGTGGTGGCCAAGGTGATCACCGCCTTTACGCTGGTTTATTTCATCCTGTTGGTGAACACGCTGAGCGGGGCCAAGAACGTCGACAACGACATCATGACCATCGCCCAGCTGATGGGCGCTTCGAAGCGCGATCTGCTGTGGAAGGTGACCTTGCCATCGGCCCTGCCCTGGATATTTGCGGGGCTCAGCATCGCACTGACCTATTCGCTGCTCGGGGTGATCGTGGCGGAGATCCTGGCTTCGAACCAGGGGCTGGGGTATTTGATCGCGAGTAGTGCCGGCAATTTCGACACGGCCGGCGTATTCGCCGCATTGGTCGTGCTGGTCGTCATCGCCTGGCTGTTCAGTACGGCGATGCGCAAGATGGAGGGATGGCTGCTGCGCTGGAAACCCTCCCTCACCAGTGCCTGAAGATCCCGTGGCCGAAGATCCCGTGGCCGAGAATCAAGATCGGCCCATGCCCGAACCCAAGATCCGGCTCACCAACATCGGCATCACCTTCCGGCCGCGCGAACGCGAGCCGGTGGTGGCCGTGCAGAACATCTCGTTGGCCGTACGCGACGGCTCGATCGTTACCGTGGTCGGCCCGTCGGGCTGCGGCAAATCGACGATCCTCAATGCCGTCTCGGGTTTGCTGATGCCGAGCTCCGGCCATGCCGAGATCGACGGCCAGCGCGTCACCGGCATCCGCCACGATGTCGGCTACATGTTTGCCCGCGACGGCATGATGCCGTGGCGCACCGCAATCAGTAATGTCGAGTTCGGCCTCGAAGTGCGCGGTGTCGCCAATCGGCATGAGGTCGCCCGCGACTGGCTGCGGAAAGGCGGGCTCGAAAAATTCGCGGGCCACTACCGGCACGAGCTGTCGCAGGGCATGCGCCAGCGGGTGGCCGTCGCGCGGACGTTTGCGATCGATCCTGAC
>DASQGR010000053.1:0-6906 GCA_035632515.1 Allostellaceae bacterium | reverse complement strand
CGATGCGGCCGTCGATCAGCGTCGCGATCCCCGCCGAATCATAACCCCGATACTCCAGACGCCGCAGCCCCGCTATCAACTCCAAGGCTACCAGCTTGGTCGAGATGACTCCAACAATCCCGCACATCAGCTACTCCTGAGAATTGAAGCGCTTGGTCACGCGGTACGATGAACAAACAGCCGCATCGAACAAACAGCCGCTTCTGAAGCAACCGGTTACTTCTTCATCTCGCGAAGCCGCGCGCGCAGTTCCGCCGCGCGTCCCGGCTTGTCGACTTGCTGCCCGCGCGCCACCGTCAGCGCGTCGGCCGGCACGTCGCGGGTGACGGTGCTGCCGGCCGCCACGAACGCGCCGTCGCCGATCGAGACCGGCGCCACCAGCGCGGTGTTCGAGCCGATGAACGCGCCCGCGCCGATTGTCGTGCGGAACTTGTTAACGCCGTCGTAATTGCAGGTGATGGTGCCGGCGCCGATATTGGTCGCCGCACCGACCTCGCTGTCGCCGAGATAGGTGAGGTGATTGGCCTTGGCGCCGGGCCCGAGCCGGCTCGCCTTGATCTCGACGAAATTGCCGACATGCACGTCGCGCTCCAGCACGGCGCCCGGACGCAGCCGCGCAAACGGCCCGACGATCGCGCCGGTGGCGATGGTCGCCCCGTCGAGATGCGAGAAAGAGCGGATGCGGGCACCGTCGGCGATGCTGACGCCGGGACCGAAGAAGACGTTGGGCTCGATGACCACATCGCGGCCGAGTAGCGTGTCGGCGCTGAAAAACACGGTCTCGGGCGCCACCAGGGTCGCGCCGCGCTCCATGGCCCGGCGCCGCAGCCGATCCTGCATCAGCGCCTCGGCCTGGGCCAGCTCGGCGCGCGTGTTGACCCCGAGGACCTCGTCCGCGGGCAGCTCGACATGGGTGCAGGCAAGGCCGCGCCCGCGGCCGATCTCGACGATGTCGGTCAGGTAGAACTCGCGCTTGGCGTTGTTGTCGCCGATGCGGTCGACGAGCTCGTCTATCAGTTCGGCGGCGATCGCCATGATGCCGCCGTTGCACAAGCCGACCGCCCGCTCGGCGGCGCTGGCGTCCCTGGCCTCGACGATGCGCTCGACCCCGCCGTCGCCGTCGAGCACCAGCCGGCCATAGGGGCCCGGATCGGCCGGCCGCATGCCGGCAACCGCAACCGCCGCACGCGACCGGCGGCGCGCCTCGAGCAGACGCGCGATCGTCTCAGACTGAAGCAGGGGGGCATCGCCGAACAACACGACGACGTCGGTCAGCCCGGCAAGATGCGGCGCCAATGCCGGGCGTGCAGTGCGCACCGCGTCGCCGGTGCCGCGCGGCGGATGCTGGACCACGGTCCGGGCCGGAGCGACCGCCTTGGCCACCTTGTCGGCGCCGGAGCCGAGCACGACCACCGTCGCGACCGGGGCGAGCGGTTCGAGCGCTGCCAGCACATGCGCGATCATCGGCTGCCCGGCGACCTCGTGCAGGACCTTGGGCAGCGCGGATTGCATCCGGGTCCCCTCGCCGGCGGCGAGGACTATCGCAGCAAACGATGGGTTCATCGACGGCTCGCTACCTCACAAGCGCGACCACGCGCCACGGTTGCATGCACCTGGCCTTCTGCCAATACACAGATTGTTGCGGAATATGACGGCTCCGGGGCAATGTTCGCGGCGATGGCCAATTATCTCCTGCTTTTCGATCTCGACGGCACGCTGGTCGACAGTTTGCCAGATTTGACCAATGCGCTTAACGAAGTTTTGCGCGAACGCGGGCACGCCCCGCTGCTGCCGCAGCAGGTGAAGCCGATGATCGGCGACGGCATGCCGGCGCTGCTCGCCCGCGGCTTCGCCGCGCGCGGGGCGGACGCTGCCGAGGCCGCCGCGATGCAGCCGCGCTTCAGTGAGATATACGAGGCGTCTGCGACCAGTCTGAGCCGCCCTTATCCCGGCGTGCCCGAGACCCTGGCGGCGCTGCGCCGCTGCGGCTATGGCACCGCCGTCTGCACCAACAAGCCGCAGCACGCGACCCGCACCGTGCTGGGCGGGCTCGGGCTCGCGGCCCTGTTCGACGGGTTTGCCGGCGGCGACCGCTATCCGGTGCGCAAGCCCGAACCCGGCCATCTGTTGAACCTGATCGCCGAGCTTGGCGGCGACCGGCAGCGGGCGGCGATGATCGGCGACAGCGAAAACGATGCCGCCTCGGCGCACGCCGCCGGGCTGCCGCTGCTGCTGATGAGCTACGGTTACGCGCGAATCGACCCGGCCGAGCTCGCCCCGCGCCGCCTGCTCGACCGCTTCGACGAGCTGCCGGAAGCGCTGAAGGCTCTCGGCCTTCTTCCCTAAGCCGCAGGCCGACGCGATTGACAGCGGGGGAAACGCCTCGCGGTCGCGTCTCCTCAGCCAAAAGCCGTACCGATTATGGCCGGAACCCTGCCTTGACAGCCCTGCGGCCCACCGCCTAAATGCGGCGACCGGCCGAAGCAAGACCGGTAGCGGGCGCGTAGCTCAGCGGGAGAGCACACCCTTCACACGGGTGGGGTCGGAGGTTCAATCCCTCCCGCGCCCACCACCGGCCGGACGGGCCGGACATGCCCGATGATTGTCCGATCAGAGCCCGAGAAAGATGCTTCCCCGAGAAAGATCCTTCAGTGTGTTTGCACATTGGCCAGCGTGGGCGGAGAACCGCGTGGTCGATCGGGCCTAATGGCAAATCTGCTCGCAACTCAGTTTTTTGGTCTATCGGGCAAGCGGGAGGCGAGACGATCGGCTAAGATCCGGGACGCAGGTTAACCGTGGTTCGGGAGTAAAGGAGAAACCCACATGCGCCGAGCCGTCATCGTCTCCACCGCGCGCACGCCGATCGGGCGGGCGTATCGCGGCGCCTTCAACGACACCCAGGCACAGGCGCTGGCGGGGCACGCGATCGCCGAGGCGGTGAGGCGCGCCCGGGTCGAGCTTAGCGAGATCGACGACGTCATCATCGGCGCCGCGGTGCAGCAGGGGACGCAGGGCTACAACATCGCCCGGCAGGCGGCGATGCGCGCCGGGCTGCCGGACACCGTTGCGGCGATGTCGATCGACCGGCAATGCTCGTCGGGCATGATGGCGATCGCCACTGCCGCAAAGGAGATCATGCATGACGGCATGACCGTCGCAATCGGCGGCGGGGTGGAGTCGATCTCGCTGGTGCAAAACGACCACGCCAACAAGTTTCGCGCCCAGGACCCGGAGCTGGTGGAGCGCATGCCGGCGCTTTACATGACGATGCTGGAGACCGCGGAGATCGTCTCCGAGCGCTACGGCGTCTCGCGCGAGGCGCAGGACGAGTTCGCCTTGCGCTCGCAGCAGCGCACCGCCGCGGCGCAGCAGGCCGGCCGCTTCGATGACGAGATCGCGCCGATGCCGTCGACGATGCTGGTCACCGACCGCAATACCGGCGAAGTGTCGCCAAAAGCCGTCACCCTGACCAGGGACGAAGGCAACCGCCCGGACACCAACCTCGAAGGGCTGGCGGCGCTGAAGCCGGTGTTCAAGGACGGCCAGCGCATCAAGGAGGGCCGCTTCATCACCGCCGGCAATGCCTCGCAATTGTCGGACGGCGCCTCGGCCGCGGTGCTGATGGAGGAAAGCGAGGTCGAGCGCCGCGGCCTCGAGCCGCTCGGCATCTATCGCGGCATCGCCGTCGCCGGCTGCGGCCCGGATGAGATGGGGATCGGCCCGGTCTTCGCCGTTCCCAAGCTGCTCCAGCAGCACGGGCTGAAGATCGACGACATCGATCTGTGGGAGCTGAACGAGGCCTTTGCCTGCCAGGTGCTCTATTGCCGCGACCGGCTCGGGATCCCCCACGACAAGCTCAACGTCAACGGCGGCGCGATCTCGATCGGTCATCCCTATGGCATGTCGGGGGCGCGCATGGTCGGCCACGCGTTGATCGAGGGCAAGCGCCGCGGCGGCAAGCTGGTCGTGGTGACGATGTGCGTCGGCGGCGGCATGGGCGCGGCCGGGCTGTTCGAAGTGGCGTGATCGCGGCCTCGCCCGATCAAGGATCGGCGGGGTCGAAACGGCGGAACACGGCGATCATGAAGTCGAACAGGCTCGACGCGACAAAGGCGAGGGCGAACAGCGCCATCGCGGCAATGCCATAGGAATGCGCCCGCAGCGCGTCGAGGAGACCGCCGAGTTCGTGCGCTTCGCGAGGGTTGCCGTGAATCGCGGCGGCGATCAGGCAGCCTCCGATCAGCGCGATCGCCGCGCCGCGCCCGCCGATGCCGTAACGCCCGATCGGCCGCACCAGCCGCTTTTCCGCGCGGGACAGCGCCATCGGGCCTTCGATGTCGCCGAACGCGGCCCAGCCGACAAGCCCGACACCGCAACCCGCCACGATCGCCCCGGCCATGCCCAGCAGCACCCTCCCGTAGGTGTGCGCCATCAGCCAGGCGGCCCACGACTGCAATTCATGGTCGCCGCCGCCGGGGCCGGCGCCGATGACGATGCCCACCACGCTGGCCATAAAGCCGAAATAGACCGCGGCGTCGCCGAGCGTGCCGGCGGCAAACACATAGCGTGCCGGGCCGGTGTGGTCGCGCCGGCTGAGGGCAGCCACCGCAAGCCAGCCGGCAAGGCAGGCCAGACCCGAGGCGAGCGCCAGGAGAACAAGGCCGCCGGCCCAATGGTGCTGCAGGGGACGCAGCGACTCGGTCAGGCCGCGCGCCCGGTGTTCCGGGCGGATCGCCGCCAGCGCCGCCGAGAACCCCGTCATGAGGTAGATCGTTCCGCGCGCGGCATAGCCCAGCCGGCCCATCACACCGACCGCGGAGTCGGGGGCTGCCGAGCGTGACGAAAGGGTTCGGGCGGCGGTCATGTCGCGTCAAGATTGAACGCCGAACCGCCGGGGAAGTTGCCTCGGTCCGGCACCGGGTTCGGGCGAACCTCCCTCGATCCGTCCAAGGCGGGAGCGTGTTGCCGCCGGTGCCGAAAAATCGGACAATGCCGCGTCTCGGGAGCGATTTTCGGCTCCTGTCGGCTCGGGGGGCGTCGCGGTGGCATCGATCGCCAGGTTCATCAGCACAGCCGGCGCACTGCTGCTCGCGATCGGCGGCTTCTTCGGCACGACGCCGGCCGACCCGTTGAACCCGTTCGGTCTCTTGTTCCTGGTTCTGTCGGGGGTTGTCTGGCTCGGCTGGGAAGGGATCTGGAACGCCTATTCCTACGCCGAGGAGAGCCGCGAGCGCTCCGACCCCATATTGCTGCGGATGGCGCCGTTTCTCGTCATCAAGGCGGGGCGGCGAAAATCGGTCTAGCCGCCGCGGCGTCGCGCGCGACAACGGTCATTCCTCGCTCCGAAGGATGCAACCCTATGAGTTTGCTCGAACAGATCGCCGAAAAGATCGTTGCGATCCGCTACGAAGCCCTGCCGCACGAGGCGGTCGAGTGGGCCAAGGCGGCAATCCTCGACACCGTCGGGGTCACCTTGGCCGGCGCCGGCGAGGAATGCGCCCGCATCGTCGAGCGGACGCTTGCCGCGGGCGGGGCTCAGGGCGATTGCCTGATCTTCGGCAGCGATCGGCGCACCGGCCCGCTCGACGCCGCGCTGATCAACGGCACCGCGGCGCATGCGCTCGATTTCGACGACGTCAGCAACTCGCTCGGCGGCCATCCCTCGGCGCCGATCCTGCCGGCCCTGTTCGCGCCCGCGGAGACCCACGATTGCGACGGGCGCGCCTTTGTCGCCGCCTATGTCGCCGGGTTCGAGACCGAGACGCGGATCGCCCGCGGCGTCCATTTCCACCATTACGAAAAGGGCTGGCACCCGACCGCGACCCTCGGCGTGTTCGGTGCGACGGCGGCCTGCTGCCACCTGATGGGTCTGTCCGCGGCGCAGACCGCGCAGGCGCTGGCCATCGCCGCCTCGCTCGCCAGCGGGATCAAGGCCAATTTCGGCACGATGACCAAGCCGCTGCATGTCGGCCACACCGCGCGCAGCGGCCTCTTCGCGGCGATGCTGGCGCAGGGCGGCTTTACCGCCAACAACGCTGCGCTCGAGCACAAACAGGGCTTTTTGGAGGTGTTCAACGGTGCCGGCACCTACGACGCCGCGGCGATGCTCAAGGACTGGGGCAACCCTTACGATGTCGTCCGCCCCGGCCCGGCGATCAAGCAATACCCGTGCTGCGGCAGCACCCACCCGGCGCTCGATGCGCTGCTGGCGCTGCGCGGCGAGCACGCGATGCCGCCCGACAAGATTGTGCGCATCGAGTCGTGGACCCACCCGCGCCGCCTCGCTCACACCAACCGGCCCGATCCCCAATCCGGGCTCGACGCCAAGTTCAGCGTGCAATACTGCCTCGCCCGCGCGACCTTGCAGGGCCAGATCCGGCTCGAGGATTTCGAGGGCGACGCCTACGACGACCCGACCGTGCGGGCGCTGATGTCCCGCATCCATGCCGCGCCGCATCCCGATGCGGGCACCGCCAACGAGCAGGCGCTCGGCGCCGAGGTGCGGGTGACCCTCGACAACGGCGAGGTCATCGCCAAGAAGGTCGGCGCCGCGCTCGGCCGCGGTCCCGACAACCCGCTCCCCGCCGGGGCGCTAGCCAGCAAATTCGTCAACTGCGCCGGCCGCGCCTTGCCTGCGCCGTCGGTAGCGCGGCTGCAGCAGATGCTGGAGAGGCTGGAAACGGCGCCGAGCGTCAAGGCCGTGGTCGCCGCGATCGCCACGCCCCGCCCGCTGGCGCGATCGGCGTAGAGGCTTCCCCCTCGCCGCTTTGGGGGCCTGGGGCGGAGAGCGTGGGGAGCGGCACCTCTCGTGTAAGGAGACCGGGTTGACACTCAGTATCCGCCAGCTTCACCCGTTGTTTGCCGGCGAGGCCAGCGGCGTCGATATCCGTCGGCCGCCGGGCCCGG
>DASQGR010000052.1:0-4179 GCA_035632515.1 Allostellaceae bacterium | reverse complement strand
CACCCTGCTTCTCGGCGGGCTTGCCGGCTCGTTTCTCGGGGTATGGCTGTTCACCCTATTCTCCCGGCTCGGCCAGATCGAGTTGGTGATCTCGCTGTGCTACGTCGTGCTGCTCGGGGTCCTCGGCTTCTTGATGGGGATCGAGAGCGTGCGCGCCATCCTGCGCCAGCGCCGCCCCGGCGCCGGGCGCCGCAAGCTGCATCGCCATACCTGGCTGCACGGGCTTCCGCTGAAGACCCGCTTCCGCAAGTCACAGCTCTACATCAGCGCGCTGTTGCCGGTCGGGCTCGGCTTTTTTGTCGGTGTGCTAAGCGCGATTATGGGGATTGGCGGCGGCTTCCTGATGGTGCCGGCGATGATCTACACGCTCGGCATGCCGACGGCGATGGTGCCGGGCACGTCGCTGCTGCAGATCATCTTCGTTGCCGCCAACGTGACGATCCTCCAGGCCTATACGAACCGCACCGTCGATGCGGTCCTGACGCTGCTGTTGCTGGTCGGCGGCGTGATCGGGGCGCAGTTCGGCACCCGCTTCGGCACCAGGCTGCGCGGCGAGCAGCTTCGCTTCCTGCTCGCGCTCCTGGTGCTGGCGGTCGCCGCGCAGCTCGCCCACGACCTGACGATCCGCCCGAAAGAGCTTTTTGTAATTCCCGCGGAAAACCGCGGATGATCGGGTTTCGGCGATCTTTTATGCTGGCTCTTGTGCTGGTGGCGGCCCTGGTTGCGCTGATGCCCGGCCCGGTGCGCGCGGACGTCGTCGTCGCCGATCTGAGCAGCCATTCGATCGGGATCACCACCGGTTTCACCGGCGCCTCGGTGGTGCTGTTCGGCGCCATCGACGGGCCGGGCGACATCGTCGCGCTCGTGCGCGGTCCCGAGCGCGAGCTGACCGTCTGGCGCAAGGGCAAGGTCGCCGGCATCTGGGCCAATGCCGAATCGGTGACCTTTGCCAATGTTCCGAGCTTCTATGCCGTTGCCGCCAGCCGGCCGCTCGACGAGATCGTGCCGCCATCGGCGGCGACGCTTTACCGGATCGGGGTGCGCAACCTCAAATACGAACCGAAATCGGCCACGTCTCCCGATCGCGCCCGCCTCTTCTCCGCCGCGCTGATCGGCGTGCAGCAGCGGGCAGGATTGTTTGGCGGCACGGTCGGCCGGGTCGCCTTTCTCGGCGAGCGGCTGTTTCGCACGACCTTTTCGTTTCCCGCCAGCGTGCCGACCGGCAACTATCTCGTCGAAATCTTCCTGGTTCGCGACAAGGAGGTGGTCGGCGGCCAGACCACCCCGCTCGTGGTCTCGAAGGTCGGCGTCGACGCCGCGGTCTACGATTTCGCCAGCCGCCGCTCGCTGGCCTACGGCGTGATTGCGGTGGTGATGGCGGTGATGGCAGGATGGCTGGCGAGCCTCCCCTTCCGCAATAGCTGATACGCCTCACTTTTTCTCTGCGACGGGGCAGTGACCATGGCAGAAGCCGCATCGCCGCGTGTTTTTCTCGTTGTCGTGGACGACACTCCCGAGCACCAGCTGGCGGTGCAGTACGCCGCCCGCCGCGCCGCGCATACCGGCGGTCGGCTCGCCCTGCTCCATGTCATTCAGCCGGGCGAGATCCAGCACTGGATCTCGGTGCAGGAGCTCGCCCGGGAAGAGCGGCGCGAAGCCGCCGAGCAGCTGATGCAGCGGCTGTGCGACGAGATCGCTCCAGTCGCAGGCGGGATGCCGGTGGTCTACATCCGCGAAGGCCGCCCGCAGGAGCAACTGCTTGCGCTGATCAACGAAGAGCCGAGCATCTCGATCCTGGTGCTCGCCGCCGGCACCGGGCAGGCCGGACCCGGGCCGCTGATCGCGTCGCTGACCGGAAAGACGGCCGCCCGTCTGCGCATTCCGATTACGATCGTCCCCGGCGGCCTCACCCTCGCGCAGATCGACGCACTGAGCTGAGAACCAGCAGGCCGCAGGGTTGGATTTGCCGGCGGCGATGCCCATGCTATAGCAGCGAATTCGCCCTTCCGCCGACGGAGGCCGAGATGTTCATCCAGACCGAGCAAACCCCGAACCCAGCGACGTTGAAGTTTCTGCCGGGACGCACCGTGATGGGGGCCGGGACCGCGAACTTCACCGATCCGCAAGGCGCGGCGCGCTCGCCGCTGGCCGAGCGCCTGTTCACCATGCCCGAGGTCAGCGGGGTGTTTCTCGGGGGCGATTTCATCACCGTGACCAAGGCGGGGGACAGCGACTGGTTCCAGCTGAAGCCGGCGGTGCTGGCCGCGATCATGGAGCATTTCACCGCGGGGCTGCCCGTGATCACCGGCGTCGTCGATGCAGCCCCGACGGGTGATGCGGAAGACGACGAAGTCGTCTCGGCGATCAAGGAACTGCTCGAAACCCGCGTGCGCCCGGCGGTGGCGCAGGACGGCGGCGACATCATCTTCGAAGATTTTGCCGACGGCATCGTCTACCTGCACATGCAGGGCTCCTGCTCGGGCTGCCCGAGTTCGACGGCAACGCTGAAGGCCGGCATCGAGAACATGCTGCGCCACTACATTCCCGAAGTCGTCGAGGTGCGGGCCGTCTGAGGCGCGTCACCGCAGCTTTTCAACATGGCCCGGGAGGGCGCGCCGCACGCTGACAGCGGTGCGCCGGCGGAGGTGGCCTCCCTGGGGCCGGCGCCTTTGGTGCTGGCATTCGACACCGCCGGGCCGGCCTGCTCCGTCGCTATCGGCCGCGGCGACTCGGTGCTCGCCCATGAGCGCCGCGATATGCGCCACGGCCACGCCGAGGCGCTGCTGCCGATGATCGACCGCGTCGTGGCAGCGGCCAAGCTGGGGCCCGACGACATTGACTGCGTCGCCGTGTCGGTCGGACCGGGGGGATTCACCGGCATCCGCGCGGGACTCGCCGTGGCACACGGCTTGACGCTGGCGACGGGCGCGCGGTTGTTTGGCGTCGGCAGCCTTGCCGCCGTGGCCGCGCTCGTTCCGATCGCCGAATCGAGGCTGCTTGTCGCGCTTGATAGCCGGCGCGCGGATTTGTACGTGCAACTCTTCGATCGTGACGGTGCGCCTCGCACCGAACCGATGGCGATCCTGCCCGAAAACCTCGCCGGCTGGGTCGGCGACGGGGCGCTCCGTATCGCTGGAGACGCGGCGGAAGCCGCTGCTGCCGCGCTCGCACAGCGTCCCCGCATCGAGATCGTGCCTGGATCGGCCCCGGACGCTTGCGGCGTCCTCGCCGCGGTACGGCACTGGCCGGCCCTGGCCGACCCGATCGGGCAGCCGGTTTACTTGCGGCCGCCCGATGTCAGCCTTCCCAAGCCCGGGCGCGGCGCCCGGTGACGGTCCGGATCGAAGCGCTTCCGCTCGGCGCCGCAAAGCCGTTGGCGGTCCTCCACCGCGCCTGCTTCCCCGATGACCCGTGGGAGGCCGGCGCATTGGCGCGGATCATGGCGTTGGCGGGCGCCTTCGGCTGGCTGGCCTGGGTAGAGGACGAGCCGGTCGGTTTTGTCCTCGTTCGCGATCTCGGCAATGAATGCGAGGTCCTGTCGCTCGGGGTCGCTCCGCGCTGGCGCCGGCGCGGCACCGCACAGACCTTGCTCGCAGCGACGATTGCCGAGACCAGACGCCGCAAGCTTCCCTCGCTGGTGCTCGAAGTTGCGACCGACAACGAACCGGCGAGCGCCCTTTATGCGAGGCTCGGCTTTGTGCCGGTCGGGCGCCGGCCGCGCTATTACCGTCGTCCGGATGGGCGGGTCGACGCGCTGATCTTGCGCCTGGCGGTGCCCGCAACGGCAGTGTCGCAGTGAACTGACGCAGACTTGTGCGGTTATTCAACGGTTTCCGCGATTTATCTGCTCCGCAACTTGCAAAACACCTTCATTGGTTCAAGATAGCGTAAATACGCATTGCGCCGATCTGCACCATTACTTATGCTTCTCGGCGGGTTCGATGGCAGGAAAATCAACATGGACGATTCCGACCAGACAGGCGATTTGCTGGCTCTAACCACCGAAATCGTGGCCGCCCACGTGTCCAACAATACCGTTTCGGTCGGTGATTTGGGTCAGCTGATCAACCAGGTCTACCAGTCGCTCGCGAATATTGGCAGCGTCCCGGCGATGCCGGCGGCGCGCCCGCAACCGGCGGTCACCGTCAAGAAATCGATACAGCCGGATTATCTCGTCTG
>DASQGR010000051.1:0-9621 GCA_035632515.1 Allostellaceae bacterium | reverse complement strand
TTCGGCTTCGAGGAGGTCGTGGTCAAATTGTCCACCCGACCCGCGGTGCGCGCCGGCGACGATGTCGTTTGGGATCTCGCCGAACAGGATCTCGAGGCTGCGGTCAAAGCGGCGGGGCTGGAATACAGCTTTAATCCGGGCGAAGGCGCGTTCTACGGTCCGAAGCTCGAATTCGTGCTGCGCGATGCCCTTGGCCGCGACTGGCAATGCGGCACCCTGCAGCTCGATTTTGTTATGCCCGAACGGCTCGGGGCTACCTATATAGGAGAGGACGGCGCGCGCCATCGCCCGGTGATGCTGCATCGCGCGATCCTCGGCTCTTTCGAACGGTTCATCGGCATCCTGATCGAGCACTACGCCGGCCGCTTCCCGCTGTGGCTCGCACCGGTACAGGCGGTGGTGGCGACGATCACCGAGGAGGCCGACGCTTACGCCGCCGAGGTGGTAAAGGCTTGCTCGGAAGCGGGATTGCGGGTTGCCGTGGATTCCAGCAACGAGAAGATCAACTACAAGGTTCGCGAGCACAGCCTCGCCCGGGTTCCGATCATGCTGGTGGTCGGGCGGCGCGAGGCGGAAACCCGATCGGTATCGCTGCGCCGTCTGGGCGGTAATGCGCAACAAGCGCTTGCGCTCGCCGATGCGGTTGATAGATTGAAAGTAGAAGCAGCCGTTCCGATTGCGCCCTGACAGTACGGGCAAAAGCCGGGACAATACGGATCGACAAACCAAGGAGAACCTAAATAGCCAGACCACCCTTTAATGTCACCCCCACCCGCGATGGACCGCGGATCAATGGCGAAATTACGGTGCCGCAGATTCGTCTTGTCGACGAACGCGGCGACATGGTGGGGGTCGTCAGCCGCAACGAGGGCCTCGACATGGCGGCCGATGCCGGCCTCGACCTGGTCGAGATCGCGCCCAATGCCGACCCACCCGTCTGTAAGATTCTTGATTTCGGCAAGTTCAAATATGAAGAACAAAAGAAAAAGAACGAAGCGAAGAAGAAACAGAAAGTTATCGAGGTCAAGGAAGTCAAATTCCGGCCGAGCATTGACGATCACGATTACGACGTGAAGATGCGCAGCATGACCAAATTCATCGGCGAAGGCGACAAGGTTAAAGTCACCATGCGGTTCCGCGGGCGCGAACTGGCGCATCAAGAGCTGGGCATGGACGTGCTGATGCGGGTCAAGGGCGATCTCGATGCGATCGCCAAGGTCGAGCAGTTTCCCCGCATGGAAGGCCGCCAGATGACGATGGTGGTATCGCCAAAATAGCTACCTCGCATGGCGGCGCGGCGAAGCGATTCTTGCCCTCTCCTTTCTGATGCGAGTGGCTGTTTCGCCGACTGGCGTATTTTCGTGATGACGACTTACGCCATGGCGGGCCTTCGCTCCCCCCAGGGGCAGGCAAGCTCGTAGAGCGCTGCCGTGCGCAGCAGCCGCGCGTCGCCGAGATGCGGGCCGACCAGTTGCAGCCCGATCGGCAGCCCGTCTTGCGCGAACCCGCAGGGTACCGTCACCGCCGGGCTTCCCGACAGGTTGAACGGCAGGGTGTAAGGGTACCAGGACTGCCGCACGGTCCCGGCGCGGGCCCCGTCGATCTCGATCGGCGCGAAGAAATCGTGGTCGATCGGCAGGGCCGTGCGCGACAGCGTCGGGGTCGCCACCAGATCATGGGTCGCGAACCAGCCTTCGACCTCGCGAAACACCCGGGTACGCTCGAACATCGCCTCCTGGAGAGCGACCGCACTATGCGCGGCGCCGGTATCCATCTGGCGGACCAGCGTCTCGCTCATGCGGTTGCCGAATTGCCCGACATAGCGGCGAAAGCGCGCATTCCAGAATGACTGGGTCAACACCAGCCAGATCGGCTCGGTGCTGCGGAAATCGTCTTCGATCGCCTCGACGATGGCGCCGAGCCCTTCGAGCGTCTTCAGCGCGGCTTCGCAAGCCTCGCGCACTTCCCCGGCGAGCCGATCATTGCCGAGATAGGGCCGCCAGGCGATGCGCAGACCCTCGAGATCGCCCTCGGGCTGGGCGGCGGCAACGAGATCCGGCGCGGCAAGCCCAAGCGAATGCGGGTCGCACGGATCAGGCCCCGCCATCGCCTGCAGCATCAACGCGGCGTCCATCACCGTGCGCGCCATCGGGGTGATGTGCGACTGGTTGCCGAACCCGTCCGGGGTCAGGTCGTGCGGCACGAGGCCGAGCGTCTGCTTGAAGCCGACGACGCCGCAGCACGCGGCGGGAATGCGGCTCGACCCGCCGCCGTCGGTGCCGATGCCGATCGGCCCCAGCCCCGCCGCCACCGCCGCCGCGGCCCCGCCGCTCGATCCGCCGCAGGTGCGCGACAGGTCCCACGGGTTGGCGGTGCGGCCGAAGAGCGGCGCCTCGGTGAAGCATTTATGGCCGAATTCCGGGGTCGTGGTCTTGCCGACGAGGATCGCGCCGGCAGCCTTGAGGCGCGCCACCGACGGCGAGTCGGCGGCCGGCACGTTGTCGGCAAGCGCAATCGAGCCGAAAGTGGTGCGAATCCCGGCGGTGTTGACCAGATCCTTGACCGCGAACGGCACCCCGTGCAGCGGACCGAGCGGATCGCCGAGCATCACCGCGGCCTCGGCCTCCCAGGCGGCGGCGCGCGCCTCTTCGGCGCAAACGGTGATGAACGCATTCAACGTCGGCTGCGATTTTTCGATGCGCGAAAGCAGGTCCTCGACCAACTCGACCGGCGACACCGCACGGCTGGCGACAAGGCCGGCCAGATCGCTCGCCGAAGCGAAAGCAAGATCGCTCATCCTGTGGGTCCCCCGGGCGACGCGCCACGACAATGATGCGGCGGCACCCTCAACTCCCGCAAGACGCGAAAAGGCAAAATGGCTGCGATCGCGACGGCCGGTCGACTCCAGCGGCTTCGATTCCGGCTTTTCGGACGGTAGTGGAGGCAGCGGTTGCCGGGCGCTAGGGGTTCGCCCGCGTCAGCGCCGATACGTCCCACAGCTTGATCGTCGCATCGCTGCTTGTCGAGGCGAGGACGCGTCCATCCGGCGAGAATGCGACGGAATTGATCGCAGCCGAGTGCCCGATCAGCCTGCGCAGGTGCCGGCCGCTCGCCGCCTCCCACAACTCGACCGTGTCGTCGCCGCCGCCCGATGCCAGGATGCGGCCGCCCGGCGACAGCGCCAGAGACCCTATCGGGGGCAGCGCCACCGACCCCGCCGGCGTGTCGTAACCGGCCAGGGCGCGCGGTTCACCGCCGCTTGCCACATCCCAAAACCTGATGGTCTTGTCCTCGCTGCCGGAGACGAGCGTCCGCCCGTCCGGCGAAAACACGAGGGAACGCACGGCGTCGCGATGACCGCTCAAGGCGCGCAGCCCGCGGCCGGCGACGACGTCCCACAGCTTGATCGTCCCGTCGACGCCGCCCGAGGCGACGATGCGCTTATCGGGCGAAAACGCCACCACCAGGACCGCGTTGTCGTCGCCGGCCGATCCCCGCAGCAAGCGGCCGGTTGCCGCGTCCCACAGCTTGACCGACCCGTCGCGGCCGCCCGACGCGATGGAGCGCCCATCCGGCGAAAACGCGACCGCGGTAAACCAGTCGTCGGGGCCGCTGAAGCTGCGCCGTTCGCGGCCCTCGGCAAGATCCCACAACGTGATCGCGTTATTGCGGCCAACCGAGGCAAGCGTGCGCCCGTCCGGCGAAAACGCCACTGAAACAGCCGCTGTCTTTTCGTCGCCGAGCACCCGCGGCGCTCCGCTGCCCGCCGCCTCCCACAGGCGGATCGTCGCGTCGTCCCTGGCGCAGGATGCGAGGGTGCGGCCGTCGGGTGAAAACGCGACCGACAGCACAGCGCCCTCATGACCGCTCAGCGTGCGCAACAGCGCAACTGCCGGCGCCGCCTCGGCCGGCGTGGCGGTCGCAGGCTCGGCGGTTGGCTGTAATTCCGCCGCCGCGGCGGAAAAGCTCACCGCAAGGAGCGCCGCAACCGCAAGCGCTGCCGAGGCCATTATAGCGGTCTGCGAAGAACGGCTGGCGGGTTTGCGGCACACGGCCTGAGGATGCCCATTCCTCGGGCAAAAAGCGATATTTCGGGAGCGGCGCTCGGTTGCGGTAAAAGACGGGCGAGAGGCATCCGCACATCGCAGATCGGAACCCGCATGCGCCGCTTTTTTGTTGGCTTCTTTGCTGTTATCGGCGTCATCGCCGTGATCGGCCTGTTCAGTCTTGTCGGGCTTGCCGTCACGCTCGTCAAATTCGGCGACACCAGCGAATTGCCAGGTACCATCGTGCTGACTGCCGATCTGACCGGCGGCCTCACCGATGGTCCGGAGGCGGATCCGCTGTCCCGGGCGCTGCTCGGCCGCCATACGACATTGCGCGATTTTGTCGATGCGCTCGAACGCGCGGGCGACGATCCCCGGGTCAAGAGTCTCTACCTCCAGCTCGGCGACGATTCGCTGGGGCTGGCAAAGACGCAGGAAGTGCGCGACGCGATCCGCGCCTTCCGCGCCAAAGGCAAGTTCGCCATCGCGTTTGCCGATACGTTCGGCGAAGGCGGGCCCGGCACCCGGCCCTATTATCTCGCCACCGCCTGCGACGAGGTCTGGCTGCAGCCGTTGGGCGAGGTTGGCCTCATCGGACTGCGCAGCGAATCCCCGTTCTTTCGCGGCACGCTCGACCGGCTCGGGATTATGCCAAGTTTCGAGCATCGCCGCGAATACAAGTCGGCGACGAACAGCTTTACCGAAACCGCGATGACCGGGCCGCAGCGCGAGGAGGTCGGCGCGCTGCTGGATTCGGTGGCCGGGCAGATCGATCGCGGCATCGGCGATGCCCGCAAATTGTCGCCCAGCGAGGTTGCGGCGCTGACCGATCGCGGCCCGCTTTCCGCCGAGGAGGCCAAGGCGGCCAGGCTGATCGACACCATCGCCTATCGCGACCAGGCGATCGCCCAGGCGCAGCAGCGCGCCGGGGCGGGGGCAAAGACGGTGACCCTCTCGCGCTACCTCGCCGCCGCCGGCCGACCCCATGCCGAGGGCGCAAAGATCGCGCTGATCTACGGCACCGGGATGATCACCCGCGGCGGCAGCGCGGCCGGCGCGCTCGGCGCCGACAGCGAGTTCACCCCCCGCCGGCTGCGCCGCGCCTTTGCCGCCGCCGGCCGGGAGCATGATGTGCGCGCCATCATCTTCCGCATTGACAGCCCGGGCGGCTCGGCCACCGCCTCGGAGACGATCTGGCGCGAGGTCGAGCGGGCGCGCGAGCGCGGCAAGCCGGTGATCGTCTCGATGGGCGACGTCGCCGCCTCGGGCGGGTATTACGTCGCCGCACCGGCCGACAAGATCGTCGCCGAGCCGGCGACGATCACCGGCTCGATCGGCGTACTGGCGGGCAAAATCGTCGTCGCCGAGCTGATGCAGAAGCTCGGCATCACCAGCGATGCGGTCGCGCGCGGCGCCAATGCCGACATGTACAGCGTGACCCGCGATTACTCGGCGCGCGGGCGCGAGCGGCTGGAGCACCTGCTCGACACGGTCTATCGCGGGTTCAAGGACCATGTCGCCGCCGGCCGCCATATGACCCCCGATGCGGTGGAGGCGGCGGCCAAGGGGCGGGTGTGGTCGGGCGAGGACGCAAAGGAACGCGGGCTGGTCGACGAGCTCGGCGGTTACGCGATGGCGCTGCGGCTCGCCAGGGAGGCGGCGAAGCTCCCGACAGACGCGCCGGTAGACGTGGTGGTCTACCCGCACGAGCGGGGGCTCGCCGCGCTGTTCGGGCGCTGGCTCGATCGCGACGACGAGACCGGCGCGCCGTCCGGCGCGCTGGGGCGCGGGCTTGCCGCCTATCGCGCCGCGGTCGGCGCGGTCGACGCTCTCATCAGCGAAGGCGGCCTGCTGCGGATGCCGCCGATCGGCGACATCCGCTGATTTCGGCTTCCGCCACCCGCGGGAAGGGAGGCCGCTCACGCGCGTGCCGCCTGCGCCGATGCGCCCGGCTCAATTTTGCCGGAATCCCGTTTATTATCTCGGGCGGCGTGATTTACGGTCGGCGGAGACCGGCCGAGGGGGGCTGGTGAGGCGAACATTTCTGGTGCTGGCATTTCTGGTGCCGGCGGTGATCTTGCCGCTCGGCGCGTGCGGCTGGTTCGGCGGCAAGAGTGACGACACGCCGGCAACCCCGGCTGGCCCGTCCTTGTCGTCCGACGAGATCCTCAACAAGGATTGCAACAACGAGAACTGGAAAAAGCAGAATCTCGGCCTGTGGTATTCGGTATGCCGCCAGCCGATGCGCTGGTGAGGCACCCTGCCGAGCGTCATCCCGCCGGCGCCCCCACGGTGACCGAGGCCGTCACCGCCCTTTGGGAATGACCGGCAGCACGATGTGCGACGGCTGGCTGGCATCGACGAAGATTCGGGTCGTCGCGCGGCGCGCCCGCTCCATCGCACCTTCCGGCTCGCCCGAATTGGGGTTGATGTCGAAGTGCGGAAAATTGCTGCCGGCGATGTCGAGGCGCAGCCGGTGGCCGCGCCTGAACAGGTTGGCGCAGGGAAACATCGCCACCGTGACCCGATAGGGCCGGCCCGGCTCCAGCAATGCCGGCGCCTCCCAGGAATCGCGGTAGCGCAGCCGCAGCACCCCTTCGCTGAGGTTCATCGCGAACCCGTCGGGATAGTCCTCGCTGGCCGGGTACAGGTCGATCAGCTTGGCGCAGATATCGGCGTCCGGCCCGTCCGATGCGACCCAGAGATGCAGCTCGATCGGACCGGCGATCTCCAGGTTCTCGGGCAGCGGCGGCGTCTGGAACACCAGCACGTCGTCGCGCTCGGCGAGCGTCCGGTACGGCGGCTTTGCACCGAACAGCCGGGGCCCGGTGCGCTGGTCGTAAGCCCCGCCATACATCACCGGCGCACCGGAGGAGAGCGCGCCGCCGATCGTCGGCACCGGGTCATGCGGATCGGCGGCGAAGGCGAGCGGCGCCCCGCCTTCGCCCGGCCTGGCGACCAGCAGCGAGCGGCCGGGATGCAGATGGAACGGGGTGAATTCGGTCTGCGGCAGCGGCCAGGAGCTGGCGTCGCGCCAGAACCCGCCATGCTCGAGCCGACCGGCCGCATTGCGCCGTCCCGAGCCGCCGCCCATGACAAAAACCCGCACCGCAGGCTCGCCGGCAACCCCGTTGTCGGTGCCCTTGACCCAGTGATCGAACCAGCGCCGCCGCGCGGCGAAGAAATCATCGGCAAGATTGCCGTCGAGCGTCGCCGCCGGGCCGAATTCGACGTCGCCGGCAAAGGACAGCGAGCGGTCGCCGTGCGTCCACGGACCCAGGATCAGCCGCGCCGCGCTGCGTTTGGCGGCGGCGAGCCCGGTGTAGTTCTCCATCGCGGTGCGGGCATAAGGGTCGTACCAGCCCGACAGATGCACGGTCGGCACATCGGCATAGCGGTCGTAATAGCCCTCGGCATAAATGCCGGGCTGCTTCCAGAAATCGTCGAAGATGCCGTGCGACCACTGCTCGAACAGGTAATCCTCGTATTCGGGCGCGGCCGTCAGCGGCGAATCGCCCTTTCGCCACGGCATCCGTGCGATCCAGGTTGCGATGTCCTCGGCTTCGAGCACCGCCCTCACCGCCGGATCGCGCGCATCGGCGACGGCGTTGCGATAGGCCCAGGTCGCCTGCTTCAAGTCAAAGGCGCCACCGTGGCGGATCCCGCTGCGATAGGCATTGGAAAAGCCGCCGCAGTCGAGGTACTGCGCGGCCAGCCCCGGCGGGTCGAGACAGCCCAGCGCCATCTGCGTGTGCGCGGCATAGCTGAGGCCCATCGTCGCGATGCGCCCGTTGCACCATTGCTGGCGCACCAGCCAGGCCAGGGTGTCGCAGCCGTCCGCCGCCTCGCTCAGATACTTGGTGAAGACGCCTTCCGAGCGATAGCGGCCGCGGCAATCCTGAACGGCGACGGCATAGCCGGCGTCGGTGAAATACTGCGCCACCCATTCGCGCGAGCGCGGCGTCGGGTCGGCGGCGGTGATCTCGGAGCGGCTCGGCGCCGATTTGTCGTACGGCGTGCGCTCGAGGATCACCGGAAACGGGCCGACGCCTGAGGGGCGGTAGATGTCGGTCGCCAGATGCACGCCGTCGCGGGACGCGACCATGATGTCGCGGTCGATGATCATGCCGGACCTGTGGTCATGCCGGATCTGCCTTGTACATCGCGCCCCCTCCCTTGCCCGCCGCCCGGGTTTCGGCTAAATCCTCGCCCTCGTTCCGCCTAACTCCTCTTGGCGTGGTGACGGGCGCGTAGCTCAGCGGGAGAGCACTACGTTGACATCGTAGGGGTCACAGGTTCAATCCCTGTCGCGCCCACCATGCCCACCAGGGTTTAGCCAAGGTCGAGATACGAGACCCGATAGAAACGCGATGACGGCATCGACACACGATGCCGGTGCGATCGGGCCGAAGGGGAATCGCAATGCGGCTCGCGGCAACGGGAACACTTGCAATCGCGCTGGCGGCGCTGCTCTCGGGCTGCGTCTCGGTCGAGCCTGACGATATGCCCGAGCGCGTGGCGACCGGCGCCGTCCTCGGCGGGACGCTGGGGGCCGGGCTCGGCGCGGCGTTTGCGATCAATCCGCTTCTCGGTGCAAAGATCGGCGCGATCAGCGGCGCGGGAATCGGCGCCGCGGTCGGAGCCGCCACCACCGCGCCCACGCCGAGCTATGAGCCGGTCGCGGTGCCGGCCGGGCCGGTCGCCCCCGGCTTTTACGACAGCTGGCCGCCCGGCTATCAAGTGCCGCCGGGCCATCCCGAGATGAACCCGGCCCGCTCGGGCTGAGGCCGGCGTTTCGCCCGCGACCCTTTGCGCCACCCGGCTGCGACATCGGGCTGCGCTTGGCGCCGGCTGACACGGCGCCTATAAGCAGCGCCGATGCCGCTTTTCGCCATCCCGTTTCCGGCCATCAACCCGGTTGCGATCGCGCTGGGCCCGTTCGCGATCCGCTGGTATGCGCTTGCCTATATCGTCGGGCTGATCATCGGCTGGCGCTATTGCCTGAGGTTGGCCGATCGCCCGCCCCATCTCGTGACCCGCCGCGACATCGACGATTTCCTCGTGTGGGCGACGCTCGGCGTCGTGCTCGGCGGGCGCATCGGCTTCGTGCTGTTCTACAACCTGCCGTATTACCTCGATCACCCGAGCCAGGTGTTTTACGTCTGGCATGGCGGCATGTCGTTCCACGGCGGCGCGCTCGGGGTGACGACGGCGATCCTGCTGTTCGCGCGCCAGCGCAAGGTGTCGATCTTTGCGCTGTCGGACATCGTCGTCGAGGCGGTGCCGATCGGCCTGTTCTTCGGCCGCATCGCCAATTTCATCAATGACGAGCTGTGGGGCCGCGAAACCACGGTCCCGTGGGCGGTGATCTTTCCCAATGGCGGGATGGTGCCGCGCCATCCGAGCCAGCTTTACGAGGCCGCCTGCGAGGGCGTGCTGCTGTTCCTGCTGCTGCTCCTGGCGGAGCGAGCGGGGCGGCGGCGACGGCCGGGGATGGTCACCGGAATCTTCCTTGTCGGCTATGCGGTGGCGCGCATGTCGGGCGAGTTGTTCCGCCAGCCCGATGCGCAGCTCG
>DASQGR010000050.1:0-13189 GCA_035632515.1 Allostellaceae bacterium | reverse complement strand
GACCTTACCGAGCGGTACTTTCGGCAGTCTTGGGTGGTTGACGAACGCCTCCACACCCGCGGAGCGGCTGCACATCGCCTTCAGATTGGTGAATTCCGGAAGAATATCGAAATCGGGGCGGATAAAAGCGAGGTATTCGATATCCGCCAAATTTCCCGGATCGGGCCAGATGCGCAATTCGACATCGGGAAGTTTTTCCTCGACGGTCTCGCGCCAGAGCTGCGCGTTGCCGATTTGCTTGTCGAGGTTGACGATGAGCAGCGCCATATTTCCTCCTTGGCCGAGACGGGCCCGGCCGGTGATCCGCCGGCTGTTGTAGTCGAAATCCCTCATCCCATTAAAGCAATCCCGCCAGCAGGTTGATCGACAGCGCCAGCACCAACGTGTTGTAGAGGAACGAAACGATGCCGTGGGCGAGCACCAGCCGCCGCCAGGGCTGGCTCGCCACCTGCACGTCCGAGACCTGGCAGGTCATGCCGATGACGAAGGAGAAGTAAAGAAAATCCCAGTAATCGGGATCGCCGGGGGCACCGGGGAACACCAGCCCAGGCGACGCCCTGCCCATCGCCTCGCCGTAATAGTCGTGCGCGTAGTGGATGGCGAATACCACGTGGGCGAATATCCAGGACAACAGGATCGTCATGCCGGCGAGGAGGCTCAGCTCGACCGAGACATGGCCGCCCGCGCCGTGCGCCGCGTGGAGGATGCCGAGCACGGCGAACATGCCGATCAGCACGGCCGCCGCCATCAGCGCGAGAAACGCCCAGCGGGCCTGGTCTTCGAGCGCCGCCCGCTGGCGCATCGATGCCGGCGTCGCCCGCGCCGCCATCCACAGCACCTGGGCGAGGAAGAGGGCGATGCCGGCATCCCAGCCGACGACGGCGCGCAAGGTCGGCTCGATCGGGCCGGGGATGACCAACGCCACCGCAATCCCGGCGGCGATCGCGACGTAAAGCCGCGAGCGGGCGCGAAACTGCCAGCGCCGGCGGCGCCTGTGCTGGGCGATCTTGGTCGAGGCGGCCACGTGCGATCAGCGCGCGCCGCGACCCAGCAGCCGCGGGATTTCGATCGCCGGGCAGCGGTCCATCACCACCTTGATGCCGTGCGTCTCGGCGCGTGCGGCGGCAGCGGCATCCCGCACATCGAGCTGCATCCAGACATATTTGGCGCCGATCGTGATCGCATCGTCGACCGCCGCGCCAGCGAACTCGCTGCGGCGGAAGATGTCGACCATGTCGATCGGCCCAAGGGCATCCACCGGAACGTCGGCAAGCCTCGCATAGACACGCTCGCCGAGGATCTCGCCCCCGGTGGCAAACGGATTGACCGGGATTGTGCGGTAGCCGCGGCGCTGGAGAAACCGCATCACCTCATGGCTCGGCCGCTGTGGCCGCGGGCTGGCCCCGACCACGGCGATGATGCGGGTGGCGGTGAGGATGCCGCGCAGGTAGTCGTCGCTGTAATCGCCGTGGTTCATCGCGCAGCCTCTGTGGAGCGACAGGTTCGCGGTTGCGTCCTTCGCTTCGGGTCGATGGCTTCGAGCCCCTCGGAATGAGGTAGACCTGTGACGCCATTTAGAAAAGCCCTCATGCCGAAGAGCGCCGCAAGGCGCGTCGCTAAAGGACGCAGGGCTGATCTCCGGCCGTTCTCGCTTGCCTCGGGGCGCGGGATGACGATCATCGCCCCGAGTACCAGAAGATTCCTGAGTACCAGAGGATTATGGCCATGCCGCTTGAAACCCGCCCGCTGCATCCGACCCTGGCCTGCGAGGTGCTCGGGCTCAAGCTGTGGGAGAAGCCCGGCGCGGAAACGGTGGCGGAGCTGCGTGCGCTGTGGGCGCGGCACGGCGTGCTGGTGTTTCGCCGCCAGGCGTTGGGCGAGCAGGAGCTGGCCGATTTCAGCGCGATCTTCGGGCCGCTGGAGCGGGTCGTGCGCAGCGAATGGGCCTCGTCCGCGGTGCCCGAGATCGGCCTCATCTCGAACTTGAAGGACGCACAGGCGCGCAACATCGGCGGGCTCGGCGACGGCGAGCTGCAATGGCATTCCGACCAATCGTACATGATGCGCCCGGCGACCGGCGCGGCGCTTTACGCGCTGGAGCTGCCGCCGCAGGGCAGCCCCACCTCCTGGGTCGATCTCGTCGCTGCCTATGCGGCGCTGCCGGAGCCGCTGAAACGCGCGATCGCCGGCAAATTGGGGGTATTCGACTACACCAGGCGGCTGTCCGGCTACCAGGGGGTCGACCGCACGATCTCGGCGGAAACCAGGAAGAAAACCCCGCCGGTGACGCATCCGCTGGTCCACACCAACCCGCTATCCGGCCAGACCTCGCTGTATCTCGATTCGACGACGACCGTGGGGATCGCCGGGATGGACAACGGCGCCGCGCTGCTCGACGAAATCTACGCGGCGGCGACCCGGCCCGAATTCGTCTATACCCATGACTGGCAGGTCGGCGACCTGGTGCTGTGGGACAACGGCCGCACCATGCACCGCCGCGACCCGTTCGACCCCGAATCGCGCCGGCTGATGAAGCGGACCACGATCTTCCTCGACCCGTCCCGCCATGCGGTGCCGGAGGGGGCGTTGGCGGCAGCCTGAGGTTCGGTGCCGAAATTGCCGGGACGACGATATGACGTGGCTCGACGCCACGGACCTCATCTATCCCGCCATACCGGTTTGCGCTTTTCGATAAAGGCGTCGATGCCCTCGGCGGCGTCCTGGGCCATCATGTTCTTGGTCATCACCTCGCTGGCATAGGCGTAGGCGCCGGCGAGGTCCATTTCGGCCTGGCGGTAGAAGGCCTCCTTGCCGAGCGCGACGCTGAACGCGGATTTGCCGGCGATCTGGCGGGCGAGGGCATCGGCGGCGGCGCGCAGCTCGGCCGCCGGCGCCACCCGGTTGACGAGCCCCAGCGATTTGGCGGTGGCGGCGTCGATCAGCTCGCCGGTCAGCAGCATCTCCATCGCCGCCTTGCGGCCCACCGCGCGGGTCAGCGCCACCATCGGGGTCGAGCAGAACAGGCCGATATTGACCCCCGGCGTCGCAAACCGCGCGTCGGCGGCGGCGACCGCGAGGTCGCAGGTGGCGACCAGCTGGCAGCCCGCGGCGGTGGCGACGCCGTGCACCTCGGCGATCACCGGCTTGGACAGGCCGACGATCGTCTGCATCAACGCGCTGCATTCGGCGAAGGTGCGCTCGTACACCTCGCGGCGATCGTCGCTGCGCAGCTCGCGCAAATCGTGGCCGGCGCAAAAGGCGGGCCCGGCGCCGGCGATGACGACGACGCGGCTTTTCCGGTCGGCGCCGGCCCGGGTCAGCGCCTCGGTCAGCGCCGCCATCAGCGCCAGCGACAGCGCATTGCGCGCTGCCGGGCGGTTCATCGTCAGCCGAACCACCCCGGCATCGTCGCGATCTTCGAGAAGGATGGCCGCGTCCCCGATCCTCTCCGCAACGCTCATCGCCCCCTCCGTCACCCGTCGATGATGCTGTTTACCACAGGGCGCGGAGGACGCTGAGACACCTTTTGCCGTGGCGGGGCGCGACAATGTCCGTCTGCGGGCGTATCGAGGTAATATGATACCCCGCAACGAAGGCTATTGTTTTAATGCGGGTTTCGGCCTAAACCGTGCGCTCCGCGGCGTTGGCCGCGCGCGAATTTGGGCCGACCCCCGATGAAGACATTTTCTGCCAAGCCCTCCGATATCGACAAGAAATGGGTGCTGATCGATGCTGACGGGCTGGTGCTCGGACGGCTGGCGTCGATCATAGCCATGCGCCTTAGAGGCAAGCACAAGCCGTCCTACACCCCGCACATGGACACCGGCGACAATATCGTCGTCGTCAATGCCGAAAAGGTGCAGCTCACCGGGAACAAGCGCGCTGCCAGCATCTTCTATTGGCACACGGGCTACCCCGGCGGCATCAAGGGCCGCAGCAAGGGGGCGATCCTCAGCGGCAAGTACCCCGAGCGGGTGATCGAAAAGGCGGTCGAGCGCATGGTGCCGCGCGGGCCGCTTGGCCGGAAGGTGATGGGCAATCTGCGCGTCTATGCCGGTCCCGCCCACCCGCATGAGGCACAGCAGCCGCAACGTCTCGATATCGCCGCGATGAACCGCAAGAATGTGAGGGCCTGAGCATGGCCGACGAAGACGCTCCCGAAAAGGAAGAGAACGAGCAGGCGCGCCCGGGGCCGCGTGCCACGGGGCAGACCTTCCAGGGTCTGGCGAATTTGCGGCAGGCGATGGCGGCGGCCGCCCGCCCGGCTGCGGCGCCTGCGACGGCGGCGCCGACTCCGGCCGCCGTCACCGACGTGCAGCCAAAGATCGACGAACAGGGCCGCGCCTACGCCACCGGTAAGCGCAAGAACGCGGTGGCGCGGGTGTGGATCCGCCCCGGCAACGGCAAGATCGAGGTCAATGGCCGCGACAGCCCGGTCTATTTCGCCCGCCCGGTGCTCCGCATGCTGCTCAACCAGCCTTTCGTCGTCGCCGACCGGCTCGGCCAGTTCGATGTCTGGTGCACGGTCAAGGGCGGTGGGCTGTCGGGCCAGGCCGGTGCGGTGCGGCACGGCATCAGCAAGGCGCTAACCTCCTACGAGCCGGGGTTGCGCCCGGTGCTGAAGCAGGGCGGGTTCCTCACTCGCGACAGCCGCGTCGTCGAGCGCAAGAAATACGGCAAGGCCAAAGCCCGCCGCAGCTTCCAGTTCTCGAAGCGGTAATCAACGCTCCACATGACGCCGTAGGCGGGATAGCGCGTCGTCCCACTGCGCCGAAACCATGTCGAGATACGCCTTGGCCGTGCCGACCGGCGCCGGCTCATAGGCGAACCGGCTTTCGCGGCCGATGCGCGCCCTGCTGACCAGGCCGGCTTGTTGCAGAACGTGCAGATGTTTGGTGACGGCTTGGCGGGTCAGGTGCGTATCGGCTGACAGCTTGGTGATCGACCGCGCCTCGCCATCGCTGAGGTTGGCCAGCAGCGACAGGCGAGTGGGGTCGCCGAGAGCGGCGAAAACCTCCGCAGGGCCGGTAGCGGGAGCGTGAAGCCTAGCGCTCGACATGGCTGCGGATATTTTCCATCTGCTGGGTCCATCCCCCGTCGTTCATTCGCAGCGCGAGCGCCCGCCGGTTGCTCGGCAGGGCGTCGAAGCCGGATTCGACGAGGGTCAGGCGCGTGCCGGTTGGGGTCGGTTCGAGCCGGAACTCGACCAGCGTGGGCGGCTCTTGCGAGTAATCCACCGCTGGATCGACCGCATAAGGATGCCAGGTAAAGGAGAATAATCGCGGCGCCTCCATGGTCTGGACGACTGCCCGCCATTTCACATGCTCATAGCCGGGATAGGTTATGTGGCCGGTCGAGATTTCGCCGGCGACAAAGGGACCGTCCAGCTTCACGCGGAACCACGCGCCGAACTCATTGTGGTCGGTAAGGGCGCGCCATACTGTTTCGATTGGCGCGGCCAGATCGATGCTTTTTTCGATACGGTCTGACATAGGCAACCTACTGGTTGCCTGTTATTTATGTCATCCAAATCGAATACGCAACCATTCTGTTGCTCTTTTAGCGTAAGCTGCTGCTCGCGCTCGCCGCATCGACATGGCGAAGTTTGTTCTCAACGCCGCGCAATCCGTGTGGTGAAATCCTCTCGACGCTTGTTGCCGGGAGGCCACCATGCGCTTTGCCATAGCGATCCCGACCGATGCCGATTCCTGGCGGGTGGTGCAGCGCGCCGAGGAATTGGGCTTTGCCCGCGCCTGGTTCTACGACACCCAGATGCTGAGCGCGGACCCGTTTGTCGCGATGGCGGCTGCGGCAATGAAGACGACGCGCATCCGCCTTTCGACCGGCGTGCTGATCCCGTCGAACCGGATTGCCGCGGTCGCCGCCAATGCCTTCGCCTCATTGAACAAGCTGGCGCCGGGGCGGATCGATTTCGGCGTCGGCACCGGGTTTACCGGGCGGCGGGCGATGGGGCTCGGCGCGGTGCGGCTCGCCGACATGGAGGAATACATCCGGGTCGTCCAGGCGTTGCTGCGTGACGAGACCGTCGAGGCCGAGATCGAGGGCAAGCGCCGGCTGATCCGGCTGTTGAACCCGGAACTCGGCCTCATCAACACGCGTGACCCGATCCCGCTCTATATCGCCGCCACCGGGCCGCGGGCGCGCGCACTCACCGCCAGGCTTGGCGCTGGCTGGATCAACACCGCGGGCGATGTTGCCGGCGCCGCCGCCGGAATGCGCGAGATGGAGGGGCTGTGGCGCGACGCCGGGCGGGCGCGCGAGGCGCTCGATGCGGTGGTGCTGAGCGGCGGCGCAATTCTCGAGCCCAGCGAGGCGATGGATTCCGACCGCGTCGTCGCCCAGGCCGGCCCGCGGGCGGCGATGCTGCTGCACCGCGCCGCCGACCAGGTGCTGGGCGGGTTTCCGCCGATGGCGACGATGCCGCCTTCGGTCGCGGATGTCATCGCCGCCTATGTCGAGACGGCGCGGCGGTTCCGGCCGCAAGGCGCGCATTATCTCGAAAACCATCGCGGCCACCTGATGTTCGTCAAGCCGGAGGAGCGCCGCTTTGTCACCGCAGAGCTGATCCGCGCGACGACCATCACCGGCAGCGCGGCGGAGATCAAAGACCGCATCGCCGCCTTCGCCGCGGCCGGCTACGGCGAGATCGCCATCCAGATCGTCCCCGGCCAGGAACACGCGATCGAGGATTGGGGTCGCATTCGTCGCGCATTCGCCTGAACGCCGGCTTGCGGCCCGTTTCCGGCATCGCCAAATAGCGGCGGGCAAACGCCGGAGTTTGCTAAGCTGACAGAGGTCAGCGCGGGACGGGAAATGAGCCGAATGCGATACAAGCTGATGCCGGGACTGGTTCTGGGGGTGTTGTTGGTTGCCGTGCCGGCGCGGGCCGAGGCCCCGGCCGGGATCGTCATGGCGATCACCGGCGATACCGACCCGAAATTGTCGGCGATGGCGGAGATCCCGGCGAACACGCCGGTGGCCCTGCCGCCCGGAACGCAGCTGACCTTTTTGCATTACGCCCGCTGCAAGCTGGTAACCGTCTCCGGCGGCACGGTAACCCTGAGCCGCGCCGATTACCGGGTGGAGGGCAAGATCGACAGCGAGAAGGACGGTCCGTGCCCGCGGGTCTACGCCATCAACAGCAGCGGCGGCCACAACACCGGCGGCATCGTCGCGCGGGGCATGGACCTGCCGCCGCATTGGCCGGTCAATCCGGAGATCATCTTCAGCGGGGCGCGGGCCGGTGCGGTCACCGAAGCGACGATCTTTGCCGAAGGCAATTTCGACAAACCCCTGGTGCGCCTGGACTTGACTGGCTGGCGGGCGCGCGAGCCCGCCGACGCAGCGCGGATGACGGCGGACAGGCATTACGTGCTGCGGCTGACAATGCGGGATCTGCGCGAGCCGGTCGATGTGGCCTTTATCGGCAGGACCGCCACCGGTTCGGCGCCGCTGGTCATCGTCCGGGTAGACTGAGCGCATCGGCCCCGGACGAACCGTGCTCCGCCAGGTTTTGGCGACGCGATATTATCGCGTCGCGGTGACGCTCGCGGCGGCGGCCCTGGCGGCGGCGGCAAGCCTCGTCACCGGGTCGCGGATGAGCGCGATCGACGGCCTGCTCTACGATCTGTCGCTGGCGGCGACCGACCGGCGTCCCGGCACCGACGGCGAGCCGGTGGCGGTGATCGCGATCGACAGCGACAGCCTCGACTCGCCGGAGCTGGCGGCGACCCCGGTGGTCTTCTTCACCGAAAGCTGGACAAAGCTGGTCGGCGGACTGACCGACAACAGCGTCAGGGCGATCGGCTTCGACGTCATCTTCAAATTTTCCGCCAGCCTGTTTCCCGGCTTCGACAAGCAGCAGGAGCTCGATTTCCGCAGCGCGATCGCCAAGGCGCGCGACCGCATCGTGCTGGCGCGGACGACCCGCGACGCGCCGGCCTTTCCCTTTATCGGCGCGATTTACGACCCGATCGCCGATGCCGGCAAGGCGTCGCCGGGCGGCATCGCCTATGCCGAGATTTTTCCCGATGCCGATGGTGTGCAACGCCAGATGCGGCCGGCGATCGTCAGCGCCGGCGGCGACGTGCTGCCGACCTTGGCGGCGGCGATCCTGACGCGCGCGCAGGGGCCGGCGATGCCGTCGACGATGCTGTTGGCGCCGGCCGGGCCGCTCGAGGCGATCCCGACCTATCGCCTGATCGACGTGCTGCGCTGCATCGACCGCGATCCGGCCGCGATTCGCCAGACATTCGCGGGCAAGATCGTGCTGGTCGGAACAAACCTGGCGTCCGAGGACCGCAAACGCGCGCCCGATCGCTTTATGCCGCCGCCGGAAGGGCGGGCCAGCAGCGTCGGCGCCCCGGGCGCCGACTGCAGCCTGCCCCGGCTCGGCGCTTCGGATTGGGAGTCGCAGACGGTCCCCGGCGTGTTCGCCCATGCCGCCGCCGTCGAGGAGGTGATGACCGGCAATCTGGTCCGGCCGCTGCCGCTTGTCGGCCGCGCGGTGACGGCGGCGCTTGCCGGCGTCGTCGGGGCGGTCTGCGGGTTCCTGCTGAGCCCGCTTCTCGCGGCCGCCGGCGTGGCGCTGCTCGTCGTTGCACTGTTCGGGATCGCGCTGTTGGCGCTGCCGCTCGGCTTCTGGTTTCCCGTGGCGGTTCCGGCAGGTGGCGGCGCCGGGGCAATGGTGCTCGCCTACGTCGCCCGCTTTGTCGCCGAGGAGCGCCGCCGCCGCCGGGTCCAGCATGCGTTCAGCCAATATATCTCGCCGTTCGTCGTCAACGCGCTGGCCGAGAGCGATGCCGAGCTCCGCCTGGGCGGCGAGCCGCGCCAGGTGACGCTGATGTTTGCCGACCTTTCGGGGTTTACCGCGCTGTCGAGCCGGGTCGGGCCCGAGGTGCTGACCGAGGTCACCAACCAGTACCTTGGTCTGCTGGTGGCGGAGGTCGAGCGGACCGGCGGCTATGTCGACAAGTTTATCGGCGACGCGGTGATGGCGGTGTGGGGGGCGCCGGTGCCCGACCTCGACCATGCGGTGCATGGAGCCGAAGCGGCGCTTGCCGGCCTCGCCGTCGTGCTCCGCGCCAAGCAGGAAGCGGACGCGGCTGGGCGGCCGGGCTATTCGGTCAAGATGGGGCTCAATACCGGGCCGGCAGTGGTCGGCAATGTCGGCGCGCCGGGGCGGTATAATTACACGGCGATCGGCGAGACGGTGAACATCGCCGCCCGGCTTGAAGGCGTGCCCGACGATTACGGCTGCAAGATCGTCGTCGGCGAGGAGACGAGGCGGGCAATCGCCGAGCATTTCGTCCTTTGCGAGCTCGACTGGATCAAGGTCAAGGGCAAGGACCAGGCGATCCGGATCTATGATCTGATCGCCGCGAAGAGTACCGCGAGCCCGGCCGAGTTGGCCTATCCCGCGCAGTACGAGGCGGCGCTCGCACGCTACCGGGCCGGCGATTTCGCCGCCGCCGACGCGGCGTGGCGCGCCATCGCCTACCCGCACGCCGCCCCCCATCCGCCGCCCGCGGTCATGGCAGCGCGGTGCGTCGAGCTGAAGGCCAACCCGCCGGCTGCTTGGGACGGGGTCTTCGTCAAGACCACCAAATAGGCATGGTTGCGGGATGGTCGGTCCGGGCTTGCCAGTTGTATTGAGCGCGGCCACAGTCGCACCGGACAGGAGGTCGAGACCCATGTTGCGATTGGTCGCCGCCGCTTGCGCCTGGATGATTCTGGCCGTCGCCTCGGGTGGTGCGCAGGCGGCCGGCGACGCCCGCGTCGCGCTGGTGATCGGCAATGGCGCCTATCAGTATTTGCCGCGCCTCGCCAACCCGGCCAGCGATGCGCAACTGATGGCCGATACGCTGCGCGCCGCCGGGTTCGAGCTGATCGGCGGCGGCGCCCAGACCGATCTCGACCGCGCCGCCTTTGAGCATGCGATCCGCGAGTTCGGCGCCAAGCTCGCCGGCGGAGCGGTCGGCCTCTTTTATTATGCCGGGCACGGGCTGCAGATGCAGGGCGCCAATTACCTGGTGCCGGTCAGCGCCAACCCGACGAACGCGGCCGACGCCGATTTCGAGCTGATCGACGCCGCGGTCGTGCTCAAGCAGATGGAGGTGGCGGGGTCGAAGCTGAACCTGGTGATCCTCGACGCCTGCCGCAACAACCCGTTCGGGGGTCGCGGCCTGCGCGATGCCGGGGCCGGGCTGGCGACCATGCGGGCACCGCGCGGCACGCTGATCTCCTACGCGACGCAGCCGGGCAATGTCGCGATGGACGGCACCTCCGGCCACAGCCCCTACACCGAGGCGCTGGCCGAGGCGATGCGCAAGCCCGGCGCCCCGGTGCTCGATGTGTTCAACGAGGTCGGCCTCGCGGTCGACAAGGAAACCGGTGGGCGGCAGCAGCCCTGGGTCGCGACCTCGCCGCTGGAGGGCGTCTTCTACTTCAAGGCGCCCGCCGCTTCGGTATCGCCGGCATCGCCCTCGCTCGACACCGAGACGGTGTTTTGGCAAAGCATCGCCCAGAGCAGCAACCCCGCCGATTTCGAAGAATATTTGCGGCAATACCCGCAAGGGCGGTTTGCCGGGCTGGCGCGCAACCGGTTGTTGAGCCAATCGCCGCCGCCGCAATCGCCGCGGCAGGCGCCCGCTTCGACCGAGACCGTCGTCGCGGCGCTTCCGTCACCGCCCGCGGCGGCGACGCCGGATATTCTCTCGGCGAAATCAGGGGCCGGCGGCGGCGCTGCTCGCCCGCATGAGGAGACGACGCTGCAGCCCGACTCGATGGCGGAGCTGGCCCGTGCGCGTGTCGAGGCCGAAAGGGCGCGATTGCAAAGCGCGCACGTGACCGCAGCGCTTGCCGGCAGGCAAGCGCCGCCGAAATGCGGCGGCAATGCCGACGAGCAGGTGATCCGGCCGGTCCAGCTTCTGTACCAGGCGGTCAACAGCAAGAACATCGAGCTTTACGCCGCGCAATGGAGCGACGACGCGATGTATCGCGACGTCTCCAACGGCACCGTGCGCACCAAGGCCGACAAGATCGCGGAGCGCCGCGCCAAGTTCGCCGCCTGGGAGCAGGTGAAGCTGACGATGGAAAGCGCCGCCGTCGCCGACCGCGCCGTCGACAATGCAACGATCGATGTCGTCTATTCGATGACGGTCAAATCCCGCGGCCGGCCGGCGTTCAGCCAGACTCACGTGGCCGAGAAATACATCGTCATCTGCGGCCGCGAGGGCCGCTGGCTGATCCGCCACAACGTCGACGACAACCGGTCGCGGTAGCCGCTTTACCGACCGTCAGGGGCGGGGGTTCATGGTGCGCTCGCGCCATGAAAAAGGGGCGGCCGAAGCCGCCCCTGTCCACTTTGCCTACGCGCCGCGGCTCAGGTCGAATAATCGGAGAACTGTACCGTGCCGGCGCGGGCGCGGTAGTCGGTCTTGACGTTGACAAGCGCGACCCGGCCCTTGTCGACCTCCTTCTGCGCGCGTTCGAGAGCGCCGCGAATGTCCTCCGGGTTCTCGACGTATTCGCCGTAACAGCCCAGGCCCTCGGCCATCTTGTCGTAGCGGGTGTAGCCGAGGTCGCGGCCGGGCTTGTTCTTCTGCGGGTCCGCGGTCCAGCCGCCGTTGAGGCTGATGACGACGAGGATCGGGATCTTGTGGCGCACAGCGGTGTCGAGCTCCATCGCGTTCAACCCGAACGAGCCGTCGCCGTGGCAGCAGATCACCTGCGTGTTGGGCTTCGCCACCTTGGCGCCGACGGCGAACGGCAGGCCGACGCCCATCGTGCCGAACGGGCCGGAATTGAGGCGATGGCCCGGCTCGAAGGTCGGCATCGTCTGGCGCCCGAAATTCAAGGTCTCCTGCCCGTCGACAACGAGAATCGCGTCGCGGTTCATGAAGTTCTTGACCTCTTCCAACAGGCGGATCGGGTGGATGTCGCCGTCGGTCGGATAGTTGCCGCCCGGCCCGCTGCGCTTTGCCGCCTCGCCGTCGGCGAGGGTTTTGCGCCAGCCGGCGAAGCGCTCGGCAGTCTTCGCCGGGATCGCGTCGATGAGCTGTTGCAGCACCGATTTGCAGTCGCCGACGATCGGGATATCGACATTGCGCGCCGACATGCCAAGTTCCTCGGCGTCGATCTCGATGCGGGCGATCTTGGCATTGGCGCCAAAGCGCGGCGGCGCGGCGTGGCCGATGATGTAGTTCATCCGGGTGCCGAGCACGATGATCAGGTCGGCGTCGCGGAACGCGGTCGAGCGCATCGTCAGGTACGAGTACGGGTGGTCGTCCGGCACCACGCCGCGGCCTTGCGGGGTGGTGTAGAACGGAATGCCGGCCTTCTCGACGAACTGGCGCATCTCGTTCCATGCCCGCGACCAGATCACCCCGCCGCCCGAGGCGATGATCGGCCGCTGGGCGCTGTTGATCGCGTCGACGAGCGCGTTGATCGCCTTCGGCTCGGCATAGGGCCGCGCGCCGACGATCGGCCGGCCGGCATAGCTCCAGTCGACCTGGTCCTCTTCGATCTTTTGGTAGAGCACGTCGCCCGGCCAATCGAGGTAGACGGGCCCCGGCTTGCCGGTCATCGCCTTCTGGAAGGCAAAGTTGATCTGCTGTGGGATGCGTTTGATGTTGTGGATGCGGTCGGCGTATTTGACGCAGCCGCGCATGATCGCCATCTGGTCGATTTCCTGGAAGACCTGACGGCCGAACTGGCTGATCGGGCTGGCGCCGCCAAAGCCGATCACCGGACAGCAATCGATCAGTGCATTGGCGAGGCCGGTGGACAGGTTGATCGCCGCCGGACCCGAAGCCGCCATGCACACGCCGGGCTTTTGCCGCAGCCGGCTATAGGCCTGGGCCGAGAACGCCGCCGCCTGCTCGTGGCGGACGTCGATCATGCGGATGCCTTCCTTGATGGCGCTCGATTCGGCCAAAAGCATCGGCCCGCCCATGATGTAGAAAACGTCCTCGACGCCTTCGGCCTTGAGGCACTTGGCGAGGATTTCCGAACCGGTGAGTTCCGCCATCTGAGGTCTCCTTTCCCCTTGTTCGTCATTGCGAGGAAAGCGAAGCAATCTCGGAAGGATTGAGAGCCGACCCCCGCGGGATTGCGTCCTCGCCATGCTCCTCGCGATGACGGCGGCTGAAAAAGAAGCGGCCCGGGT
>DASQGR010000049.1:0-4453 GCA_035632515.1 Allostellaceae bacterium | reverse complement strand
GTTGATTCTCCCGTGGGTCACCGAGCGACCCGAGCGTGGGCCACGAAGCGACCCGAGGGAGCCAACCATGGTCCAAATCGCAGTCATCAACGAGTCAACAGTTATCTCCGATGCTGATGTCCAAAAGATGATTCCCGCGTTTGACCAACAGTGGAACAGGGACCTTAAACCAGTATGGGGCGTCGACGAGGCAACATTCGGGTTTGTCCCGAAAGGCCAAAAGCCAGGCGCCGGCACGTGGTGGGTTGTATTTCTGGATAACAGCGACCAGGCCGGCGCGCTGGCCTATCACGACCTGACGAACGAAGGCCTCCCGATCTCGAAAGTCTTTGTCAAAACCCTCCTCGCCGACAATGCCAGCGTGAGCGTCGGCGCCACTCACGAGATTTGCGAGATGGCGGTCGATCCGTGGCTGAACAGCGCCTACCAGGATCTCCACGGCGTGTTCTGGGCCGGCGAGGTTTGCGACCCGGTCGAATCCGATCAGTACGGCTACAAGATTGGCGACGTTCTGGTGACGGATTTCGTCACGCCGAATTGGTTCGGGCACCAGCACGCGCAGAGTAATCTGGACTTCAAGAACCACAACCGAGCCAAGTTCGAGGTACTCAGCGGCGGCTACGCGCAGAAATTCGATCCTCATCGCGGCTGGGTCCAGGTCACCGGCTCCAAGGCGATGACGACCCAGCGGTCCCACGCCGCCGAGGGCTCGCGTCGGGAACGGCGCGCGCGGAGTTGGCAGAACTGGCACCGTAGTGAAGCCCATATGGGCAACGGCGGCTAAGCGGCCATCTATGCTGACGGACCCCGGCTGGCAAAAACTCCAGCCGGGGTCTGCCGCTCCCGTATCTCCGCGGTCTACCGCCGCCCCAGCATCGCTTCGGCGCTGGAAACGCCGTATTCGCCCGACGGCTCGACGTTGAGCTCCTTTACCACGCCATCCTCGACCACCATCGAATAGCGCTGCGAGCGGATGCCCATGCCGGCCTCGCGGCGGTCGACGGTGAGACCGATCGCCTGGGTCAATTCGCAAGAGCCGTCGCCCAGCATCGTCACTTTGCCGCCGGCGTCGTGCTCCTTGCCCCAGGCGCCCATGACAAATGCGTCGTTGACCGAGACGCAGGCGATCTCGTCGATGCCCTTCTGCTTCAACGCATCCGAATTGGCGACGTAGCCGGGCAGGTGGCGCGACGAACAGGTGCGGGTGTAGGCGCCGGGTAGGCCGAACACTGCCACCGTCTTGCCCTTGAAGTAATCGTCCGAAGACACGGCCTGCACGCCGTCCGCGGTCAGGTGACGCAGGGTCACGGTCGGGATCTTGTCGCCTACTTTGATGGCCATCGCTCTCTCCTTCAGTCAGCTTTGCGGAATGCGGAATACCGCCTTGCCGGCCATGCCGCGGCCGATGAGGCGCGCACCGGCGGCGGGAACCTCCTGCCAGTCGTGCTCGACGATGCGCGGCTTCAGCGAGCCGTCGGCGATCAGCGAGACCAGCAAGCCGAGATCGGGGCCGAATTTTTCCTCGGGCTCGCTGGTGAAGTAGTGGAAGCCCTGGAGCCGCGCGTTCTGATGCTCGGCGAAATCGCGGAAGTTGATCGGCGTCGGTTCGCCCGACGAGTTGCCGTAGATGACGATGACGCCCTTGGCCTCGATGCGCGCCATCGCGGCGGTGAGGGACGCGCCGCCGGCCGCTTCGAGGATCAGCTCGAAGCGGCCCTGCGCGTGGTCGATGCCGGCGACGATCTCGGCGGCGCCGAGCCCGTCGAGCACCTTGGCCCGCTCGGCGCTGCCGACCACCGCCGTCACCCGCGCACCGGAGCGCACCGCGAGCTGCACCGCGAGGTTGCCGACTCCGCCCGCCGCGCCGGTGATCAATACCCGCTTGCCGAGGAGCGGCGCGCCGTGGCGCAAGGTTCGCAGCGCGGTCAGTCCGGCGACCGGCAGCGCGGCCGCGTCGGCGAATGACACATTGTCGGGAAGCGCGGCCATGCGATGGCCCGGCACCGCGGCGCGCTCGGCCCAGCCCTCCCAGTCGGTCAGGCAGACGACCCGCGTGCCGGCGGTCGGCCCGCTGCCGTCCGCGGCCTCGCGCACAACCACCCCGGCGATGTCCTGGCCGGGCCGCCATCCCTCGGGCCGCACCTGGAACAGCCGCATCTCGCCGCGGTTAAGCGAAAAGGCGTGGACCGCGACCAGTGCCTCGTTCGCCGCCGGCTCCGGCTCCGGCACCTCCCGGATCGCAACCGGCGCCGCCCCGCCCGGCGTGTTGACGACAGCGAGCATCTCGCCTCCTCCGTCATTGCGAGCGAAGCGAAGCAATCTCGCGCCGAACGAGGCTGGTCTTTACGAGATCGCTTCGTCGCCCTGCGGGCCCTCGCAATGACGATCTAATTCAGCCGCAGGTCGGTGATGTGCTTCGGGTCGGGCTTCAGTTCGCCACGCTCGACCCGGGTGACGATGTCGGTGAGGATCGCGTTGGTCGGCGCGTCGATGCCGACTTCCTTGCCCTTCTGCACGACAAAGCCGTTGAGGAAGTTGATCTCGGTGCGGCGGCCCTTGACCATGTCCTGGCCCATCGACGGGCGATGCTCGCCGCCGCCCGGCCGGTTGGCCTCGGCGAGGCGGTGCTCGTCGATCTGCCGCTGCGCCTCGGTGTCGCCTTCGCCGGAGCGGGCGATCAGTTCCGGATCCATGTGGCTGACCTCGTCGAAGACATAGCCGAGCGCCTGGCCGACGCGGATCGCCTCGCTGCCGAGCCGGTTCGAAAAATGGCGGATCGTGTCGTTCTTGACCATGTCGCGGGTGATCATCCCGGTGCAGGCGGAGAGGCCGTTGCCCATCACGTTGGTGACCAGCTTTGACCAGCGCTCGCCCCACAGGTTTTCGGTGACCATGCCGCTATCGGCGTTGCTGAGCAGCGCGCAGACTTCCTTGGCCCGGTCAGTGACGCGGCCATGCACTTCGCCGACGCGGAAGACGGTGTGGTGCGAGCCGTGCTTGCCGCCGGCGCGGGCGATAAGGCCGGGCTCGTTGAGGCCGACCGTGATCGAGCTGGCGATCGAGCCCAGGGTCTTGCCCCAGCCGACGACCCCGGCGATGGTCTCCTCGTTCATGCAGTTCTGTAGCGAGACGACATAGCCGTCCGGCGCCAGGTACTGTTTGATCAACGTCGTCGCCCAGGCGGTGTCGTAGGATTTGGTGCAGACGAAGGCGATGTCGATCGGCTTTTCCTTGGAAAGGTGCTGCGCTTCGGTCACGTGCAGCGCGCGCACCGGCACGGTGAACGGCTCGACATCCTTGAGGTGGGTGATCTTGAGCCCGTCCTTTTTCATCTTTTCGACATGCTCGGGCCAGAAATCGATAAAGGTCACGTCTTCCCCGGCCTTGACCATGTGGGCTCCGGCATAGCCGCCGACCGCGCCGGTGCAGACGATCGCGATCCGTTTCTTAGCCATAGCATTTCCTCCGTACAGGTTCGGCCGGGCGCACCAGGACGGCTCGCCGCGCGCTTTCGAAAGCGATCCTAGTACGAGCGGACGCAGCGGGGGAAGCGCCCGACCTCACGAGGAGATGGCGTGGCCGCATGTCGAGCCGTCATGGCCGCTTCTTCGCCGGTTTCCGGGTGCGGCGGCGGGCCGGCGCGGCGCGGCGCTTGGTCGCGGCGGGCTTCTTGCGGCGCTTGCCGGGGCGCCGCAAGGCGCGTCGCCAATCGGCGAATAAAGCGAACGGCAGCAGCCCGATCCCCGCCGCCATGGCCAGGCTGGCGACGCGGGCGAGCCCCGACAATCTGGCCGCGACGACGGCCAGCCCCAGCACCATTCCGGCGCCGAAGATCAGAAGAGACCATTTGCTGTAGCGCACGCCCCGGTTTTACCCGGGCACGGGCCTCGCGACCAAGCGGCGCGGGAGCAGTCGCCGCTGCGGCCGCTCGCGCCCGGCTAATCCATCGCGAGATGATAGGGTTCGCACGCCGCGGCGCCGCGCCCTTTGTTCAATTCGCATCGGGCGTAGAGACTGCGCGCAAAGGAGATGGCATCGCCTTGCCACCCTTGGAAGGCGGTGCGGTCCTGCTCGCTCAAAAACGGACCCAGCTCGCTCATGACGCGGTGGCGGGTATAGGCATCGTGAGCAAACGGAAACGCCGTCACCGCCAACAATAAGAGCACAGCACAGCCGAGGATAATGCCTTTCATCGCTTCACCTTGTTTTGGCACGCCGGACGATAGGACAAATACGACCAGTAATGCCCACGCGGATACAACCGCTAGGCAACTATTTCCCGGGTCCAATCGTGCGATTCGATTGTAAAATATAATTTATCTGTATTTCACGGCAATTGTTGGTTAACGGCCTGTTGGCCGGCGGTTGCGTGCGGGTCCGCTGTCGCGGAGAATGCGGCGCATGCGGAGCCTGGGATCATTGCGCGGGGCCACCCTCGGGCGCGCGCCGGCGC
>DASQGR010000048.1:0-18264 GCA_035632515.1 Allostellaceae bacterium | reverse complement strand
ATCGTGCCGCTCGACAAGCCCAACACGACCGATTTCGTCAGCTTTTATGCCGCCGGGGCACTGGCCGATGCCGGCACCCCGGCGCTGGCGTACGACCAGGCGGCGCACCTGGCTGCCGAGGAAGCCGTCGTCGGCCGCGGCATCGAGTACCAGTTCTTCAACTATCCGCCGGTTTACCAGGCGCTGTTCATGCCGATTTCCCGCCTGCCATACCTGGCGGCATTCATCGGCTTCGAGACTGCCACCTTGCTGCTTTACCTAGCCGTCGCCCGCCGCATCCTCGGCGACTACGGCGGCACCGCGCTGCTGGCGCTGATCGCCTTTCCGATGGTGTGGTGGAATATCGGGCTTGGTCAGAACGCGTTTCTGACCGCGGCGCTGTTCGGCGCCGCGACACTTCTGGTCGACCGTCGCCCAGGGTTGGCCGGCATCTGCTTTGGCGCGCTGTGCTACAAGCCGCATTTCGCCGTGCTGGTGCCGCTCGCCCTGGCCGCCGGCGGGCATTGGCGCGTCATCGCCGCGGCGGCAGCTACCGCCGCGGTGCTGATTGCGCTGTCGGTCGCTGTGCTCGGCTGGGCGACTTGGCAGGCGTTTTTCATCACCGCCGGCACCTCGCATTCGATGTACGAGTCCGGCCGCATTCTATTCGCCGGGTTCGTCAGCCCGTTCGGCGCGGTGCGGCTGCTCGGCGGCGGCATCGCTCTCGGCTATGCAGTGCAGGCGGTGTTCGCGATTGTCGCGGCGGCGATCGTCGCGATCGTCTGGTGGCGCGGCGCGTCACTGCCGGCACGAGCGGCGGTGCTGGCCTCGGCAAGCCTGATAGCGAGCCCGGTGTCGCTGCTCTACGATCTGATGCTGGGGACGATCGCCGCGTGCTGGCTGTTGCGCGACGGCGGGCGCGCTCCCGGCTGGGAGAAGGCGGTCGTGGCGGTGATGTATGTCTTCCTGCTCGGCAGCCGCTATTTCGCCGAGACGATCTCGCTGCCGGTCAACACGATCGTGGCTACCAGCCTGCTGGCGATGGCAACGCGGCGCGCCTGGCGCGAATTCGGGTTTACGGCGCCGTGGCGGCAGCAGCCGGACGCGACGCCGTCCAGGTGAAAATCGACGACATGGCGTAGTTCCACACGGCCGAAACCGCCGCTCCGGCAAGACCCGCCAGCCACCATGAATGATCGCCGCCGGCAATGTACGACGCGACCCCGACATTGGCCGCCGCACCCGCCCCGCACACCGCATAGAACGAGCCGAGCCCCGACAGCAGGCGCCATCCGCACAGCCGGCGGTCGCGGTAGGTGAAGAGGTTGTTGAGAAGGAAATTGCCGGTCATCGCCACCACCGTGGCTATTCCCTGGGCGACCGGGAATGTTGCCGGCGCCGCATTCATTGCCAGCCACAAGGTCGCCAGGTGGGTGACGACCCCAAGCCCGCCGATCAGCGAGAACAGCAGAAAGCGCACCGGCACCAGCGGCCCGACCAGCTTCTGCAGCAGCAGCATCAGATATTCCCAGGCGACCAGCGTGTCGAGCTTGCTTTCGCCATGCAGCCGCTCGCGAAACTTGAGCGGCAGCTCGGCAAAGGCGAATGGGCGCGGGGTCGAGGCAAACAGGTCGAGGAGGATCTTGAACCCCTGCCCCGACAGCCGGCGCATCGCCCCGGCGAACGCCGAGCGTTCGACCATGAAAAACCCGCTCATCGGGTCGCTGAGTTCGGCCTTCATCACCAGCCGGCTGAGCCTGGTGGCAAAGCCGCTGATCGCGACCCGCGATTTCTGCCACTCGCCGACGCTGCCTTCGTCGACGTAGCGGCTGGCGACGACGATGTCGAGCCTCTCGCCCTTGATCCTGGCCAACATCGCAGGGAGCAGGGCCTCGTCATGCTGGAGGTCGCCGTCCATCACCGCGACATAGGGCGCGGCGCTCGACAGGATGCCTTCGATGCAGGCCGAGCTGAGACCGCGCCGGCCGAGCCGCTGGATGCAGCGGATATTGCCTTGCCCCCGCGCGAGATCGCGAACCGCGTCGGCGGTGCCGTCGGTCGAGTCGTCGTCGACGAAGATCGCTTCCCAGGAAATGCCGGCGAGCACCCGGTTCAGCCGCCCGACGACGACGGCAACGTTGTCGCGCTCGTTGAGGGTCGGGATGACGACGGCGAGTTCGACCGGGGAAAATTCCGGTGCAGCGATCGGTTCCGGTTCCAGTCGGGCAAGCCCGACCGGCTCCTGTGGCCACAGCTCCGCAACACTCATCCGGATCGTCCGCCTCGACAGGCAGCGGGGAGACGCCCGCCGCGATGCGAAGACGGTAGAGGACGATGGTTAAGAAGGTCTGAGGACAGGAAGGATCGCGGCAGTCAAGCCGAGCCCATTCCGGGCCCGGCCTCGACAGGCCGTCCCGGAATGGCGGACGGACTTAAACCCGCTCGATCACCGCGGCGATGCCTTGGCCGACCCCGACGCACATCGCGACCAGCGCGTAGCGGCCGCCGACGCGCTGGAGCTGGCGCGCCGCGGTCAACGCGATGCGCGGCCCCGAGGCGCCGAGCGGATGGCCGATCGCGATGGCGCCGCCGTTCGGATTGACCCGGCTGTCGTCGAAGGGGACCTCGAGCCCGCGCAGGCAGGCGAGAACCTGCGCCGCAAAGGCTTCGTTGATCTCGATCACGTCCATGTCGGCAATCGTCAACCCGGCGCGCTCCAGCGCCTTTTTCGCTGCCGGCACCGGGCCGTAGCCCATGATCCGGGGCGGCACCCCGGCGACCGCGGTCGAGCGGATGCGGCAGATCGGCTGCGCGCCGGCGGCATCGCCGGCCTTGCGCGAGGCGACGATCATCGCCACCGCGCCGTCGTTGATGCCCGAGGCGTTGCCGGCAGTGGTGACGCCGTCCTGGAACAGCGGGCGCAGCTTGGCGAGCGCCTCCATATTGGTTTGCGGGCGGGGGTGCTCGTCCTCGCCGACGGTGACCGGGCCGGCGCGCCCGCCCGGCACCTCGACCGCGACGATCTCGCCGCCGAAAAACCCGTCCGCCTTGGCCGCGGCGTATTTCGCCTGCGAGCCGGCAGCAAAGGTGTCCGCGTCGTGGCGCGAGATCTGGTAGTCGCGCGCCAGGTTGTCGGCGGTCTCCGGCATGGTGTCGGCGCCGTAGCGGCCCTCGACCTTGGGGTTCGGGAAGCGCGCGCCGATCGTGGTGTCGAATACCCGCGCCTCCCGGCTATAGGCGCTCTCCGCTTTGCCCATGACGAACGGGGCGCGGCTCATGCTCTCGACCCCGCCGGCGACGAAGATGTCGCCCTCGCCGCAGGTGATCGCCTGCGCCGCCATGGCGATGGCGTTGAGGCCGCTGCCGCAATTGCGCTGCAGCACCGAGCCCGGGATCTCGATCGGCAGTCCGGCGACCAGCGCAGCATGGCGGGCGACGCAACGGCTGTCCTCCCCCGCCTGGTTGGCGCAGCCGACGACGACATCCTCGATCTTGTCGGCGGCGAAGCCGCTTTCGGCGACCACCTTCGCGATGATATCGGCAAGCATGTCGTCGGGCCGCATCTTTGCCAGCGCGCCGGCGTGCCGGCCGAAGGGGCTGCGCAGACCGGTATACATATAGGCGTCGAGCATGGGGCGATTCCTCCGTGGCTGCCGCATTCCCGCGCGGAGCAGCGAAACTGTCAAGGGCCGCATTGCCGATCCCGTGGTCGTGGCGCGGCCTGCAAACCGCTCCTCGGCATGACCGGGAGTTTGATGGCATCGAGAACGCCGCCGTTCCGCGAAAGCGGCGCAATAGCCGTCTCGACGGAGGAATACCCCGCTTCCGGCTTACTGGCCGCGCCACTCTCGCCGCGCCGGCGTTTTCGCTATGATCGCAACCGGAAGACGCCGGGGGTGCACCATTGGCCCACATCCACAACGCCCATGAGCACAGCCACGCCCGTCCCGCCTCCGACTACCAGCGGGCGTTCGCGATCGGCATCGTCCTCAACCTCGCCTATGTCTGCGCCGAGGCGGGATATGGGCTGGCCTCCGGCTCGCTCGCGCTGTTGGCCGACGCCGGTCACAATTTGGGCGACGTGCTCGGTCTGGCGTTGTCGTGGGGCGCGGCGATGCTGGGACGGCGCGGCCCCAGCGACCGCTTCACCTATGGTTACGGGTCGAGCTCGATCCTTGCCGCGCTCGCCAATGCGGTGATCCTGCTGGTGGCGACCGGGGGGATCGCCTGGGAGGCGCTGTGGCGGCTGTCCCATCCTGTAGCGGTGACGGGCGGCCTCGTCGCCGTGGTCGCGGCGATTGGGATACTCGTCAACGGCGCGACGGCGCTGCTTTTCATGCGCGGCCGGGAGCGCGACCTCAACCTGCGCAGCGCCTTTCTGCACATGACCGCCGATGCGCTGATTGCTTTCGGCGTCGTGGCGGCCGGGCTCGCCATCATGCTGACCGGCTGGCCGTGGCTCGATCCGGCGGTCGGTCTCGTCATCTCGGCGGCGATCGTCTACGGGACCTGGGACCTGATGAAGCAGGCGCTGCGCCTCGCGCTGAACGCAGTGCCGCAAGGGGTCGATGCCACGGCGGTGCGCGCGCATCTGCTCGGGCTGGATGGCGTGACGGCTTTGCACGACCTGCATATCTGGGGCATGAGCACGACCGAGACGGCATTGACATGCCACCTGGTCATGCCTGGCGGACACCCCGGTGACGAGGCGCTGGCGCGTATCGCCCGTGACCTCGAACACCGCTTCGGCATTCGCCACGCGACCTTGCAGATCGAATTGGGCGACAGCGACGAGGTTTGCGCCCTCACCCCGGAACATGTCGTCTGACCCGGTTGCCGCGAGACCGCCGGCGGCATAGATTCCGGGCGAAATCCAGCCGGGAGACGGTGATGAGCGAAAAGATTGCCCTGCGCGAAGTGGGCATGCGCGACGGCCTGCAAAGCATCGCCACGGTCATGCCGACCGCAGTCAAGATCGCCTGGCTCGACGCCGAGTACGCCGCCGGGGTGCGCGAGGTCGAGGTCAGCTCGTTCGTGCCCCCCAAGCTGTTGCCGCAGCTTGCCGACGCCGAGGCGGTGATCGCCCATGCGATGACCCTGCCCGGCCTTCACGTTGCCGCGCTGATCCCCAATTCGCGCGGCGCCGAACGCGGCATCGCCCTCGGCGTGCCGGAGATGAATTACGTGCTCTCGGTCAGCAACGGCCACAACCTCTCGAATGTGCGGCGCCCGACGGACGAGTCGATCGAGGATTTCCGCCGCGTCGTCCGGCTCTGCCGCGAATCCGGCAAGCCGGTGAAGGTGAATTGCGGCCTCGCCACCGCGTTCGGCTGCACCATCGAGGGCGATGTCGACGAGGACCGGGTGCGGCGCATCGCCAGCGAGGTCGCCGAAGCGGGCGCCGACGGAATCATCCTGGCCGACACGGTCGGCTACGGCCAGCCGGCGGCGATCGACCGGGTGTTCCGCAAGGTCATCGCCGATGTCGCGCCGTTGCCGGTGATGGCGCATTTCCACGACACGCGCGGGCTCGGCCTCGCCAATGTGCTGGCGGCGTACAATGCCGGCTGCCGCTATTTCGACGCCTCGCTCGGCGGGCTCGGCGGCTGCCCCTACGCGCCGGGGGCGACCGGCAACATCGTCATGGAGGACACCGTTTTCCTCTTCGAGTCGATGGGCTGCGAGACCGGGATCGACCTCGCCAAGCTGGTTCGGGTGCGCGAGATCGTCGCCAAGGCGCTGCCCGAGGTGATGCTCTACGGCGCCATCGCCAAGGCCGGGCTGCCGCGCAACTTCCATCCGGTGGCGGAGGCGGCCGAATGAGCGCACCGATTTCCGACGAGCGTTGGGCCTTCCTGCTGGAGCGCGCCGGCCTCGACCCCATGCTGGCGCCCGAACGCTTCGCCGAGTTGCGTGAGGGCTACCAGTTCCTCGCGCGCATCCAGAACAGCGTCCGCAAAAGGCGCGACCGGGCCGCGGAGCCGGCGCACATCTTCGTTCATCCGAAGGGCAAATAGGGATGGACCCGACCCGGCTCTCGCTCGCCCAGGCGAGCCGTGCCATCGCCGCCGGCTCCTTGTCGCCGGTCGCCTTGACCGAAGGCTACCTCGCCCGCATCGCCGCGCTCGACAACGAGCTGCATTCATACGTGCTGGTGCTGACCGATGCGGCGCTTGAAGCGGCCCGCGCCGCCGAGGCCGAGCTCAGGGCCGGGCGCTCGCGCGGGGCGCTGCACGGCATCCCGATCGGGCTCAAGGACATCTACAAGACCAGGGGCATCCGTACCACCGCGGGCTCGCGGGTCTACGAGACCCATGTACCGAGCGAGGATGCCGAGACCTGGGTGCGCCTGCGCAACGCCGGCGCCATCTTGCTCGGCAAGCAGGAGACGCACGAATTCGCCATCGGCGGACCCGATTTCACCCTGCCCTTCCCACCGGCGCGCAACCCGTGGAACACTGCGCACTACCCCGCCGGGTCGTCGAGCGGCTCGGCCGCCGCCGTCGGCGCCCATCTCTGTGCGGCGGCGATGGGCTCGGATACCGGCGGCTCGATCCGCGGCCCGGCCGCCTATTGCGGGCTGGCCGGGCTGAAGCCGACCTACGGGCGGGTCAGCCGACGCGGCGTGTTCCCGCTCTCCTACAGCCTCGACCATTGCGGCCCTCTGGCCCGCACGGTCGAGGATTGCGCGCTGATGATGCAGGCGCTGGCCGGACATGACCCGCTCGACCCGGCCTCGGCCGACGTGCCGGTGCCCGATTACACGAAGGCGCTGACCCCGCGGCTCGACGGGGTTCGGGTGGGCGTCGTCCGCCATTTTCACGAGCGCGATGCCGTTGCCGGGTTCGGCCGGGAGTCGACGCCGTCGCCGGTCTATGTCGAGACCTTCGACGCGGCCTGCCGCACGCTCGAAAGCCTCGGCGCCACGCTCGTCGATCTGCAACTGTCGCCGCTGATCGACTACGCCGACGCCAACCGCGTCATCATGCTCAGCGAAGCCTATGCGCTGCACGAGCAGGATTTCCGCCAGCGGCCGCATCTGTTCGGCCGGCATATGTTTTCGCGGATCGGCCTTGGCGCGTTCCTCACCGCCGCCGACTACGTGGAGGCGCTGCGCCAGCGCCGCGAATTGTGCGCCGAATTCGCCGCCGCCTTTGCCGGCGTCGATATCGCCGTCTCGGCCAACGCCACCGGCCCGGCGCCGCGGATCGATGCGGTCGGCACGTTCAATACCTTCACCCGCGCCTCGTACACGGCGCCGTACAACATCACCGGGCTGCCCGCGCTGTCGGTGCCGATCGGGTTCGAGAATGGGCTGCCGCTCGCCTTCCAGATCGTCGGCCGGCCGTTCGACGAGGCCGGCGTCCTGCGCGCCGGCCATGCCTTCGAGCAGGCGAGCGGGCTCTATCGAGAGCGCCCGCCGATCGCCGCCTCACTGCCGGGGCGATGACGGCGCGATACTCTCTGCTGGCTGCCGGCGTTGCCATCGCGATCGGCGGCTGCGCCACGCTGGGCCGTGTCGGGGTAATCCGCTACGACGTCATGACCGATGCGCAGCAGGCTATTGCCGACACCAGGATCAATGCCGGAGCGATGACGATCGAAGGCCGGGTCGATCGTGAAGACACCGCCTACGATGCCGGTCAGCCGATCACCCTCTCCGTCAAGACCAGCAAGGACGCGCATGTCGCAATCCTTCGCGTGCTTGCCAACGGCAGCACGACGCTGCTGTTTCCGAACCGGCAGCACCCGAAATCGGATATTGCCGCCAATACGGTCCTGACGGTGCCGGGTCCCGACGACGCGGTGTCGATCAAGGCGGACAAGCCGGGGGTCGTGCTGTTCGAGTTCATCGCTTCCACGGCAGGCGATTCCTGGCTGTTCACCCGTCCGGCCGACGCAGGGTCCGACTTCGCCGATCTCGGCGGCACCACCCGCGCGCTGGCCAAGCACATCACCGACTCGCTCAAGATCAACAAAGGCCCGGAGACCGCCGCAACCTACCTGACGGTCAAGGTCTCGAAGTAGCGCCGTCTCGCGATAAGCGGCGATCCACGAGCATTGCGGCCACGAGCCGAGTGGCGTCGGAGCCATGCCGCCTAACCCTGCCTAGCCACGAAAAGGGCGCTTCGCGGCGCCCGCGTTTCGTTTGCAGATCAGGGTGCGCAGGAAATATCGGTGCCGGTGAGGAACGGCTGAATATCGGTGAATCCGGCGGGCGGGCACAGCAGCCAGACCGAACCGGTTCGAGCGCCGGCGCCCCCGCTTCCGGCCGAGCCGCCCGATCTTGCGCTTCCCGCCGGGGGGACGTTGCCACTGGACCTGACGCCGCCGGAACCGGTCGATCCCGTCGAATTGGCGACACTACGCGATGTCGCCGAATTGGGCACAGTGCCATTAGCCACCGCTGTGGTCGTGCCATTGGCCGTCGAAGCAGCCGTGCCGTTGCCGTTCAAGGGGGCCGAGCCTGTCCCGACCTGCGCCGCTGCTGGCAGCGCGACAGTCAGCGAAAAGGCCGCCGCCATCGAAATCATTCGTCTCATGCTTGGGCAACGCGGGCCGGGCGCACCGGTTCCGGCACGAGTGACTGCGCGCCGCCTGCTCTGCTAGGGTCGCTGGGCTAGATTCGCTGGGCGGCAGGCAGAGGCAGGACGGCATGGCGGAAACAGGTTCGGAAACGGGCGGCTCGACCACCCCCATCGTCACCATCGACGGCGCCCGTGCCACGATCCGGCTCAACCGGCCGCGCGAGCACAACCGGCTCGAACCCGCCGATCTTGCGGTCTTGCAGGAGATTTTCACCCGCATTGCCGGCGATCCGGATATCCGCGTGCTGGTGCTGACCGGGACGGGAAAAAGCTTTTCCTCGGGCTACCATATCGGCGCGCTGGTCGAGCGCCACGGCGGCAAGCCGCAGGCAAATGACGGTGGCGACAACATTTTCGAGACCGTCGTCAACCTGCTCGAAGCGCTGCCGGTGCCGACGATCGCCGCACTGCAGGGCAGCGTCTACGGCGGCGCCACCGACCTCGCGCTCGCCTGCGATTTCCGCATCGGGGTCGAAGGCATGCGGATGCTGATGCCGGCGGCGCGCCTCGGCATCGTCTATTACCCGAGCGGGATCGAGCGCTACGTCTCGCGGCTCGGGGTCGCGGCGGCAAAACGGCTGTTCCTCACCGCCGAACCGGTCGAGGCCGAGGAAATGCGGCGCATCGGCTATCTCGACGAGATCGTGCCGGTCGAAGCATTGTCCGAGCGGGTCGATGCGCTGGCCGCTGCGCTCGCCGCCAACGCGCCGCTGGCGCTCGCCGGGTTGAAGCGGGCGGTCAACGAGATCGCCGCCGGCCGGCTCGACCGCAACGCGCTCGCCCAGGCCCGCGCCCGCGCCGCCGCCTCGGCAGACCATGCCGAGGCTCTCAAGGCCTGGTCGGAGAAGCGCAAGCCGGTTTTCCGCGGCAGGTAGCCAGGGGTTTATTCGTCGCCCCCGCACAAGCGGGGCCCACCCGGCGATCGCCCCGTCGCGCGCCCGGATTCCGGCTTTCGCGGGAATGACGAGCTTTGACAATGTGGCGCGTTCGCGCGACGCTCTGCGCGCGCTTTGCCCTGCTCCAGGAGCCCCCGACATGTACGAACAAGAGGTTGTCGTCACCACCAAATACGGCCCGTGCCCGAGCTTTGTCGCCTGTCCCGATGGGCCGGGCCCGTTCCCCGGGATCATCTTCTACATGGATGCCCCGGGCATCCGCGAAGAGCTGCGCAACATGACCCGGCGCATCGCCCGCCACGGCTATTTCGCGATCCTGCCGGACATGTACTACCGGCTCGGCACGCTGCGCTTCGACGTGCACCGCCGCGACGATGCGATGTTCCAGTGCATCCGCGGCGCGATGAACAGCCTGACCAATGCGATGGTGATGGACGACACCGCGGGCCTACTCGGCTATCTCGACGCCCAGGACAAGTGCAGCCCCGGCCCGGTCGGCTGCGTCGGCTATTGCATGAGCGGTCAGCACATCACCAATGCCGCGGCGTTCTTCCCGCACCGCATCAAGGCGGCGGCTTCGCTCTACGGCGTCGGCATCATCACCGACAAGGAAGATTCGCCGCACCTGTTCCTCGACAAGATCAAGGGCGAGCTCTACTACGCCTTTGCCGAGACCGATCGCAGCGTGCCGCCGAACATCCCGGGCGACCTCGCGAAGCTGCTGGCGAAAACCAACGTCAAGCACGAGATCAAGACCTTCCCCGGGACCGAGCACGGCTTTGCCTTCCCCGAGCGTGCGGTCTACTCGACCCTCGCCGCCGAGGAGACCTGGGAGAAGATGTTCGCGATGTGGGATCGCAATCTGAAAGGCTGATCCCACCCCATACCGCCGACCTCTCGTGGCGCCCCGCGGGAGGTCGGCGATTTTTCGAGGCGTCAGAATGCGGCTTATCGTAGCGGCAACGGCATTGCTTCTGGCGTCCGCCAGCGCAATGGCCGCCGATTGCACCCACCCGACGGTGATCCAGCTTGCCCCCGGCGCCACATCGGCGACGGTCGAGAGCGGCGCGCCGAGCGAAATGGTCGACTGCTATCAAGTGACCGCCTCGGCCGGCCAGTTGATGTCCGTCACCATCGCCGGCGACGATAGCGATGCGGTGTTCGCGGTTTTCGCGCCGGGATGGGAGGCGAGCTGCTCCGCGATCGGCGATTGCGACGTGACCGGCGACCAGCTCAGCGTCGACGAGGCGACGACCTGGTCGGACGCTGCCCCGGCCAGCGGCGCCTACCTGATCGTAATCGACAATTCGCGCAGCGACGCCGAATACAAGCTCACTGTCGCGATCCGCTAGAATTCATTCGGTAGGGGAGACAGAGGATGAAACTCCGCCACAACCCGGCCTCACCTTATGTCCGCAAGGTGATGGTTGTCGCGCATGAGCTTGGCCTGGCCGGCAAGATCGAGCTGCTCGACACCGCGGTCAGCCCGGTCGAGACCAACGCGACGCTCGCCGTCGAGAACCCGCTGATGAAGATCCCGGCGCTGACCGCCGACGACGGGCAGGTACTGTTCGATTCGCCGGTGATCTGCGAGTACCTCGACAGCCTCGCCGGCGGGGGCAAGATGTTCCCGGCTGCGGGCACGGCGCGCTGGACCGCGCTGCGCCAGCAGGCGCTGGGCGACGGCATCCTCGATGCGCTGATCCTCTGCCGCTACGAGATTGCCGCCCGTCCCGAAGAGAAGCGCCATGCCGGCTGGACCGACGGCCAGATGAAAAAGGCCCACCAGGGCCTCGCTGCGCTCGAACGTGAAGACCTGTCGGGCGCCCGCACGATCGGCTCGGTAACCGCCGGCTGCACCCTCGGCTATCTCGATTTCCGCTTTCCCCGCGACGGCTGGCGCACCCGCCATCCCAAACTGGCCGAATGGTACAAGGCCGTCGAAGCGCTGCCCTCGATGCAGGCGACCAAGCCCCCGGCGGCATAAAAGACGTTAAATCAGCACGGCCTGGGCGGGCGGATAGACGATCGTCCCGTCAGGCTGCGGCTCGGCCGCCGGTGTCATGGCTGCCGGCTCGATTTTGCCGGCGGCCATGATATGCGCAACGGTTTCGCCGGCCGCCAGCAGATAGTCCGCGATGATGCGGCGGTGACAGCGCCACCAGACCGCCTCGGCGCACATGATCGCGCAGACGCGGCGCCGCGCGAGGCCGCGCAATTCGTCGAGCGCGACCCGGAAGGGCGGCGTCATCGCATAGTCGGCATAAGCCTGGAACGACTCGTTGCGCCACAGCCCGTTCGGCGACGGCGGCGCACCTTTCAGGCGGTGGCGAAGCCCGCCGAGCGCGGCGAAATGGCCATAGCCGATCCCCGCCGCCGCCAGGGTCTCAGGAAACACATCGGCGTTGAATTGCGGGTTCATCCGCGACCGCGGCACGGTGCGGACATCGACCAGAAGATCGACCCCCGCCTCGTCCAGCAGCGCGATCAGCTCCGCAGCCGTGCGGGTGGAATGGCCGATCGTGTATATCGGGTTCGCTTTATCGGCTCCTCAATACATGTGCTGGCCGCCGTTGACCGAAAGCGTCGAGCCGGTGATGAAATCGGCGTCGTCGGCGACGAGGAACAGCACGGTGCGAGCAATGTCTTCCGCCTTGCCGAGGCGGCCGACCGGGATGCGGGCGATGATCTTTTCCAGCACATCGGCCGGCACGGCGCGGACCATGTCGGTGTCGACATAGCCGGGAGCGACCGCGTTGACGGTAATCCCGCGCGCCGCCCCTTCCTGCGCCAGCGCCTTGGTGAAGCCGTGTATGCCGGACTTGGCGGCGGCGTAGTTGACCTGGCCGTATTGCCCGGCCTGACCGTTGATCGAGCCGACATTGACGATCCGCCCGAACTTGCGCTCGCGCATCCCCTCGATGACCGCCCGCGACATGTTGAAACATGACGACAGGTTCGTCTGGATAACCGCATTCCACTGCTCGAAGCTCATGCGGTGGATCGTCGTATCGCGGGTGATGCCGGCATTGTTGACCAGCACTTCGATCGGGCCCAGCGCCGCCTCCACTTCGGCAACGCCGCGGCTGCATTCCGCAAAATCGGCGACGTTGAACTTGAAGACCGGAATGCCGGTCTCGCTGCAAAAACACTCCGCCGCCTGGTCGTCGCTGGCGTAGTTGGCCGCGACCTTGTAGCCCGCCTTCTGCAAGGCGATCGCTATGGCCCTGCCGATGCCGCGCGTTCCGCCGGTCACCATCGCCACTCTCGGCATGGTTCCTCCCTCCGTCAGGTTCTTGTCCCCGGGCCTCGCCCGAGGATCCGGAGAAGGCCGGGTCGCGCACGGCCGTCTCGTATTGGCTCAGTTGGTCGCGCTAGTCGCGTGCGACACACATGGCAATTCCCATGCCGCCGCCGATGCACAGGGTGGCGAGACCCTTTTTGGCATCGCGCTTCTGCATCTCGTAAAGCAAGGTTACCAGCACCCGCGTCCCCGACGCGCCGATCGGATGGCCGAGCGCAATCGCGCCGCCATTGACGTTTAGCTTTTCCGGGTCGAAGCCGAGATCCTTGCCGACCGCGCAAGCCTGCGCGGCGAACGCCTCGTTGGCCTCGATCAGGTCGAGGTCGTCGACCGACCAGCCGGCCTTTTTCAGCGCCATGCGGCTGGCCGGGATCGGCCCGGTGCCCATGATCGCCGGATCGACCCCGGCGGTCGCCCACGAGATGATGCGGGCGAGCGGCGTGAGGCCGCGCTTTTGTGCCGCGGCCGCGGTCATCAGCACCACCGCAGCCGCACCGTCATTGATGCCCGAGGCATTGCCGGCGGTGACCGTGCCATTCTTGTCGAAGGCCGGCCGCAGGCTCGACAGCACCTCGAAGGTGGTGCCGTGCTTGGGATGCTCGTCGGTATCGACGACGGTCTCGCCGCGGCGGTCGGCAATCTTGACCGGCACGATCTCGTCCTTGAACCGGCCGGCCTTCTGCGCCGCTTCCGCCTTGGCCTGCGAGGCCACGGCGAACTGGTCCTGCTGTTCGCGGGTGATCTGCCAGCGCTGGGCGACATTCTCGGCGGTGTTGCCCATGTGGTAGCCGTTGAAGGCGTCCCACAACCCGTCGCGGATCATCGTATCGACAAGTTGGGCATTGCCCATTTTTGTGCCATTGCGCATGTGCATGCAGTGCGGCGCCTGGCTCATGCTTTCCTGGCCACCGGCAACGACGATGTCGCTGTCGCCGGCAAGGATCGCCTGATAGCCGAGCGCCACCGTGCGCAGCCCCGAGCCGCAGAGCTGGTTGACCCCGTAGGCGGTCGCCTCGAACGGGATGCCGGCGCCCACCGCCGCCTGCCGCGCCGGGTTCTGCCCTTCGCCGGCAGCGAGGATCTGGCCCATGATGACCTCGGACACTTCCTTCGCCTCGACCCCGCTCCGGCGCAGCGCCTCGGCGATCGCGACCTCACCGAGCTTGTGCGCCGGCAGATTGGCGAGCCCGCCGTTGAATGCTCCAACCGCGGTGCGGGCGGCGCTGGCGATGACGATGTCGGTCATGTCGGGATCTCCTCGCAGGTGACGGCGGCTGCGATATTGTTAAATGGTGATCGTTTGAAGTCCAGCCAGCCGCAGGGCTTTGCGCAAATGCGGCCTCAGCCATATTTCCTCATGTTGCCGTCAGCCGGGCATGCAGCCACTCGACGATCGGCGCCCAGACCAGATCGGGCGCGGCGGCGGCCGACATCATCCCGATATGGCCGAGCGCCGGGCGCATCGTCGTCGCCTGCGGCAGAGCGGCGCCGAGCGCCTCGGCCGAACGCGGCGGCACGATGCGATCGCGGCTCGGCACCACGACGAGCGCCGGCTTGGCGAAGCGGCCGGGATCGACCCGCTCGCCGGCGACGCGCCACTTTCCCCATTTCGGTTCGTTGTCGCGATACCAGGACAGGGCGCATGCGAGCGCCGTTTCGCGCGCCAGCGGCACGCCGTCGTTAAGCCAGTCTTCGAGCGCGACAAAATTGCGGGCGGCCTCGCTCGCCGGATCGAAGCCGGCAAAGCGCACGAATTTGCGCTCGGCGAGAAACGGGTCGAGCATCATGAACAGGCCCTGAATCACCGCCAGCGGGATGGCATCCTCGGCCATTGGCAACAGCGAGGCAGCCTGCATCACCGTGGCGAGCAAACGCGCCTGCTCCGGCCGCTCGGCATGGAAATCCCACGGCGTAGCCAGCAGGGCCAGCCCCGCGACCCGGTCAATTCGCCGCAAGGCGAGCGCCAGGGCGAGCAGCCCGCCCATGCAATAGCCGATGACGGCGACCTGCCCGCCACCGCTCGCCGCCGTCATCATCCGGTCGAGACGGCCGGCGATATACTCGTCGAGGCCGAAGCCCCGCTCCGCCCTGCCCGGCGCTCCCCAATCGACGACCAGCGGCCTCAGCCCGGCCGTGGCCAGCGCGCGCAGAAAGCTTCGTTCGGGCAGCAGGTCGAGGATGTAGAAGCGGTTGATCAGCGACGGTATCACCAGCACCGTCCTGCCAGCCCGTCCCCCACCGTAATCGACCAGGCGCGTCGAGCCCTCCTGCCAGATGACGGCACCCGCTTCCGGGTGCCGCCGGTAAGGATGCCGGCGATAGCGTTCGAGCCCGGTCAGAAACCCGTCGGCGCGGCGGCACAGCTCGCGATCGAGCGCTTCGGCGACCCGCTCAGCCCCCGCTTGGGCGATTTCGTGGGCGAGGGCGCGCAGCCTTGGAGTTGCGCTCGCTGGCGGCAAGCCGGCGCTCAAGTTCGTCAACCCGGCGCGCGAGCTCGCCCACAGCATCGTCGCGCTGGCGAGATGCGCCGGCAGGGGTCGTGGCATCAACCGTCGGTCCATTTGACCTTTCGTCGGCAGGTGGAACCGGCGGCCAGGCCGCGAAAGGCATGCCGCCTCGCTCACCCGCAGCCCGCGCGAATTGGGCGGTAAAGGCGACCCACCGCTGCAGCAGCTCGGCCGCCTGCGGATCGGAAATCAGCGCCGTCAGATAGTCGGCCCACAGGGCGAAATAACGGCGCGCCAGCTCGTCGGCATCGCTCATTCGCGAGACAATAACGCGAATTTGAGGATTCGCGGTATTGTTGCAGGGCAGCATCGTCGCTGGCGCAGGACACCGGACGCATGAGTACTCCAGAAAGCGGGCAACCGGGCGGCTCGAAGCCGATCACCGTGAAGAAATATGCCAATCGGCGTCTCTACAACACGGCGACGAGCAGTTACGTCACGCTCGAAGACCTCGCCAAGATGATCAAGGAGGGCGGCGACTTCATCGTCATCGACGCCAAAACCGGCGAGGACATCACCCGCTCGGTGCTAACCCAGATCATCGTCGAGCAGGAGCAGAAGGGGCAAAACCTGCTGCCGGTCAGCTTTCTGCGCCAGCTTATCTCGCTTTACGGCGACAGCATGCAGTTCCTGGTGCCTGGCTATCTCGAGCAGGCGATGGTGTCGTTCGCCCGCAACCAGGATCGCCTGCGCGACTCGCTGCGCACGACGTTCGGCCTGTTCCCGTTCGGCGGCCAACTCGAGGAGATCGGCAAGCAGAACATGGCGTTGTTCGAGCAGGCGCTGAAGATGATGTCGCCCTACGCCGCAGGCGGCGGCGGCGGCGAAAAACCCGCTCCTCCCCCGCCGCCATCCCCGCCCGGCGAATCCGAAGACCCGCGCCTGCAGCGGCTCGAAGCCCAGCTCGAGGCGATGCGCCGTCAGCTCGAGGCGCTGAGCCGCAAGGAGTAGGACTTTTCTACTCGCCGGCCAGCATCGTTGCCGGCCTTATGTGCGCGGGCGCAACCAGGGCGGGTCGAGGGTGGCCCGGCCATAGAAATGCCCCTGCATGAAATCGACGCCCTCATCGCGCAGGATGGCCGCGTCTTCGGCGGTCTCGACGCCCTCGGCGACGGTGCGGAACCCGAACCCTTCGGCCAGTCCGAGGAGGTGACGCAGGAACGCCTGGCTTGAGGCGCAGCTTGCGATATTGGTGATGAACGAGCGGTCGATCTTGACCGTGTCGACCATCAGGCTTTGCAGGTGCCGCAGCGAGGTGTGGCCGGCGCCGAAATCGTCGAGAGCGACGCGGCAGCCGGCCTGGCGCAGGGCGCAGACGAAGCGCGCCGACTCTTCGATGTCGTAAAGCGCCGCGGTCTCCGTGATCTCGACGACCAGCCGGCCGGCCAGCTCCGGCCGGGAGCGCAATTGCGAGGTAAGCGAGCGCAGCCACGGCCGGTCGGCGGCGGTCAGCGCGGAAACGTTGAAGCCGAGCGTGACCCCCGGATTGGCGGCCGCGGTGGCGATCGCCTTGTCGAGGATGTAGCGGTCGATCAGCCGGATAAAGCCGAGCTCCTCGATTTCGCGGACAAACTCGCCGGCCGCCATGGTGCCGCCATTGGCGTCGCGCAGGCGCAGCAGGCATTCGTAATAATCCACCGCGCCCGTGGCCGCCGACACGACCGGCTGGAACGCAAACGCAATCCGGTCCTGGCGCAGGGCCGCCTGCACCGCGGCGCCGATCGCCAGAAAGCGGCGACGCCGATCAATCTGCTCGTCGCTCGCCCGGTAGGCGGCATGGCAGTCGCGCCCGGAAAGCTTTGCCTCGGCGAGCGCCGCTTCGGCGCGGGTGATGATTTCGTAGGAGTTCAGCCCCGGCTCGGCCAGGGAGACGCTGCCGATCGACACCGTCGCGTTGACCGGGCCACGCGTGGTGGTCACCGCAGCCGCCCGCACGGCGTTGAGGATTTTTTCTGCTGCAACTGCGACCTGGTCGGCTGGGCAATGCGCCAAGACGATACCGAAGCGGTCGCCGCCGAGCCGCCCGACCAGATCGCTGACCCTGAGGCAGGCATCGAGCCGCCGCCCGATTTCGATCAGCACCGTATCGGCCGCGTCATACCCGACCGCTTCGTTGATCGCGTTCATCCGATCGATGCCGACCGCAAGAAACGCGGCACGATTCGGCGCGCGCTGTCCGGCCGCTACCAGCTGGTCGACCGCCTCGCGCAGCCGGCTGCGATTGTAGTGGCCCGTGAGCTCGTCATAATTGACCAGATGCTCGGCATGGCTCTGCCGAAGCCTCGGGTCGCCGGGCGCCTCGCTTAACGACATCCGCGCTCCGCCACAGCCTGTTGCCGCCGCCGGGTAAATCCCCGGCGTTCTCCGAATTTAGATATATCTAGTTTAGAAAGGACTAAAGGCATTCGTCCGGCTAATCGCCGGCGTGTCTCAGCCCGGCGTATGCGAGGCCAGGAACGGCAACACGGCCTGGTTGAACTCGCGCACCCGCACATGCGGGAACCAATGCCCGCCCCGCTCGAACAGCTTGATCTCGGCGCCGGGAATGAGCCGCGCCAGCTCCTCGGAGAAATAGGGTGGGGTGACGATGTCATCCTCGGCACCGACGACAAGCGTCGGCGTCTTGATCTTCGCCAGGCTCGCGGTGCGGTCGAAGGCGAGGATCGCGTCGATACGGCTCATCGCGATTTCCTGCGGCGGGAAATTCGCCAGGTTCTGCGCCTCCAGGTGGCGGAGCTTTTCGTTGTTCTTCGCGATCCACCAGCTCGGATAAAGAAACAGGGTTGTCGCCTGCACATAGGAACTGGGGCCAAGCCGCTGCAACACCTCCTTGCGCAGAGCGTACATGCGGCGGAAATAGGCATCGGGCTTGGTCCACGTTGCCGACAGCACGATGCTCGCCAGCCGGTTGGGATGCTCGACCGCCAGCGCTTGGGCGATCGCGCCCCCGGTCGAGTGTCCGAGCACGTGCGCCCGCTTGATCTCGAGCC
>DASQGR010000047.1:0-25899 GCA_035632515.1 Allostellaceae bacterium | reverse complement strand
GCCCGTCGCCGAAGCTCGACGTCGGCCTCCTGATCAAGCTGCCGTTATCCTCGCACTCCCGCAGGAGTGCGCCTGCGCGGACGCCCCGGTTGACGCCTCGGCTATCGATGTTCCGTCGCGAACAGCATCCCGTAGCGCGGTAGCGCAACGCTGCCGGCGCGCTCGACGAGGGCAAACCCGTGGCCCGAGGTCGGATGTGTTCCGGCGATCAGCCGGGCCGGCAGATCGGCGATGTCGTCACCGAAATTGATGACGACCAGCAACCGCTCGCCCTCCCCGATGCGGCGAAACGCGACGAGCGGCGCAGGGGCGGCGACCAGCTCCAGATCGCCGCCGATCAGCGCCGGGTGCGTCTTGCGCCACGCGAGAAAGCGCCGCCATTGGTGCAGCGTCGAGCTCGGATCGCGCTCTTGAACGTCGACGCTCAGCTGCCGATGCGCCGTATCGACCGGCAACCACGGCTTCCCGGTGGTAAACCCTGCCTGCGCCGCATCGATCTGCCACGGCATCGGCGTTCGGCAGCCGTCGCGCCCGACATAGTCGGGATAATGCGCGATGCCGAACGGATCGTGCAGATCGCCGAAGCCGATGACCGACTCGGTGAGCCCCAACTCCTCGCCCTGATACACGCAGATGCTGCCGCGCAGCGACAGCAGCAGGCCCATCAGCATGCGGACGAGGTCGCGATCGGGCGTGCCGTCAGGGCTGTTTCCCCACCGGCTTGCCACCCGCGGAACGTCGTGGTTGCTGAACGACCAGGCGGTCCAGCTGCTCGGGTCCGCGGCCGCCGCGTCGGCAAGCCACTGCAAGACGATGTCCCGACCAAACTCGGCGCGCATGAAGCCGAGGCTGTAGGCCATGTGGAGATAGTCGGTGCCGGCGGTATAGCGGGCGATGCGCCCCGCAGCGCCGGCTTGGCTCGACAATTCGCCGAGCGTGGTGCGGTCGGGATAGCCGTCGAGCAGCCGGCGAATGGCGTGAAACACGTCGAGCACGTCGGGCTGGGTCATGTCGTGGATATGGCTTTGCAGGCCGAACAGTTTGGCCGGGAAGACCCCGCCGGGCGGAGGCTGGGGCGGGTTGCTGCGCAGCTTTGCGTCGTGGGTCAGGAAATCGACTGCGTCGAGGCGGAACCCGTCGACCCCGCGATCGAGCCAGAAGGCGCCGCTCGCCAGCACCGCTTCCATCGTCGCCGGGTTGCGCAGGTTGAGCTGCGGCTGGCACGACAGGAAATGATGCAGATAGTACTGGCGCCGCTGCGCGTCCCAGGTCCAGGCCGGGCCGCCGAACACCGACAGCCAATTATTGGGCGGGGTGCCGTCGGGGCTCGGATCGGCCCAGACGTACCAGTCGGCATGCAACGCGTCGCCGGCGCGGCGGCTGTCGCGAAACCACGCGTGCTGGTCCGAGGTGTGGCTCCAAACCTGGTCGATCAGCACCTTGAGGCCCAGCACGTGGGCGCGGGCGACGAGCCGGTCGAAATCGTCGAGCGTGCCGAAGATCGGGTCGACCGCACGGTAATCCGAGACGTCGTAGCCGAAATCCGCCATCGGCGAGGCGAAGAACGGCGACACCCAGATCGCGTCGACCCCGAGACCGGCGACGTAATCGAGCCTGTCGACGATCCCGGCGAGATCGCCGATGCCGTCGCCGTTGCTGTCGAAAAAGCTGCGCGGGTAGATCTGGTAGATCACCGCGCCGCGCCACCATTCCCCTGCCATGGCAGCGAAGTGACTCAATCGGCATTCCCGCGCAAGCGGGAATCGGGGCATGGAGCGTGCGAGCGGTTGCCCTGAACCCGCTTGCGCGCGAGCGACGGCAGGCGGCGACGAGTGATCGGTCCTACCCGGCGGCGTCGCCGGTTTCGACCAGGTGGGTCAGCGCATAGGCGCCGAAGAAGCTGCCGTCCATCGGCTTGGCGAACAGGTAGCCCTGGCCGAAGCCGCAATTGTGGCGGCGCAGGATGTCGCGTTCGACCGCGGTCTCGACTCCCTCGGCGACGACATCGGCGCCGTAGATGCGGGCGATCTTCAGCATCGCCAGCACCAGCTCCTTGCCGTCGGGGGTATCGATGCGGGCGGTGAAGCCGCGATCGATCTTGATGGTGTCGACCTGGTAGTCGCGCAGGGCGCCGAGCGCCGAATAGCCGGTGCCGAAATCGTCGATGGCAATGCGGATGCCGAGCTCCTGCAACTCGCTCAGCACGGCGCGGGTGATCTCGGGATTGCGCATCACCGCCGACTCGGTGATCTCGATCTTGAGCCGGCTCAAGGGGAAGCCGCTGTCGCGAATCTCGGCGAGGGTGGCGAGCAGGATCGACGGGTCGTTGAACTGGCGGGCCGAGACGTTGACGCTGACCCAGTCCAGCAGCTCGCGGCCATACAGCATCTGCCAGACCTGCATCTGGCGCACCGCCTCGCGCAGCACCCAGCAGCCGACCGGAACGATCAGGCCGCTGTCTTCGAGCACCGGCAGGAAGGCCGCCGGCGCGACCAGTCCGTCACTCGGGTGATTCCACCGCAGCAACGCCTCGCAGCCGACGACCCGCCCGTCATCGAGGCGCAGGATCGGCTGGTAGTGCAGCACGAACTGGCCCTCGTCGAGAGCGCAGCGCAGCTGATCGAGCAAGGCCAGGCGGCGGCCGACCGCGCTGGTCAGCGCCGGCTCCCACGCCTTGACATTGTTGGGGCCGCGCGCCTTGGCCTCCTGCAGGGCGACATCGACGTCGCGCATCGCATCGTCTTCCGAGCCGTGCTGCTCGCTGGTGACGATGTAGCCGATATTGGCGGACAGGCGGATCCGCTGCTCGTCGACGATGACCGGATTTACCGCCAGCTGCAGCAGGCGCCGGGCGAAGGCTTCGGCATCGGCTGCGCTCGGCGCGGGGCTGCCGAGGATGACGGCGAACTCGTCGGCGCCGAGGCGGGCGACCATATCGGTGCGCTGAGCCTGCGGGTGGCGGCTCGCGCGCTGCGACGGCTGCATCCGCGAGCGCGTACCGGCGAGCAGCCGGTTGGCGATCACCCGCAGCACCGCGTCGCCGACGCGGGCGCCGTAGAGATCGTTGACGCCTTTGAAATTATCGATGTCGAGGAGGAAGATCGCGGTGGGCCGTGGCCGCCCGAATTCCGGCGCCACGCAAGCCCGGACCCGCGCCATGAAACAGTGGCGGCCGGCGAGGCCGGTGAGGCCGTCGCTGGCATATTGAAGCGATTTCTCGGTGGCGACGGCGACGGTCTCGTGCAACGTCGTGACGACGCCGAGGATCGTCCCGTCGCGATCGCGATGCGGCCGCGCGCCGATGATGCGGCGGCTGCCGCCATCGGCTAGGTCGATGTCGTCGGCGATGCTGGTTTCAACCGATTCGCCGATAAGGGCGCGACGCTGCACCTCGGCGAGTGCCGGGGCGCTGTGCGGGTCGAACCGGTCGTGGTTCTGCCCGATCAGCTTGTCGCCAACAATGCCAAAGGCGTCGAGCCACCGATCGTTCGCAGCCAGATAGCGCAACTCGCTGTCGAATACCGCCACGGCAGACGGTATGTCAGCCACGAAGCGCGTCAGCCATTCCGACATGGAGCTTTCGGGCTCCAGGCTCGTCTTCGTTGCCATAGCCACTAAAACTGTTTCATGACGATGGTGTCGAGCGTATTGGCCAGCCGATTAAAGGATTCTGAACAGAACCCGCCTCGGCATCGTCATTAATCGTGAGATCGGCAAAATAATGATTGATTATAGATTAAAATGCTTTCGCTGCCTGCTCGGATAACTTTGCAGCTATCGACATCGCGACTTTTCATTACAAAAAATACAACTTTAACGGGTTCGTATAGCGATAATTTATAGTAAATATTGAGTCGTCATTCGTATGGTAGCGTCGTGTCAGAAATGAACAAGGGGGCCGAAGCCCCCTTGCGTCGTATCGCCAAATCGGTGTGGCGAGTTGCTTACCTCGCCGGCGGCGGCGGAGGCGCAGCCATTCCAGGCGAAGGACCCATGCCGCCCGACGGACCCATGCCGCCTGAAGGACCCATTCCGCCTGAAGGACCCATTCCGCCCGACGGGGCCATGCCGCCGGCCGGCGGAGGCGCCCCGCCGCCGGTAAGCCGGGCGAGTTCCTGCTTGTTCAGCTCTTCGGTCATCTTGTCGCCTTCGCCCATCATCCGGCCGCGATGCATGCGGTGGCGGGCCATGCGGTGCATCGGCTTTTTGGTGGTCATCGTCGACTTGGCGGACGGCGTCGTGGCCGGTGCTGGAGCCGCCTTGGGCGGCGACGAGGGTGTCATCGGGGCATTCTGCGCCCAGACCGGAGTGGCGATCGCGAAGATTGCGGCGATCGCAACGCCATTCAAGAGATGTTTCATGCTTGTTGTCCTCTGTGGCTGTTCCGGGTTCGACAATGTGCGCGGCAACGACGTGCTCAACCCGAGGGCGACTCTAGCGAGCCTCCGGCAGGAAACAACCCACAGGTCATTTCGTTCCGACGAACACGCAACCGCTCGTGTCACGTATCCCACCCCGCCGGCGCCGGATAATATGACCTGGGGTAACCAAATTTCAAGCACTTGGGCGTTGCAGATGCACCCAATTGACGTTTTCCGCGAATGCCGGCTGGCGATCGTCGGCCGAATATGGCTTGGGATCGCCGCCATCATGCTGGCGCCTCCGCCGCTGCTGGCGGCCACGCGCGACCAGCTGACCATCGGCATCAGCCAGTTTCCGGCAACGCTCAACCCCAACATCGATGCCATGGCGGCGAAGAGCTATGTGCTGGGGTTCACCTTGCGTCATTTCACCGTGTTCGACGCGGATTGGAAAATTGTCTGCCTGCTCTGCACCGAATTGCCGTCCTTTACCAACGGCCGCGCGGTGGCGACCGAGCTGCCCGACGGCAAGAAGGGGATCGACCTCACCTATACGATCCGCGCCGACGCGAAATGGGCCGACGGCGTGCCGGTGACCACCGACGACGTCAAATTCACCTACGAGGTCGGGCGCAACCCGAAAAGCGCCATCAGCAACGCCGAGCTTTACCGACGAATCGTCGCGGTCGACATCAAGGACGACAAGACCTTTACCTTGCATTTCGACAAGCTGACCTACGATTTCGCGGCGATTGACGATTTCGTGCTGCTGCCGGCGCATCTCGAACGCGCCGCCTTTGCCGAGCCGGCGCAATACCGGGTGCGCACCCTGTACGCCGCCGACCCGACCAACCCCGGGCTCTACAACGGGCCCTATCGGATCACCGAAATCGTCTCGGGCTCGCATGTCGTGCTCGAGCCGAACCCCTATTGGGCCGGGCCGAAGCCGCCATTCCGCCGCATCACCATCCGCACGATCGAAAACACCGCGGCGATGGAGGCCAATCTTCTCTCCGGCACCATCGACATGGTGGCCGGCGAGATGGGCTTGCCGATCGACGAGGCGCTCGCCTTCGACAAGCGGCACGGCGGCGATTTCGATATCGTCTACAAGCCGGGGTTGAGCTTCGAGCATGTCGATGCGAACCTCGATGTGCCGACGCTCAGCGACCGCCGGGTGCGCCAGGCCCTGCTGCTCGGGCTCGACCGGGAGGCGATCAGCCGTTCGCTGTTCGGCGGCCGGCAGGCGGTCGCCGACAGCTTTGTCGAGCCGCTCGACGCCGGCTTTACCAGCGACGTGCCGCATTACCCCTACGATCCGGCCAAGGCGCAAAAGCTGCTCGACGATGCCGGCTGGACCGCGCAGCCGGGCGGAGTGCGGCGCAACGCCGAAGGGAAAACCCTCTCCCTGGAGCTGATGACGACAGCCGGGAACCGCTCGCGCGAACTGGTCGAACAGGTGCTGCAGAGCCAGTGGAAGAAGATCGGCGTCGATATCCGCGTCAAAAACGAGCCGGCCCGGGTCTTGTTCGGCGAGACCGTGCCGCACCGCCGCTTCGAGCTGGCGATGTACGCCTGGAGCAGCGCGCCCGAAAATGCGCCGCGCTCGATCTTTCATTCGGACGAGATCCCGAGCGCGGCCAATTCCTATGCCGGGCAGAACGCCACCGGCTACCGCAGCCCGGAGATGGACCGCATCATCGACGCGCTGGAGATCGAGCTCGATGCGGCCAAGCGCAAGGTGCTGTGGGCCGAGGCGCAGCGGCTTTATGCGACCGACCTGCCGTCACTGCCGCTCTATTTCCGCTCGGACGCGTTCATCCTGCCGAAATGGCTGACCGGGTTGCGCCCGACCGGGAACCAATACCCGTCGTCGATCTGGGTGACCGATTGGGGAGTGAAGCCGTGAAGCCTCAACCATGCCTGTGGAGCCGCCCTCTTAATTCGCCTCCCCCGGGCTTGACCCGGGGGGCCCCGGATGGCTTGAGACAATTTGTGGATGGCCGGGTCGAGCCCGGCCGAAGGCGATAGACAAGCGATCCAATTCATCGACGCCGGCCCCGCTTCATGATCCGCTTCGCCGCCGTTCGGCTGGTCGAGATCGCCGTCACCCTGGCGCTGATGTCGCTGGTGATTTACGGGCTGATCGGGCTGATGCCGGGCGACCCGATCGATTTGATGCGCACCGCCGACCCGCATATGACCGCCGCCGACCTCGCCCGGCTGAAATCGCTCTACGGCGTCGACCGGCCGCTGCTCCTGCGCTATTGGGCTTGGGCGCAGGCGGCGCTGGGGGGCGATCTCGGCTATTCGCGGCTGTTCTCCGCGCCGGTGACGGCGACCCTGCTGCCCCGTCTCGGCAATTCGCTGGTGCTGCTGGGGTCGAGCTTTGGGCTGGCGTTCGGGTTGGCCCTGGCGCTCGGCATCGCCGCGGCGCGCCGGCCGCGGAGCTGGTTCGACCGGATCGTCAATTTCGCCTGCTTTGCCGGGGTGTCGCTGCCGACCTTCTGGCTGGCGCTGATCCTGATCCTGGTGTTTGCCGCCGGGCTCGGCTGGCTGCCGGCGAGCGGCATCGCGACCATCGGCAATGGCAATTTGGGCGACCGGCTGCGGCATCTGGTGCTGCCGGTAGCGGCGCTGACCATCGCCAATCTCGGCATCTACACCCGCTATGTCCGCGCCGCGATGCGGGACGCGCTGGCGCAGGATCATATCCGCACCGCGCGTGCCAAGGGGGCGAGCGAGGCGCGCGTCATCTGGCATCACGCGCTGCGCAGCGCGCTGGTGCCGATCGCGACGATCGTGGCGCTGTCGTTCGGCGGGCTGGTGTCGGGCGCGCTCGTCACCGAGACGATGTTCGCCTACCCGGGAATGGGCAAGCTGATCTTCGACGCGGTGATGGGCAACGACTACAACCTCGCCCTCGCCGCCCTGCTGCTGGCGACGGCGGTGACGATGATCGCCAACCTCGCCGCCGACCTTGCCTATGCCTGGCTCGACCCGCGGGTCAGCTACCGGTGAGCCGCTGGCGATGAGGTTCCCGCTTTTTCTGCTCGGTGCCATTGCCGCGGCGGCGCTGGCGGCGCCCTTGATCGCCCTGCTGCTGGGCGCCGACCCGGCGGCGGTCGACCTGCTCGACCGCTTTGCCGGTCCGTCGGCGGCGCATCCGCTCGGCACCGACGAGCTCGGCCGCGACATGCTGCTGCGCCTGCTCGAGGGCGGGCGGGTGTCGCTGACGATCGGCCTCGCCGCGGCGGTGGCGGCAGCGGCGATCGGCATGGCGGTGGGCCTTCTGGCCGGCTATCTCGGCGGCTGGACCGACCGCATCCTGATGCGTCTGACCGATGGGGTCATCGCCCTGCCGCTGTTGCCGCTGCTGATCGTCTTCGCCGCGCTCGACCTGGAAAAGCTCGGCCTCTCGGCGCGGATCACCGAGCTGCCGGCGACCAACGTGTTGCGCATCGTCGCGTTGACCGTGCTGGTCGGCTGGACCACCGCGGCGCGGCTGGTGCGCGGCGCCACGCTGGTCACCCGCCAGCGCGATTTCATCCGCGCGGCGCAAAGCCTCGGCGCCGGCACGCCGCACATCCTGCTGCGCCATATCCTGCCCAATGTGCTGGCCCCGCTGGTGGTGGCGACGACCCTAAGCGTCGGCGACATCATCCTGTTGGAGTCGGTGCTGAGCTTTCTCGGGCTTGGGGTGCAGCCGCCGCTGGCGAGCTGGGGCAGCATGCTGTCGAACGCGCAGGAGGTGATCGCCACCGCGCCGCTGCTCGCGGTCTACCCCGGCGCGATGATCTTTCTCACCGTAATTGCCTGCAATCTGCTGGGCGACGCGCTGCTCCGCCGCTTCGACCCGCGCGATTTAGCGCGGGGGTAGCGCCGCCGAACGGCCGGGTGATCGCCAAGATCCGTCTACACCACGCCTTTCTCGCGGAGCCCGGCGATATCGCCGGCGCTATAGCCGAGTTCGCCGAGGATCGCGTCGGTGTGCTGGCCCTGGTCGGGGCTGGCGGTCTCGAGGCGGCTCGGGGTGCGGCTCAGCGTTACCGCCTGGCCGACCAGGTCGATCTTGCCGAGCGTCGGATGATCGACCGCCTGGGCGATGCCGAGATGCTTGACCTGCGGGTCGGCGAACACCTCGTCCATCTTGTAGATCGGCCCGGATGGCACTCCGGCCTTGTTGAGCCGATCGATCCACTCGGCGCTGCTGCGCGTTTTGGTGATCTCCTCGATTGCCGCATTCAACCCCTTGCGGTTGGTCGAGCGCGAGCGGCCGGTCTTGTAGTTGGGATGCTCTGCAAGCTCGGGCACTTCGAGCGCCCGGCAAAAGCGGCCGAAGATCTCGTCGCCGGCCGAGGCGATGTTGATGTGGCCGTCGCTGGTCCGGAAGACGCCGGTCGGAATGCTGGTCGGGTGGTCGTTGCCGGCCTGCTCCGGCACCTCCTTGGCGATGGTCCAGCGCGCGCCCTGAAAATCGAGCATCGCGATCTGCGCCGCCAGCAGCGAGCTTTCGACCCATTGCCCCTCGCCCGACACCTCGCGTTCGAGCAGCGCGACGAGAACGCCCATCGCGCAGAAGATCCCGGCCGACAGGTCGGCGACGGGAATGCCGACCCGCACCGGGCCCTGCCCCGGCAGCCCGGTGATCGACATCAGGCCGCCCATGCCCTGGGCGATCTGGTCGAAGCCGGGGCGGTCGCGATAGGGGCCGCTCTGACCGAAGCCGGAGATGCTGGCATAGACGAGGCGCGGGTTGATCGCCTTGAGCGCGGGATAGTCGATGCCGAGCCGCTGCTTGACGTCGGGACGGAAATTCTCGACGACGACATCGGCGTCGCGCGCCAGCTTGCGAAAGATCTCGATGCCTTCCGGCGCCTTGAGGTCGAGCGTCAGGCTGCGCTTGTTGCGGTGGAGGTTCTGGAAATCGGGGCCATGCCGCGGCCCGCCAAGCCCCTCGCCGCTGCCCGGCGCCGGCGGCGCCTCGATCTTGATCACCTGCGCGCCCCAATCGGCGAGCTGGCGCACCGCGGTCGGGCCGGCGCGCACCCGGGTCAGATCGAGCACCGTGAAGCGGGAGAGCGGCGATTGGTGAGAGGCGGGCATTTGCGGGTCTGGCCTTGATGGTGATTGTCGGCGCATTGAGCGGTCGGCCGTCGCCGGCGACAAGCGGAATCCGCGGACCTAGCGGAAATTCCGGCTCGGAACGACGATGTCGGGGTCGTAGATCTCGCGCGCGCCATGGCCGGGGAGGCGCCCCGGGATGCGCCCCGGGATGCGCCCCGGGATGCGCTCGGGGAGCCTGAGCGGCGGTTTGCGCTCGGCGGGTTCGGCGCCGCTGCGCTCGCGCAAAGTGTTGAGGCGCGGGGTGAGGTCGCGCAAATCCTCGGCGACGATGTGGATGACGCCGGCCTCGCGCTGCAGCCGCCCGCGGCAATAGAGCAGGGTCGCGCCGAGCACGGTGCGGCGGAAGCGTTCGAGGATCGGCGGCCAGACGATCAGGTTGGCGATGCCGGTCTCGTCCTCGATGGTGATGAAGATGACGCCCTTGGCGCTGCCCGGCCGCTGGCGGATCAGCACCAGGCCGGCCGTCGCAATGCGCCGCTCGACCGGCAGGGTGGCGAGGGCGTCGGCGGTAACCAGGCCCTCTTGCGCCAGCTCGCGGCGCAGGAAGGCGAGCGGATGACGCTTCAGGCTGAGGCTGAGGCTTTTGTAATCCTCGACGACATGTTCCCCGAGCGGCATTTCCGGGAGCAGCGCGGCGGCGCGGGTCTCGCTTTTCTCACCGTCATTCCGGGTCTCACCGTCATTCCGGGGCTCTCGCGGAGCGAGGGAGCCTGGAATGACGGTGTTTGACTTGCTTGCCGCGGCAAACAACGGCAACGGCGCTTCGCCGAGCGCCTTCAGCGCCCAGAGCCCCTGGCGGCGGTCGAGCCCGCCTTTTTCTTGCTCGAGCGAACGCAGCGCATCGGCGGCGGCGAGGCGCTCCAAAGCCCGGCGATCGAGCCCGCTCCGCTGCCACAGCGTCTGCGCATCCGGGTAGCCGCTGCCGCGCCGGTCGACAAGGCGTTCGGCGTCGTCTTGGCCGAAACCCTTGATCTGGCGAAACCCGAGCCGCAGCGCGAGGCGCGCGCCTTGCCGGGGGCGATCGCCTTGCGTCCTTCGAGACGCGGCCTGATGGCCGCTCCTCAGGGTGAGGGCTTTTCCCGATGCCATACCGGACCCCCCCTCATCCTGAGGAGACCGCGCGGGGGTCATCTCGGGGGACGCATTGCCGGCGCTGTCGTCGGTGGGAGCAGGCTCCAACGTGCAATCCCAGACACTGTGGTTGACATCGACCGGCAGCACCGTGACCCCGTGCTCGCGCGCGTCGCGGACGATCTGCGCCGGGGCATAGAACCCCATCGGCTGGCTGTTGAGGAGGGCGCAGGCGAAGATTTCGGGATGGAAGCATTTGATCCAGGCCGAGACGTAGACGAGCAGGGCGAAGCTCGCGGCATGGCTCTCCGGAAAGCCATAGGTGCCGAACCCCTCGATCTGACTGAAGCAGCGTTCGGCGAAGTCGCGGGGGTATTTGTTGGCGACCATGCCGGCGATGAACTGGCCGCGGAATTTTTCGATATCGCCGTTGCGGCGAAAGCTCGCCATCGAGCGGCGCAATTGGTCGGCTTCGTCGGCGGTGAACCCGGCGCCGACCATGGCGATCTGCATCGCCTGCTCCTGAAACAGCGGCACGCCGAGGGTCTTCTTCAGCACCGCTTCCAATTCGGAAGAGGGATACTCGACATCCTCGATGCCGCTGCGCCGACGCAGATAGGGATGGACCATGTCGCCCTGGATCGGCCCCGGTCGCACGATCGCGACTTCGATGACGAGGTCGTAGAATTTCCGCGGTTTCAGACGCGGCAGCATCGACATCTGGGCGCGGCTTTCGACCTGGAAGACGCCGATCGAATCCGCCTTCGACAACATGTCGTAGACAGCGGATATCTCCCGCGGAACCGTCGGCAGGGTATAGGCGCTGCCCCGATGCTGTTTTATCAGGGAAAGCGCCTTGCGAATGCAGGTCAGCATGCCAAGCGCGAGGATGTCGATCTTGAGGATGTTCAGCGCATCAAGGTCATCTTTGTCCCATTCGATGACAGTGCGGTCCTCCATCGCCGCGTTCTCGATCGGCACCAGCTCCGACAGCGGCCGGCGGGTGATGACGAAACCGCCGACATGTTGCGACAGATGCCGGGGAAAGCCGATCAGCGCACCGGCGAGGTCGAGCGCCAACCGCAGATTGCGGTCGGTGGGGTCGAGCCCGGCCTCGCGCACCTGTTGATCCATCAGCCTTTCGCTCGACCAGCCCCACACCATGCCGCTAAGCGCGGCGACGACATCGTCGGACAGGCCCATCACCTTGCCGACGTCGCGGATCGCGCTGCGCGAGCGATAGGTGATCAGCGTTGCGGCAAGCCCGGCGCGGTCGCGGCCGTATCGCTGATAGATGAACTGGATGACCTCCTCGCGCCGCTCATGCTCGAAATCGACGTCGATATCGGGCGGTTCGCCCCGCTCGGCGCTGATGAAGCGTTCGAACAGCACATCAATCTCGGTCGGGTTGACCGCAGTGATTCCCAGGCAATAGCAGACAACGGAATTGGCCGCCGAACCGCGGCCCTGACACAGGATCCCGCGCGAGTGGGCAAAGTGCACAATGTCATGCACGGTAAGAAAATAGCGGGCGTAATCGAGCCGCTCGATCAGCGCCAGCTCGTGCTCGATTTGCCTGCGGATATTGACGGGGACATGGCGGATTTTTTCGGATAAGCGCGGATCGGACGATCGCCCTTCATCTTTTTCTTTTCCTTCCGCTGGCCGGGCGGAGAGGGATTTTGGCGGTGGGAAATGCTCCGCCGCTCCTTCCCAGGCCAATTGGACAAGGCGCGATTGCGGCGTCATGCCCGGGGGCACCGGCACTTCCGGATATTCGTATCGCAAATCATCGAGGCTGAAGCGGCAGCGGTCCGCAATCTCGATTCCCGCCGTCAGCGCCGCCTCGTAGCCGCGGAACAGCCGGGCCATTTCGGCCGGCGACTTCAGGTGGCGCTCGGCATTGGCGACGAGGCGAAATCCGGCCTCGGCGATTGTGCAATGCGCGCAGATGCAGGTCAGCACATCCTGTAGCGGACGCCGCTCGGGCACATGGTAGAGCACGTCGCCGGTGGCCAATAGCGGGAGCCGGGTTGTCCCGGCAATCAGCGCCAGGCGGGCGAGGCGGCGGGCATCGTCGCCGCGATAGAGATGATGCACGGCGAGATAGGCGCGGCCGGGAAAGTCCTGGGCGACCCGGGCGGCGAAATCGCGATGGGCGGCGAGGCTCGCGTGGTCGGCGCCGTCCGGCGGCAGGCCGACGACGATCTGCCCGGAGCCGTGGGCGACGACGTCTGCGTAGTCGAGATGGCACTCGCCCTTGGGCGCGCGGCGCTTGCCGAGGGTCAGAAGTTGCGCGAGGCGGCCATAGGCGGCGCGGTCTTCGGGAAAGGCGAGCAGGCTGGCACCGTCGCGCAGATCGAGCCGCGCGCCGACGACAAGCCGGATGCCGGCCTCGGCCGCCGCCTGATGGGCGCGGACAATGCCGGCAAGGCTGTTGCGGTCGGCGATGGCGATCGCCGCAAGACCGAGCGCCGCTGCCTGCCCGACCAGCTCGTAGGGATGCGAGCCGCCGCGCAGGAACGAGAAATTGCTGACCGTCTGCAGTTCGGCATATCGGATCGTCACTGCGAGGAACCCGCGGTCTCTTTTTGCACCCAGGACAAGGGCTTTGGGGCTTTATGCAAAAACGCCATGGACGAACCAGCGCGGTGGCGGGTCGCCGGGCAGCCCGGCGCGGAACAGCCAGAAACGGCGGCCGGCTTCGTCCTCGACCCGGTAATAGTCGCGGATGGCACCGGCATAACCGGCGTCGAGCCACCCGTTCGGCTGCCACCATTCCTCGGCGATGCGCTCGGGGCCGTCGGCCTGGGCGATGCGATGTCGTCGACGCCGCCAGGTGAAATGAAAGGGCGGGTCGTCGGGCATGACCCAGAAAGCGTCGATCGGCTCCGGCGGCGCGAACAGCCGCACCGGCCGCGGCGGTTTTGCCGGAATAGGCGCCTCTCCGCCCGTCAGGGGGGAGGGCAAAGGCCCCGCCCTGGAGGCTTGGCCCGCAGGGTTCGAGGGTGAGTTGGGCTGATCCGCTATCAAGGGCCGGCCGCCCCTTTTATTTTTCGCGCTTCCCCCGATCCCCCCGGGGGGTGAGGGGAGAGATGGGCTTTTGTTCGAGTCCTTGTTGGTTATCGGCGCCGCCACCGCTGCCCGCTCGGGGATGTGGCTCGCCCGCGGTTCGATCCGGGCGAGCGCGTCAAGGCCGAGCCGGGCGCCGAGCCGGTCGAAAAGCGGGGCGGTGTCGCTTGCCGTCGCGTCGGGGCTGCCGGCCATCCCGATCTGCTCCGCCTCCAGTCTCTCGACAGCAAAGGCGGCGAGGATCACATCTTCGATGCCGAGCCCGGGATCGATCGTGTCGAGCTTGCCGATCAGCAATTTGGCGAGGTGCGCCGAGTCGCGGCTCGGCCGGGCGGTGCCGAGGCGGACATGCTCGACCCTGCCGTCGACCCGGTGAAAGCCGAGGTCGAGCCGGCGCGCGCCCATGCCTTCGCGCGCCAGGCGCGAGACCAGGTCGAGGGTCAGCCGCTCGATGGCCCGGGCGAGATCGGCGGGATCGGCGATCGGCTCGGCAAAGGAAAGCCGCACCCGTCGGGCCGGCGTCTCGCCGAGCGGCGACAACGGCTCGGGCACGGCGTCGAGCGCCTGGTCGAGCCGGCGGGCGAGATCGGCGCCGAAGCGGCGGGCGAGCGCATCGCGCGGCATCGCCAGCACCTCGCCGACCCGCCGCAGCCCGGCCCGATGCAGGCCCTCGACAAGAACGGGGTCGAGGCGCAATGCGGCGACCGGCAGAGGCATCAGCGCCGCCCGCGTCTCGCCCGGCGCGACAATGGCCGGTGCCCGCTCATCTGCAGCAAAGCGCGCCAGCGCCCAGGCGGCGCCGAGCGTGTCGGCAACAGCGAGGCGATGGGCGATCCCTTGGCGGGCGAGGCGGCGGGCGAGATCGGCGGCGAGCGCGGCCTCGCCGCCCCAGAGATGGGCCGAGCCGGTGATCTCGACCTTGACGCCGCCGCCTGACCGATGATCGGGCGCGGTCCAGGGGCTATAGCGGCCGCACCATTCGGCGAGCCGGCGCAGGGCATCGTCGTCTTCGCCGGGCTGGGCCGGTCGGGTGGCGAGGCCGGGGACAAACGACAGCGCGTCGGCGAGCGGCAGGCCGGGCCGCAATCCCAGCGTCTCGGCCTCCGGGTTCACCGCGGCCAGCACCTGCCGCCCATTGGCCGCGATCACGGTGGCGAAGGGCGGCTCGGGCGGGCATGTCGGCGCTGCTGCTTCGGCAGAAGCAGGTCCCGGCCTTCGCCGGGGCGGCACGGTGGAGGGTGCCGCGGGCTTGCGAGGCAAGTCACCCGGTCCGACGGAGAGGTTGCCGTTCGGCAGCAAACCGGCGCGACGCAGCCGGTCGATCGGCCAGCGCGGCAGAAAGAGATAGAGCACTCGTCGCATCCGCCACCTCCAAATCCTCCGGCAGATCCCAGGCTGCCGCCTCCCCGCCGCGGCAGCGCAGCAACTCGACCCGCCAGGTTTTGCGCCCGATCCCGGGTTCCTCGTCGGGCCGCGAGGGAAGCGCTGCGACCCGCCAGCGCGTCGTCGCCGCGCTGGGCCGCGCACGCTCGGCGGCGGCCTCACCGCCGCTGTGCCAGCGCCGTAGCAAGAAAGCGGTGATGCCGGAGCGCTCGGCGGCGAGCTGCAGCCGGCGGCCTGCCACCATCGGCAGCCGCCCGACCTCGCCGATCACCGCGGCGACGCCGGGCGTGCGCAGCCCCTCTTCCAGCGCCCACAGGATGTCGTCGTCGCGCGCGGTGCGCACCAGCACGACCCGCGCCGGATCGAGCCCGTGTTCCGCCAGTCCCGGTCCGTAGAGGTCGGCCTGCTTCAGGGCCCACAAGACGATGCCGCCGTCGAGCCGTCCGACAATGCCGGCGGCGAACCCTGCGGCGATGGCGCCGTCTTCCTCATCGGCGCCGGCTCCGAGAATTTCGTGCAGCCCGCCGAGCGCCAGCCCGCCGCCCGGCAAGGCGCGGTCGATTGCGGCAATTCCGAACGGCAGTACCCCGTGTTGCCGCGCATGCGGCCGCTCGATCCGCCGAATGCGGTCTTGCAACAGGCTGAGGTTGGCGGCAACGGGCATGGGCAAAGAGCGGGTTGTTTTGATGTTCTCTTTTTGTTCATATCATCTTCGGTTGTCAACCCTGCTTGCTTTGCCGTTAAGATAGGCCATGGCCGATGCTCTGCACCCTGATCGCACGCCGAGCGAAAGCGATGCGGCGGAAACCACCGCCCGTATCCTGCTCGAAACCGAGGCCGTGCTGTTCCGGCCCGACAACCCGTTCATTTTCACCTCGGGGCGGCTGTCGCCGGTTTACATCGATTGCCGACGGCTGATCTCGTTTCCCCGCGCCCGGCGCAAGCTGATGGATATGGGCGCCGAACTGATCGAGCGCCGGGTCGGGTGCGAATCCCTGGATGCGATCGCCGGCGGCGAGACCGCCGGGATCCCATTCGCCGCCTGGATCGCCGACCGCCTGTCGCTGCCGATGCTGTATGTGCGGAAGCAGGCGAAAGGCTTTGGCCGCAACGCCCAGATCGAAGGCGAATTGAAGGACGGCGCCCGGGTGCTGCTGGTCGAGGACCTCGCCAGCGAAGGCACCTCGAAACTCAATTTCGTCCGCGCGATCCGCCAGGCCGGCGGCGAGATCGGCCACACCTTCGTCATCTTCAATTACGGCATCTTTCCGCATACCGAAACGAGTCTCGCGGCCGAGGGCATCACCCTGCATGCGTTGGCGACCTGGTGGGACGTCGCGGCGACGGCGGAAAAACTCGGCCGCTTTGAGGCCGGCCAATACGAGAAGATCCAGAGCTTCCTCAGCGACCCGGAAAACTGGTCGGCGGCGCAGGCCGCCGCGCGCCGCTAGATCACGATCTATTTAGATCGGAGTCCCAGAGCAGTTCTCCTCCCGCGGGCTTGACCCGCGGGTCCACGTCTTTGTTTGCGAATGTCGCAGGAAAAGACGTGGATGGCCGGGTCACGCCCAAGGCGGTACGCAAAGCGATTCGGCCTAAACAAACAATGCTTTAGGTTCGCGGCAGCGCCGCGATTTTCGGAGCCTCATCCCGTCGCGATTGCCGCCTTGCGCTGTGTGCCCCTTTGGCCGAGTCGCTTTGGCGCCTAACCCTGGCGCGGCAGCCATTCCGCGAGACGGCGTGCGGCCTCGGCGATGTCCTCGCTTGAGCCGGCAAAGCTGAGGCGCACCCAATCATCACCGTGGATCGGGTCGAAATCGCGGCCCGGCGTCACCGCGACCCCGGTTTCGGCCAGCATCCGGCGGCAGAACACGACGCTGTCGCGGCACAGGCCCGACACGTCGACATAGAGATAGAACGCCCCCTCGGCCGGGGCGAAACGCGCAAGGCCGGCCTGTTTCATCGTGGCGATCAGCAGGTCGCGGTTGCCGCGGTAGCGGGCGACATGCATGTCGAGCTCGTCCCGGCACCCGAACGCGGCAACCGCGGCAAGCTGCGACAACGCCGGCGGCGAGATGTAGAAATTCTGCGCCAGGCACTCGACCGAGCGGGCCAGATCGGGCGGCACCAGCATCCAGCCGAGCCGCCACCCGGTCATGCTGTAATATTTCGAGAACGAGTTGACGACGAGCGCCTCGCGCCCGAAAGCGCGAGCGGTCGCCGCGGCGCCCTCGTAGATGATGCCGTGATAGATTTCGTCGGAAACGAGGCGGATGCCGCGCCCGCGGCAATAATCGGCGAGACGGGCAAGGTCGGCCGGCGCGATCATCGTGCCGGTCGGGTTGGCGGGGCTGGCGACGATCAGCCCGGCCAAATCGTCGATATCGGCCAGGATCTCGGGGTTCGGCTGGTAGTGGGCATTCTCGCCGACCTCGATCAGCACGGTCTCGAGGCCCAGCGCCGACAGGATGTTGCGGTAGGCAGGATAGCCGGGCGCGGCCAGCGCCACCCGGTCGCCGGGCTCGAACGCCGCCAGAAAGGCGAGCAGGAACGCCGCCGACGAGCCGGTGGTGACGACGATCTCGGTCGGGTCGACGGCGACGCCGTAGCGCGCGCGGTAATCGGCGGCGATCGCCTCGCGCAGCGGCGGGATGCCCTCCGCGTCGGTATAGCCGATGCGGTTGTCGGCAAGCGCCCGGCGCGCCGCATCGAGCACCGCCTGGGGCGCCGGGGTGCCGGGCTGGCCGACTTCGAGATGGATCACCCGCTCGCCCGCCGCCTCGCGCAGGTTGGCGGCGCGCATCACGTCCATCGCGATGAAGGGCGGCACCAGGCCGCGACGGGAGGGGCCGATCGTCATGAGGCGCAATCTGCTTGAGATGGTTGCCATTGGCGAGGGGCATTCGTTATGACGGGCGCCCGGACGAGAGAAGCCGGCTTATTCCAGGGGACTCATCGATGGCCAAAGTCAGCCTCATCGGCATGTCGGGCAGCCTGCGCGCCGGCTCGTTCTCAAACGCGATCCTCGCGACCTTGCGCGACCACTTTGCCGACCGGGCCGATCTGCAGCTTTACGACCTCGCGCCGATCCCGGCCTACAACCAGGATTTCGAAGGCGACAGGCGGCCGCCGGTGGTCAAGCAGATGCTCGCCGACATCGAGGCCGCCGACGGGCTGGTCTTATGCGCACCGGAATTCAACCATTCGATCCCCGGCGTGCTGAAAAACGCCATCGATTGGGCCTCGCGCCCGGCTTTCGCTTCGGTGCTGGCCTACAAGCCGGTGGCGATCATGGCGACGTCGCGCGGTCCGCTGGGCGGCGCGCGATGCCTGGAGCACATGAAGGTCGCGCTCGACTCATGCCTGTCGCGGGTGGCCCTGGCGCGCGAGGTCATCGTCACCGCGGCCGAAACCAAGGTCAGGGACGGGCGGCTGGTCGACGAAATGTCGCTCGGCTTCGCCACCGGCGCGGTCGAGGCGCTGCTGCGCGAGATCGCGCTGTGGCGGGGCGCGAGGGGTTGACGATCGCGGGCGTCTCGTCGCCGGCAAGGTTGATTGGCGGCGGGACGCGGTCCTAGCAGAGCGTCGAGGCGTGCTTTTCGTTGACGCAGCGCAGCAGCCGCCAATAGCCGAACAGGTTGCTGGGACGGATTTCGCGGACCGACAATTTGCTGTCTCGGATAAAGGTGTCGTACTCGAAATCGGGATGGAACCCGATGTGCCGCGCCAGCCTGGCGAGCCGCTTTTCCATGAAGCGGAGCGCCCAGTTCTCGCTCATGAAATGGTTGACCAGCACAATCGAGCCGCCGGGGATGCAGACGCGCCGCATCTCCTCGGCAAAGCGGGCCGGGTTGGGGACGACCGGCGCGACATAAAGCGCAAGCACGGCGTCGAACGAATTGTCGGCGAAATCCATGTGCTCGGCATCCATCACGTGGAGGCCGTCGACATGGGCGAGCTTTTCGCGGGCAACCCGGGCCTCGGCCTTGGCCAGCATCTCGGCCGATACGTCGATCCCGGTGACATGTGAATCGGCGCGGAAATGCGGCAGCGACAGGCCGGTGCCGACGCCGACTTCAAGAATGCGCTGGCCCGGCCGGTCGTTGGCGATGCGCACGGCATCCTTGCGACCGGGGTGGAACACCGGACCGAAAACAAAATCGTATGATCCCGATACCAGCCGATAGGTGCGGATCGTGTCGCGAAGGTCCATTGGTTCGTTCCCGTCGCGGTCGATTGGAGCCGGCGCCGCGCAGCGAGGTTGCCCGTCGCTGCCGGCATTGTAAACATTTCCCGCCGCCGAGCGCACTGCGTACGCCACCCAGACGTCTGGGCGAAACCGAAAGTTCCGATGCCTGGGTTGCGCCGATCAGTCGGCGGCGCACCCCGGGGGATCAGAGCAAGGCGATACTGTCGGCTTCCAGGCCCTTGCGGCCGTCGACGACCTCGACCTGCACCCGCTGGCCGGGAGCCAGGGCCTCGATGCCGCTGCGGCGCAGCGCGGTGATGTGGATGAACACATCCTTGCCGCCGCCGTCGGGCGAGATGAAGCCGTAGCCCTTTTCGGGCTCGAACCACTTCACCGCGCCTTCGAGCTTGCTCGAGGGCCGTGCGCCGCGGCGATCGGCGGCGCCAAAGCCCGGCTCGACCGCTGTGCTGAAATCGATGCTCAGCACAGTGGTAACGAGCGGGCCCTTGGCGCCGGCGCCGATCTCGCAGGTGATCGAGGCTCCTTCGCGCACGTCGTCATATCCGGCGCGGCGCAGGATCGCCATCGGCAGGAAGGCGTCGGGCGAGCCATCCGCCATGGTGACGAAACCGAAGCCTTTACTGGCGTTAAACCATTTAACCTTGGCCTCGACGACGGGGCCGGAGGTGGCGGTCTCCTCGAAAGAGGAGCCGGTGCGGCGATCGTACATAGTTCCTCTAACATGCTGAATGTACGGGGTAGGCACTTTGGGACACGAAACTGTAGCGTAAAAGTGTCGCATAGCGCCAGCGCGCAAAACTTACAAAAGCGTAAGCATTTCCGCGGCTGCGCCGCGGGCGGGCGGCCCCGGCAGCAGGTATCTTGCATCGGTGCGGCGATGGCCTATCATCGCATTGCGGTGCGGGTGTAGCTCAATGGCAGAGCAGAAGCTTCCCAAGCTTACGACGAGGGTTCGATTCCCTTCACCCGCTCCATTCGTCCTGTTTTTTATTGGCGTCGCTTGCAAATGTCGCTGGTGTCCGCTCGCACCGGTGGATGCCGCCACGCGCGCCTGGCGGTGAGAACTAGCTCGCGCGACGGGTCACCAGCAGGGTCGGCGTGAAGGTCTGCACCGGCTCGTCGTGCTGGTTGAGGGTCGATACCCGTATCTTGACAAGACCCTGGCCTGGGCGCGACCGCGAGGTGCGGGTTTCCAGGATTTCGACTTCGGCCCGCAATTCGTCGCCGGGGCGTACCGGCTTCAGCCAGGCGAGTTCGCCGCCGAAGCCGACGATGCCACCGGCCGGGCGGAACTCGCCGCCGACGATGAGGCGCATCGTCAGCGCCGCAGTGTGCCAGCCGCTCGCCGCCAGCCCGCCGAAGACGCTGCGCCGCGCCGCAGCGCCGTCGAGGTGAAACGGCTGCGGATCGTAATCGCCGGCGAAGGCGGTGATCTCCCCGGCGCTGACGGTGAGCCGGCCCGAGGCAAATGTCTGTCCGACCGCCAGATCCTCGAAATACTGCATCCTCACCTCGCGCCGTCTGGTCCTGCAACGGGCCTGTGAAACCAGACGCCGGCGGCGACCGCGGCGGCGACGGTCGCACCGTAAAGTACCAGGGCCGCGGCCAGTGCCACAAAAACCCATCCCAGCGCACCGCCCAAATGCACCGCGAACCAGCCGCCGCCCACCGCTACGAGAAGCCGCAACAGCCCGGCCAGCAGCGGCCAGAACAGCCGGCCCGCCCCTTGCGAAGCGAAATAAAGCGACAAGCCGAGCCCGAAGAACCCGTAGGTCGGGCCGACGGCGTGCAGGTAGGCCGCTCCCGTCGCCAGCATCTGCGGGTCGCCGCCGAACAGACCGAGCCAGGCGTTCGGCCATAGCGCGGCGCCGATGCCGATCGCTTCGGTCAGCGCAAAGGCGAGCACGCCGCCGGTCATCGCCACGCGCAGCGCGCGGGCGTGCTGGCCGGCGCCGATATTGGTGCCGACAAGCGCGACCAGCGGCGCCCCGAGACCGAAGACCAGCGGAATGAGCAGATACTCCAAGCGCCCGGCGGTCCCGTATCCGGCGATCGCATCGGGCCCCGCGGCGATGCCGACCAGCGCCGTCGTCAATGTCACGGTCAGGGTCGTCTGCAGCGTGCTGACCGCGCCGACCGCGCCGACCCGCAGGATGTCGGAAAACAGCGCGCGCCGCAGCCGGGTCAACCGCAGGCGAACGACGCTGTGCCCGGACAGGATGTAGCCGCCGAGCACCGCGGCGGTCAGCGTCGTCGTCGTCACCACCGCGATACCGGCCCCCGCCATGCCCAGCGCCGGAAACGGTCCGGCGCCAAAGATCAGGCACGGCGACAGCGGCACCAGCAGCGAGACGCCGATGCAGACCGCCAGCGACGGGATCATCATGTTGCCGGTGCCGCGTATGACGCTCGCCAGCGCGTTCATCAGCCACACCAGCGCGGTGCCGGCGAAGACCACATTGGAGTATTGCAACGCCGCCGCCAGCGAGTTGCCCTCGCCGCCGAGCGCGCGATACAGCGTCGGCCCAAAGCCCAGGACCAGCGCAGAAAAGATGAGGCCGAGCGCGACGTTGATGAGGATGGCGTGCAGCACCAGCGCATCGGCGTCGTCGCGCCGGCCGGCGCCGAGCGCGCGGGAGATCGCCGAGGAGATGCCGCCGCCCACCGCACCGCCCGACAGCATCTGCATCATCATAAAGCCGGGGAACACCAGAGCCATGCCGGTCAGCGCGTCGCCGCCGAGCCGCGATACCCACCAGGTTTCGATCAGTCCGGTGGAGGCTTGCGCCAGCATGACGGCGATGTTGGGCCATGCCATGCGGAGCAGGGTCCTGGCGATCGGCGCCTCGAGCAGGCGGCGGGTGCGCGGATCGAGCACCGGCCGGATGGCTATGGGTTGCGGCGGCTCTTCCGCCTCCGCGATGGCATCCGGGTTCACCAGATCGAACGGCATGGTATCCTCTGGGTGGCAGATTGCCCGGTAGAGAGTATATGCGCCTATATAAGAGTGCATATACACCTTTGTCCAGACCCAGAGACGCCGTCGATGAATGCAGAGTCGCCCCACAGCTTCGATCAGTGCAACTGCCTGGCGATCCGCCAGGCGGCCCGCCATGTCACCCAGTTCTACGACCAGTTCCTGGCCCCGACCGGGCTGCGGGCGACCCAGTTCGCGATGCTGTCGCGGCTGCGCCGGTCGGGGCCGATGACGATCAACGCGCTCGCCGCCATGCTGGTGATGGACCGCACCACGCTTGGCCGCAACATCCTGCCGTTGCAGCGCGACGGGCTGATCGCGGTGGCGCCGGGCAGCACCGACCGGCGGCGGCACGAGCTGCAGATCACCGAGGCCGGGATCGCCCGTCACCGCGCCGCGCTCGAACGCTGGGCCGAGGCCCAGAAGCGGTTCGACGAGGTGTTCGGCGACGAGCGCGCCGCCACGCTGCGCAATTTGCTGCGTGGAGTCGTGGCCAGCGACTTCGCGACGGCGAAATAGCCCGGATGCCGGAAGGGCGGCGGCGAGACAGCCATCGGACTGCGATGACTCAAGCGCGCTCTGCCGTTGTCCGGCTGCCCACCGGCATTGGTGCGGTCATCATGGCCGGCGGCATCTTTGGCGCGGTGGCGCTGCAGCGGATCCCCGGAGCGGGCGCGGTCATGACCAGGCCATTGGCGGTCGTGTTGGCCCTCGGCTGGGCCGGCGTCGCGGCGGCGCTGCTGGCCTCCGCGGCGAAAGAGGGCTTTGCCGCACACACCGGCGCGGTGGTCGGCAGTTTCGCGATCGGCACCTGGGTCGCCGGCAGTGTCGTCGTCGCCCGCATGGCGATGCTTGCCGCGCCCAGCGTGCTCTGGCCGGCCGATGGCCTCTTCGCCGTCAGCGTCGCCCTGTGGGCGTGGTTCATGCCGCAGGCGCTGCGCAACCTGCTGCGCATCGCCGCCGCCCCCGCCGCCGAGACGCGCCCGACCGGGGTCATCCTGCTGACCACCGTGGCAACGCAGGCGGTGGCGCTGTTGGCGTTTCGCCTGTTCCCCGGTATTGCCGCGGTGCACGGGCTGGCGACCCTGCTGATCGGGCTGGGTGCAGCCTGCTATGCGGGCGGATTCCTCCTGATCGTGCGGCGATACCTGCGCAACCGCCACTGGCGCCTCGCCACCGATTGGGACAACACCAACTGCATCCTGCATGGCGCGCTGTCGATCACCGGCTTGGCCGCGGTCGTCAGCGACCGGTTCGGCGTGGCCGCGATCACGCCGTTCTGGGCGGCTACCGGCGTCGTCTTCGTCATCGTCGAATCGATCGAGATTGCCCGGCTGGCAGTCCGGCTGCGGGCATTCGGCTGGCGCGACGCCGTGTTTGTCTACGATACCTCGCAATGGGCGCGGAATTTCACTTTTGGCATGTTCTACGCCTTTACCGCGGCCACCGCCGGGCACTTCGATGTCACCGGCAACTACCCGCTGCTCGGCGCCGTGCAGGGCGCGATTCTCGGCTACGGCCAGTATCTCGTGCTGGCGTTGCTGGCGGGCGAACTGGCGCTATGGCTGGCCGACGCGGCTAAGGCACGATCCATTTAAGTCGAGGCAATTCCCTCCCACGGGCTTGACCCGCGGGTCCACGTCTTTGTTCGCAAACGTCGGAGGGAAAGACGTGGATGACCGGGTCAGCCCGGCCAAGGCGGTACACAAAGCGCTTCGCCCTAAACAGATAAGGCTCCTAGAACGGCAGCTTCATCCCGCCGGGCAGGTTGAGCCCGCCGGTCAGCTTGTGCATCTCGGCCTCGGTATAGGCGCTGACCTTTTGCTTGGCGTCGTTGAAGGCGGCAACGATCAGATCCTCGACGACCTCGCTGTCATTGGGGTCGAGCACCGACTTGTCGATCTTGATCGACTTCAGGTCGCCTTTGCCGTTGAGGGTGATCTGCACCATGCCGCCGCCCGCCGCCCCGGTCATCTCGACGGTTTCGAGCTGCGCCTGGATCTCGGCCATCTTCGACTGCATCTGCTGGGCCTGCTTCATCAGCTGGCCGAGATTTTTCATGGCTCGTCCTCCTCGTTGTCGTCGGCGTCGTTTTCGGTGCCGGCATCGGCGTCGGTTGCCGGCGTCGCCGCGGCAAAACGCTCGCGCACGGCGGCGATCGTCGCGCCCGGAAAAGCCTCCAGCACCGCCTGTACCAACGGATGGCGGGCGACTTCGCTTTCACGCTCGCGGTCGCGCGTTTTCTGCTGTTGTTCGAGCGTCGGTTCGCCTTCGGCCTGCGACACCGCGACGACCCAGCGTGTGCCGGTCCATTCGCCGAGGCGCTGGCCGAGCCGGCTGGCGAGATCGCGCGGCGCATTCTCGACCGGGCGAAACTCGATCGTCCCCGGTTCGAAGGCGACGAGATGGACCTGTGACCACAGCTGCGCGCGGGTTATGACCTCGCCGTGCTGTTCGAACAGCGCGAGGGTCGCGGCAAAGCTCTGCGGCATCGGGTCGACTTGCGGGGCGGCGAGCGCGGACGGCGGCGGCTGGGGCAAGGGAGCTGCCAGCGCCGGGGCGGCGCTGCCGCTTTCGGAGCGGCGCGGCACGGGGTCGCCAAGCCTGACCGCTCCGGCATCGGCGGCGGGGACCGCCGCCGGCGGCTTGTGCGGGGCGGCAGGCGGCGCAGCCTCGACTGCCCCGACGGCAACCGGCGCCTGGGGCGGCGGTCGCGGCGCCGCCGGCGCTTCGCCGGTGGTCACGCTTCTGACCAGCTCGGCCGGCACCGGCAGGTCGGCGACATAGGCCAGCCGCACCAGCACCATGTCGGCGGCCTGTTTAGCGGCTGGCGCGGTTTGCACCTCGTCGATGCCTTTGAGCAACATCTGCCAGGCGCGCGCCAGCACCGGCATCGGCAATTGCCGGGCGAGCGGCAGGGCGCGCTCGCGGTCGCCCTCCGCCATGGGGTCGCCGGTCCCGGCTTCGGGCGAGAGCTTGAGCCGGGTCAGGAAATGCGTGAGGTCGAGCAAATCCTGGATCACCGTGAGCGGATCGGCGCCGCCCTGGTAGAGCGCCTCCATCCGGTCGAGCGCGTCGGCGGCGTCGCCTTTCAGCACCGCCTCGAACAGGTCGAAGACCAGACCGCGATCGGCGATGCCGAGCATGTCGCGCACCGCCGCCTCGGTGACCGCACCGGCGGCGAGCGCGATCGCCTGGTCGAGGATCGACAGGCCGTCACGCACCGACCCGTCGGCGGCGCGCGCGATGAGCCCGAGCGCGCCGGGTTCGATCGCCACCGCCTCGGCCTCGGCGATCTGCCGGTAGTGGCCGACGAGCTGGTCGATCGGCACCCGGCGCAGCGAAAACCGCTGGCAGCGCGACAGCACGGTCACCGGCACTTTCTGGATCTCGGTCGTGGCGAAGACGAATTTGACGTCGGGCGGCGGCTCCTCGAGTGTCTTCAACAGCGCGTTGAAGGCGTTCTTCGACAGCATGTGGACTTCGTCGATGATGTAGACCTTGAACCGCGCCGAAACCGGGCGATAGCGCATGCCTTCGGTCAGCTCGCGGATGTCGTCGACCCCGGTGCGCGAGGCCGCGTCCATCTCGATCACGTCGACGTGGCGGTCCTCGGCGATCGAGCGGCAATGCTCGCAGGTCCCGCAAGGCGACACGGTCGGCCCGCCCGCGCCATCGGCACCGATGCAGTTGAGCGC
>DASQGR010000046.1:0-11092 GCA_035632515.1 Allostellaceae bacterium | reverse complement strand
GCGGCACCAGACATCCTCCCATTTCTCCGACAAGCGCGTTGCCGAATTGATGATGCCGGCCATCGAGTAAGTCTGCGGGAAATTGCCCCACAGCGCCCCGGTCGCCGGATGAATGTCCTCGGAAAGGAGGCCGAACGGGTTGCGGCGCTCCAGCAGCCCATAGAACAGTTCGCGCGCCTCGTCGCGCCGGCCGATCGCGGTCAGCGCCTCGATGTACCAGAAATTGCAGGCGAGGAACGCGGTCTCGGGAGCGCCGAAATCGTCGTCGGCGGTATAGCGCATGATGCGGCCGTTGCGGACGAGGCGGCGGCCGATCACATCCACGGTGGCGACAAAGCGTGGGTCGCGCGGCGGCACCAGCCCGATATCGGCAAGGCGCAGGACGCTCGCATCCAGTTCGGGATCGTCGAGCGCGCCGACAAAGGCGCCGCGCGCGTCGCTCCAGGACCGGCGCAGGATCTCTTTGCGCAGAGCGACAGCCTTGCGACGCCAGTATTGCGCGCGCTTGCCGATGCCGAGATTGGCGGCGATCTGGCCGAGCCGGTCGCAGGCCGCCCAGCATAACGCCGCCGAATAGGTGTGGACCCGTTCGCGGCCGCGATACTCCCAGATCCCGGCGTCGGGCAGCAGCGCTGTCGCCAATGCCTGCTCGCCAACCTGCTCCAGCCGGTGGAACAGCCCCCCGTCGCCCATCCGCGGCAGACGCTCGTCGACGAACATCTGCGTCGCCGCCAGGACCACGCTGCCATAGACGTCGTGCTGGACCTGCGAGGCTGCGCCGTTGCCGATCCGTACCGGACCCTGGCCGAGAAAGCCGGCAAGGCCGGAGGCGGTAACCTCGTCGAGGCTCTCGCCCGGCACGATCGAATAGACCGGGCCTAGCGGCTCGCTGAGCTGTGCTGCGACGGTCGTCACATAGTTGAGGTATAGCTCCATTGTCTGGGTGGCGCTTAGCTGGTTCAGCGCCTGGACGACGAAATAAGCGTCACGCAGCCAGCAATAGCGGTAGTCCCAGTTGCGCCCGCTGTTAGGCGCTTCGGGGATCGAGGTGGTGTGCGCGGCGACGATCCCGCCGGTTTCCTCGAAGCTGCACAGCTGCAACGTGATCGCAGCGCGGATCACCGCGCTCTGCCACTCGAACGGCAGCGCCAGCGTGCGCACCCAGTGGTGCCAGTAGCTTCGCGTTTTATCCTCGAATTCGCGCGCCGTCTGCTCGATTGCGCCTTCAAATGGCTCATCCGTGCCGAGAGCTATCGCGATCGGCTGGAACAGCGGAAAGACGGTCTCCTGCGTAATATAGGAAAGCGGCGCGTCGGTGCTGAGCCGCAGAACCTCGTCGGCGCCGCGATAACGGATGTGGTTCGAGCCGATCGTGTGAAGCGTCGTCGGCCGGCCATAGGAATGGGTCGGGCGGACTCGTATCGAAATCCGCGGCGTTCCGGCGAGCGGGGTGATCCGTCGGATGATCTGCGGCGGCCGGAAAATCCGCTCGTACATCGGAAACCGCGGTGCGAAATCGGTGATCAGAACCCGCCCGCCATGCTTGTCTTCGAGCTCGGTTTCGAGGATCGCGGTGTTTCGGACATAGGCGGACCTGCTGTGCACCATGTCGGAGAGGACGACATCGCAGAACCCTTTCTCCTCATCGCCGGCCAGCAGACGCGAGAATGTCGGGTTCGAGTCGAAGCGGGGAAAGCACCACCACACGATGCGTCCGGCCGGGTTGATCAGCGCGGCGATCCGGCAATTGCCGATCAGCGCAAGGTCGAGGGCCTGCTCGTCGACCGAGCGGCTGTCGCGGGTCGCCGGCGCGGCCTTGGCTCCCGACAATGCCGCCGTCAGCGCGCCGCTGCGGGTTTTGCGGACCCGCTTGGCCCGCCGCAGCGCCCGTCCCTCGCCGTCGTGTTCGAGTGCCCGTGCCAGGTTGCCGGTCGCAGGTTCGGCAGCGGGGCTCTCGGGAGCGACCTTCACCTTCATCGGCTGAAACCATGCAGCCAGCTGCGCACCGCATCGGGTCCCGAGAACGCGCCGGACAGGCCGGGCAGGGTGGGACCGACCGAATAGGCGAAACCGCCCAGCGCCAGCGCCGCATCGAACGCGGCTTGGTCGATGTCGTCGTCGCCGATGAATACCGGGATGCGGCCGGCGAACGGCGGTTCGTCCATGAACCGGGCGATTGCCCGGCCCTTGTCGAAGCCGCGAAGCTGCACCTCGAATACGTTGCGGCCGGCGAGCAGCTTGAGCGGCGCCCCGCGGTCGCCCAGCCGCCGCATCATTTGCGACAGGGCCGCCTCCAGCGTATCCACGTCGGTACCCGGCTCGGGGTAATGAACGGCAAAGCTGACTTTTTTGTTTTCGGCATAGCTGCCGGCGAAATCGTCGAGCACGCGGGTCAGCTCCTGCCACGCCTCCGGGCCGAGGCAATCCGCCGTCACCGTGGCGACCGCGCCGTCCGCCTCGCGGCGAATCTCGGCGCCGTGAACCCCGCTCGCGCGCAGCCGCAGCGGCGCGAACAGGCGGTCCAGCTCGGCGACCGGACGGCCGCTGACCAGCGCCAGCGCGCCATCGAGGGCATGATCGGCCGCCGCCAGGTCCCGGCGCAGCCCATCGGTGACCACGACCGCTTCCGGCCGTGGCGCGATGTCGAGCAAGGTTCCGTCAACGTCAAGAAACAAGCCGATTTCCTGGGGTTTCAACTGTGCCGGCTGCATCGCCCTCATTCAGTGTTCGCCCCTACCTTGCCAGTCCAAATTAGTTAACACGTCCGGCAACCGCCGGTTCCGTGGCTGGGACCGCGTTAAAGACCCTGCGCTCTCCGCTATTGAAGCGGCAAAAGACGTTGCGCGCGGGTTGGGAAGTGGCGAAGGATACCCAAAGGTTCCAGCGCCCGTTATCGATCAGAAGGCAAGCTTTATATCAAAATGCCGAAACGGTCCAGCCACGGAACCGACGGTCTTTAAAAAAGGGGGAATCGCCATGACACCGGATCTGCGGTTGTTGTTGTGGTCCGTAGTGTTGGCCTTTGTGCAAATGCTTGTCGCCACGGTTGCCGCCAACGCACAGGTTGGCCCCGGCACCCTGGCCGGCAACCGGGATCCCGAGCCGGTTCTGACCGGCCTCGCCGGCCGCGCGCAACGCGCGCATCGCAACATGCTGGAGAACCTGCCGCTGTTTATCGCGCTGGTGGTGATCGCGCAGATTGCCGGCAAGGCGGATGCGACGACCCTGCTCGGCGCCCAGCTCTTCTTCTGGGCCCGCCTCGCCTACGCGCTGATTTATGTCGTCGGCATCCCGTGGCTGCGGACGCTGGTATGGGCCGTCTCGGCGATCGGGATGTTCCTTATTTTCCTGCAGTTGATCTGAGCTCGCGTCTCCGGGGCGCGATGCTCGGTCAGCCCGTCACGGCGACCCCGATGGCGCGGCCGATCGCATAGGTGATCGCCGCCGCGGCAAGGCCGCCGAGAAGCTGCCGCAGCGCCGAAAACGCCGGCGAGCGGCCGGTGAACAGCGAGGTCCCGGCGCCGATCGCCATCAGCGCGAGGCCGCTCGCCACCACGCTGGCGGCGATCGCGGCGACCCCGTCGAGCCAGAAGAACGGCGCGACCGGAAAAATCGCGCCCAGTGCGAACAGCGCGAAGGAGGAGCCCGCCGCCGCCCAGGCCGAGCCGCCGAGTTCATCCGGGTTGATGCCCAGTTCCTCGCGCACCAGCGTGTCGAGCGCGGTGTCCTTGTCGGCCATCAGGCTGTCGGCGAGGGCGCGGGCCTGCTTCTCGTCGAGGCCCTTCGCCTGGTAGATCAGCACCAGCTCTTCCTTTTCCTCTTCGGGAACCTGCTCGAGCTCGGCTGCCTCGACGTCGATCTGCCGCTGGTTCAGTTCGCGCGAGCTGGTCACCGACAGCCATTCGCCGATCGCCATCGAGCAGGCGCCGGCAATAAGGCCGGCAAGGCCGGTAAGCAGGATGGTCTTGCCGGCAATCTCGGCGCCGGCGACCCCCATCACCAGGCTGAAATTGGAGACCAGCCCGTCATTGGCCCCCAGCACCGCCGCGCGCAGCGCATTGCCGCCGGCGCGGTGGCGGCCCTCGACCCGAGCCAGGGTCCCGCCCGCAGCGCCGGACGGGAACGACGAGGTCAGCGCCTGCAACACCCGGTTGTGCGAGCGTTCGGAGGCAGGTAATCCGCGGGCGACCGCCTCGGGCTGGGCGTCGTAGGTGCCGACGTCGCGTCGTTCCAGGGTGCTGAGGGTCGGCAGGATGAATTGCGGGCCGAAGCGCCGAGCCAGCCAGGCCAGCGCCCGGCTGCGCCATTCCGGGCGCGGCGTGCCGTCCTTGGCGCCGATGCGGCGCAGCTGGGTGCGCCAGAATTCGGCATGCGCGTCCTCGACCACGCTGAGCCGGCGGTAGACTTCGCTGACATGCGGGTCTTTCTCGGTATCCGCCAGGGCGCGGTAGAGCCCGGCGCTGTCGGCCTCGCTCTGCAGATTGGCGCGGTAGCGCGCGGCTGACTTGCGGTCGGTCCCGCCGTCGCCCGTCATGCCGCCAGGCGCATTCGGGATCGCACGAGATCGGCGAGCTTTTCGCCGATCATGATCGTCGCCGCGTTGGTGTTGCCCGAGATCACCGTCGGCATCACCGAAGCGTCGGCGACGCGCAACCCCTCGACCCCGACGACCTTGAGCTCGGGATCGACCACCGCCATCGCGTCCACCCCCATCTTGCACGTGCTCGTCGGGTGATAAACGGTGCCGCCGCGCTGACGGGCATAGTCGAGCAGTTCGGCATCGGTCTGCACCGTGGGGCCGGGCTGGAACTCCCCGGCGATAAAGCGCGCGAGCGAGGGATGGGCAAGCAGCCGCCGGCACAGCTTCAGCCCCTCGACGATGGTGCGCTGGTCGACCGGGTCGGAAAGGTAGTTCGGGATCATCGCCGGCGGGTCGGCCGGGTTGGCGCTTTTAAGCTTGATCTCGCCGCGGCTTTCCGGACGGAGCTGATAGGCGATCATCGTAAACCCCGACCATTTGTGCAGCCCATCCTGCGGCCGATCGGCGCTAAACGGCGAGATCGAGCATTTGATGTCGGGGGTGGCGAGCTCGGGCCGGGTGCGGGCGAACAGCGCCGCCGGCGAGCTGATCATCGCCAACGGGCCGGTATGAAACATGTAGTACTGGATGCCGACCTTGAGCTTGCGCACATTGCTCAGCATCACGTCGTTGACGGTGACCGGCAGCTTGCATTTGAGCTTGATCGGCGCCGAGTAGTGGTCCTGCAAATGCTGCCCGACCCCGGGCAGGTTCCGCACCACCGCGATCCCGTGCTCGGCGAGGTGCGCCGCCGGGCCGATTCCCGACAGCATCAGGAGCTGCGGCGAGTTGATCGCGCCACCGCACAGCACGATCTCGCGCCGCGCCCGTGCGGTCTTGAGCACGCCGTTCTGGCGGTAGTTCACCGCGGTGGCGCGGCCGTTCTCGACGACGATCTTCTCCGACAGCGCATGGGTGACGATCTGCAGGTTGGCGCGGCCGCGCGCCGGGTTCAGGTAGCCGACCGCAGTCGAGCAGCGCTTGCCGTTTCGCGTCGTCGTCTGGTGATAGCCGACGCCGTCCTGACTGGCGCCGTTGAAATCGTCGTTGCGGGAAAAGCCCATCGCCGTCGCGCTGTCGATAAAGGCGTCCGCGATCGGGTGCCGCTCGACATCGGAGACCGCGAGCGGCCCGCCCTTGCCGTGGAAGTCGTCGCGGATGCTCTGCTGATCCTCGGCCCGCTTGAAGTAGGGCAGCACGTCGTCGAACGACCAGCCGGTGTTGCCGAGCTGGCGCCAATGGTCGAAATCCTCCGCCTGGCCACGGATATAGACCATCCCGTTGATCGAGCTCGACCCGCCCAGCACCTTGCCGCGCGGCCAGTAGACGCGGCGGTTATTGGCCCCGGCGTCGGGCTCGGTCTCGTAGCACCAGTTGACCGAGGAGTCGGCAAAGGTCTTGCCGAAGCCGAGCGGGATGTGGATCCAGCGGTTGGTGTCGTCGCCGCCGGCTTCGAGCAGGAGCACCCGCGTTCCGCGGTCTTCGGAAAGCCGCGCCGCGATCGTGCACCCGGCCGAGCCGGCGCCGATGACGATGAAATCGGCCTCGATGATGTCCTGCCCTGCGGCCATCCGATGCCCCCTCGCTGTCCCGGGGGAGATGATGGTCGTTGACCGCGGGCGCGTCCAGTCCATCACGCGATGGCGGGCGCGCGAACGACCGGGGCCTCGCGGATCGGCAGGTTGACCAGCGCGGCGAACGCTGCCAGTGCCGCGTCGGCGTACCACATCCAGGTGTAGTCGCCGAAATGCGCCACCGCGATGCCGCCGAGCCAGGCGCCATAGAACGCGCCGAGCTGGTGGGTCAGAAGGGTCAGCCCGATCAACGTCGCCAGGTATCGCGTGCCGAACAATTTGCCGACAATTCCGGTAGTCGGCGGCAGCGTCGCCAGCCAGGTGACCCCCAGCGCCGTGGCGAAGACATAGAAGGTGGTCGCCGTCTTCGGCGCCATCATGAAGCCGAGGATCGATGCGGCGCGGCCGAGATAGATCCAGAACAGCAGATGCTTCAGCCGGTAGCGCGTGCCGAGCCAGCCGGCGCCGAGGCTGCCGAGTACGTTGGCGAGCCCGATGATCGCCAGCGAATTGGCCCCGATCGTCGGCGACAACCCGCATAGCCGCACCTCGCCTGGCAGGTGTGTCACCAGAAACGCGACGTGGAACCCGCAGGTGAAGAAACCGAGATGCAGCCACCAATAGCTGCGATCCGCCGCGGCGATTTTGAGCTGCCGGCCGAGGGTCAGGCCGGGTTCCGCCTGCGCCGCTGCCGTCGGCGACGCCTTGCGACGGCGCATCGCCAGCGCCAGCGGCAGGGTCAAAAGGGTTGCGCCGGCAACCCCCAGCATGGCCCCGACCCAGCCGATGGCGAGGATCGCCGCCTGCACGATCGGGGCGAAGACAAATTGCCCCAATGACCCGCCGGCGTTGATGACGCCGGCGGCGAACGAGCGCCGCTCGCCGGGCAGGCGCTGCATCACCGACCCGATCAGGATCGACAGGCTGCCGGCGCCGGCGCCGAACGCGCTGACAATGCCGAGCACGCCGACCAGCGCCCATTCCGAATGCACGAACGGGATCGCCGCGGTGCCGACCGCCAACATGATGCCGCCGAACGCGATCACCCGTCCGGGACCGTAGCGATCGGCGAAGGCGCCGAATACCGGCTGCGCCAGTCCCCATACGAGCTGCCCGACCGCGACCGCGAGGCTGATCGACACGATGCCCAGGCCGGTCGCGGTGTCGAGCGGCGCGATGAACAGGCCGATCGTCTGACGAGCGCCCATCGTGATCAAGAGGATCGCCGAAGCGGCGAAAATCATCGGCCAGGGAATGCGGGAAGGCGAGGCGGGTGCGTTCATCTGGCGGACATCCGGAAATCGCAGCGTGTGCGGCGCAGCATTTAAGCGTAGATGCGCCTATTTAGCCGCTGGCCGGAGGCTTTGGCAACCCTGTTCCGCGAGTGGGCGGTCGCGCAGAGGGCGGCGATTGTGCTATCGATCATGCCGTTGCGGCGGGCAGCCGGCGGGGGCGCGATGGATCGCTTCTTGGTTCTGGGCGCGACGGTAGTGTTCGCGGCGCTGCTGCTTGGGGCGGCATCGGCGGTCGCGGCGGGACCGGCGGAAATTGCCGGGCCGCCCGCTTCTGCCGCGCCGCCAGCGCCGCCGCCGAGCGCCCGGTCGGCGGCACCGTCGCACCGCACCCCGCGGCAGGCCGATGTCGATGCCGAGTCCTACGAAAAGTGCATGAAGCTCGCCAAGGACGATCCGGGCGCCGGGCGCGACATGGCCGAGCACTGGCAAAGCCGCGGTGGCGGACATCCGGCCGATCACTGCTACGCGGTCGCGCTGGTCGAGCTCAAGCAATACAAGGAGGGCGCGACCCGTCTTGAAAAGCTGGCGCAGGCGATGGTTCGTGCGCCGGCCTCGCTGCGGGCCGAAGTGCTCGGGCAGGCGGCCCAGGCGTGGCTGCTATCCGGCGATCCGGCCCGGGCTTATGCCGCAGACGGCGCGGCGCTCAACCTGCATCCCGATAGCCCGGAGCTGATGATCGACCGCGCCGAGGCCGCCGGAACCGCCGGCTGGTACGACAAGGCGGTGGCCGATCTCGATCATGCGTTGAAGATCGATCCGAACCGGGTCGAGGCCCTGATCTATCGTGCCTCCGCCTATCGCGAGCTGAACAAGCTCGACCTGGCGCTCGCCGACATCGACAAGGCGGTGAGCCTGGCGCCGACCGCGGTGTCGGCGCTGCTGGAGCGGGGCGACATCCGCCGGCTCAAGGGCGACATCAACGGCGCGCGGCGGGACTGGGTGCGGGTCTCCGAGCTGGCCCCCGGCACCGCGGCCGACGATGCGGCGAAAACCAATATCGAGCGCCTCGAGATCAAAGGGGATGCGGCGGCGCCGGCTTCATCACGCTAGCCCGCGCCGACGCCGCGATGTGCCGCCCTGGCCGAACCGCTGGGCCGGAACCGCCCGGGAGGCGACAATGGAAACGGGAGCCGAGGCGGGCGAGATGCCACGGACGCTCAGGGGGAGGCCGCGGAAATGCTGCACATAACCGCTCCGACGACGGCGGAAGCGTTGAGTTATTCCGTGCTGGCTTCGCTGGCGATCGAGGCGATCATCGCCATTCTCCTCGCCGTGCGCGGCGACTGGCTCGGGGTCGTGCTGGTGCTGGTGCTGGCGGCGATCCTCTATTGGTTTGTCTGCCGCCAGCTCGTCGCCGTGATCAGCGCCGGTTTCTCCGCCGGCGCCAGTGGAACGCTGCTGTTCCTCTGCGCCCTGATCGAATTCCTGAACGGGTATCCGTACTACGGATTGCTGTTCCTCATTGCCGCGGTGATCCTCGCCTTTATCGTGATCCTGCTGCAGCAAGGCGCAGCGCCGGGCGAGCTCCGGGTCGGCGGCATCGTTGCGGTTGGTCCGTCGGGAGCAGCGGCACACTTGCGCATGCTGCAGGAGCTTCGCGATGCCGGCCTCCTTACCCAGGACGAATTGATCGCCAAGCGGGCGCTGTTGGACCTGTGAGCGGACGGGGTTTGACGTGCCCTTGCGGAACGCCGGCTTTGCCCCGATGTGCGGCGAGGCCGGCCAGAGCGGCTCAAAAATCCAGGTCGGCGTAATGCGGCGGTGGCGGCAAACCGGGGACGTGGTCGGTTAGAATCGGACGAAAGCTCGGCCGCGACTTGACCCGCGCGTACCATTCGCGCGCCAGCTCGTGCTGGTCCCACGGCACGTCGCCGAGATAGTCGATGGTCGACAGCTGCGCCGCCGCGCTGATGTCGGCGACCGAGAAATGGTCGCCCGCCAGCCAGCGCCGCCGATCCACGAGATAGCCGATATAGTCGAGGTGATGCGGCAGGTTGGCATGGCCGGCGCGAATCGCCTGCGAGTTTGGCTGCCCTTCGCGAACCAGCCGCTTCATCATCTTTTCGCCGACCAGGTTCTCGGTCACTTCCCGGTTCATCTTCAGGTCGAACCAGGCAACCAGCCGGCGCACTTCGGCACGGTCGGCCGGGTTGATGCCGATCAGCAGCTTCTCGCGGTAAACCTCGTCCAGATACTCGACAATGGCGTCGCAGCCGGCGAGCACGGTGCTGTCCGGCTCGATCAGCACCGGCACCTCGCCGGCGGGGTTCAAGGCGAGGAATTCCGGTCGCCGCTCCCACACCTTTTCGGCCTTCATCGTGAAGTCGAGGTTCTTCTCGGCGAGCACGATGCGCACCTTGCGCGCGAACGGCGACATCAGGGAATGGTAGAGCACCCGCATGGCCCGGATTGTAGCTCGGTTTTGCGTGGTGTTGAGTCGCCTTTGGGGGGCCTTATGGCGCGTCGTCGCCAGATCGGCTGCGCGGGCCCATGAACGCGGTGACGACGCCGTGCAGGGTGCGCAGCTCCTGCTCGGTCGGGTAGGCGCGCTGGAAGAAGTTGCGCAGGTTGCGGAACAGGCTCGGCCGCTTGTCGGGGTGCCGGATAAAGCCGCTCTCGACCAGCGCCTCCTCGAAATGATCGAAAAACCGGATCAGCTCGTCCTTGGTGGCCGGCCGGCTGTGGCCGGTGTGCAAGGTCTCCGGCGGCGGGTCCTGGCTCGCGGTGAACCATTCGTAGCCGACCAGCAACACCGCCTGCGCCAGATTCAGCGACGAGAAGCCCGGGTTGAGCGGCACGTTCAGCACCGTGTCGGCGAGGGTGATGTCCTGGTTGACGAGGCCGGTGCGCTCGGGGCCGAAGACGACGCCGCACGGCTCGCCGGCGGCGAGAAAACCGCGCATTTCCTCGGCGGCGAGGCGTGGGGTCACCGCGCGCTTCACCATATAGCGGTCGCGCGCGGTCGAGGCGTAGACGTGGTGCAGATCGGCCACCGCCGCGCGCAGGTCGGGGTAGAGCCGCGCCTGGTCGAGCACGCTGTCGGCGCCGCTCGCCGCCGCTACCGCCTTCGCCGACGGCCAGCCGTCGCGCGGCGCCACCAGGCGCAGATCGCCGAGCCCGCAATTCAGCATCGCCCGCGCCGCGGTGCCGATATTCTCGCCGAGCTGCGGCGCGACCAGAATGATCGCCGGCCCGCCCGTGAGCTGCGGCTTTTTATGGTCGGTGCCGGCCACCCTCACCCGCCTTGCTACGGTCGGCACCCTCGCCCGCAGGCGGGAGAGGGAAGGGGATCAGCGCCCATTTTTTCTTCAATCATCCCGGCATCAGCCGGGACCCATTTCCGCCATGAGCCCCGGCTTTTGCCGGGGTGGCGCTGAAGAAAGCGACGCGACGTCGAAGACCGGAACACTAGGCGGTGCGCCATTCGGTGGTCCCGTCGGGCTTGTCTTCGAGAAGGATCTTTTGTTCGGCGAGTTCATTGCGGATGCGATCGGCATCGGCAAAGCGGCGCTCCTTGCGGGCAAGCGCGCGGGCGGCAATCCGTTCCTCGATATACGTCACAAATTGGCTTGGACCACTCTGAAGCCACGCACCAGGGCTGCCAGAGAGCAATCCCAGGGAACGGGCGTTTCCGATAAGCTTTT
>DASQGR010000045.1:0-3847 GCA_035632515.1 Allostellaceae bacterium | reverse complement strand
GGTCATCGCCGAGCCGGTGATGGGCGCGGGCGGGGTGATCGTGCCGCCGCCGACCTACTTCCCCAAGCTGCGCGAGATCTGCGACCGCTACGGCGTGCTGATGATCGCCGACGAGGTGATCACCGGATTCGGCCGCACCGGCCGCTGGTTCGCGCTCGGCCATTGGGGGGTGGAGCCCGACATGGTTTCCTTCGCCAAGGGGGTGACGTGCGGCTACCTGCCGCTCGGCGGCATCATCCTGTCGGAGCGGGTGCACGCGGCGATCGAGTCGGCCCCGGCCGACCGCAAGTTCATGCACGCGGCGACCTATAGCGGTCATCCGGTGTGCTGCGCGGTCGGCGTCGTCAATGTCGGCATCATCGAGCAGGACGGGCTGGTCGAGCGCGCCGCGGTGCAGGGCAAGAAGCTGCTCGCCGCACTCGACGAATTGCGCAACCTGCCGAATGTCGGTGACGTGCGCGGGCTCGGCATGATGTGCGGTGTCGAGCTCGTTGCCGACAAATCGTCGAAGGCGCCGGCGCTGGGGCTTGGCGCCCGCGTGGCGCGCGAGGCGATGGCGCGCGGCCTGCTGCTGCGCATCCGCGCCGGCGGCGCCGAGCCGGCGATCGGCGACACGATCTGCCTGGCGCCGCCGCTGATGACGCCGGAAGACACGCTGGAGAAGATCCCGCAGATCGTCCGCGAATCGCTGATCGCGGCCGGGTAGGCTCAAGCGGTCTTCCCGCTCCCGCGAGGGAGGCGAATGCCCTAGTGCTTCGGCTCGGCGCCGGCATTCGCTGAGGTGGGGGCATGCTCGAGAAATTCAGCCAGCTGGCTCAGGTGCTCAGCATCGTGGTTGGCGTTGTCGTCAGCATCGTGAGCTTCAACTACACTAAGCAGAAGGAAATCGAGGCCCGGGTCATCGAGACGGCAAAGCCGTTCCTCGACCTGCGCCAGAAGCTCTATACCGAGGCGGTCAGGCAGGCCGGCATCCTGACCAACCCGGCCGACCATACTCAGGAGGAAATAGCCGCTGCGAAGAAGCGGTTCCGCGAGCTTTACGTCGCCGAATTGAGCATGGTGGAGGCCCCCGAGGTCGAAGAGAAAATGGTCAATCTGGCGCGGCAGATCGACCCCGATCTGACCAAGTTCACGCCCGCCCAGGAGGCCGCATACACGCTTTCCCACGCGCTGCGGGATACATTCACCTTGTCGTATCAAATTCACTGAGGACAAGATCATGCCCGCTCGCAAAATCGGCATCGTTATCGACGGCGCGACCGGGCGCCTCGGCACCACCCAGCACCTGAAGGCGCTGCTGGCGATCCGGGCCGAAGGCGGCTTGCCGCTCAAGAACGGCGATCGCCTGGTGCCGGAGCCGGTCTTGCTTGGGCGCAACCCGGAAAAGCTCGACGCGCTCGCCGCGGCGAGCGGCGGCCTGCGCTGGAGCCTGGACCGCGACGCCTGCCTTGGCGATCCGTCCATCGGCATCTACTTCGACGCGGCGCCCACGGGCGGCCGCACCGAGCGCCTTTCGGCCGCGATCGCCGCCGGCAAGGCGGTCTACACCGAGAAACCCGCGGCAGAGACCCTGGAGCAGGCGCTTTCCCTGGCGCGCAGCGCCGCCCGCGCCGGGGTCAAGAACGGCATGGTGCAAGACAAATTGTTCCTGCCCGGCCTGAAAAAGCTGCGCAAGCTGTACGAGGCGAATTATTTCGGCCGCGTCTTGTCGATCAAGCTCGACTTTGGCTGGTGGGTGTTCGATGGCGACCTCTATCCGTCGCAGCGGGTGAGCTGGAACTACACGCGCGCCACCGGCGGCGGGCTGATCCTCGATATGTTCGCGCACTGGCGCTATGTGTTCGACCGCCTCCTGGGCCCGATCGCGTCGGTATCCTGCCGCGAGATGACGGCGCAGCCGCGCCGCATCGACGAGGCCGGCAAGCCGTACGACGTCGATGTCGACGACCACGCCTTCGCCATCTTCGAGCTTGAGGGCGGGGTGCTGGCGCAAGTCAGCTCGTCCTGGGCCAGCCGCGTCAAGCGCGACGATCTCTTGCAGGTCCAGGTTGACGGCACCGCCGGTTCGGCGGTGTGCGGGCTGCACAGCTGCTTCGTCCAGCCGCTGGTCGCGACCCCACGCCCCTTTATGGATTCGGAGCACCCGCAGCCGATGGTGTTCGACCAACAGTGGCAGGAAATGCCGACTTTGCTGCCCTACGTGAACCCGTATCGCGAAGGATGGGAGCTGTTCCTGCGCCATGTCGCCGAGGACGCCCCCTTCCCGTCGCCTCTGATCGAAGGCGCCAAAGGCGTGCAGCTCGCCGAGGCCTGCCACAAGAGCCACCGCGAACGGCGCTGGATCGATCTCGAAAAGCTCAGCTTGTAAGGCGCTTCGCGCCTGGACATTGCCCGGTGAATTACCGGGCGGTCAGCGGCGCGGCACCAGCCTGGTGACATGGCCCATCTTGCGGCCGGGGCGCACGGTGCGCTTGCCGTAGAGGTGGAGCCTAGCCGTCGGGTCGGCGATGGCGTCGCGCCAGGTTTCGACCTCGTCGCCGATCAGGTTTTTCATCACCGCGTCCGCGTGGCGTTCGGTCGAGCCCAGCGGCAACCCGCACAACGCCCGCACGAGCTGCTCGAACTGGCTGGTGGCGCAGGCATCGATCGTCCAGTGGCCGGAATTGTGCGGCCGCGGCGCCAGCTCGTTGACCAGCAGCTCGCCCTCGCGGGTGACGAACATCTCGACCGCCAGCACCCCGACAAGATCGAGCCGGGCGGCGATGTCGCGGGCAATCGCCTCGGCCTGCCGTGCCGTCTCGGCCGGCAGCGAGGCCGGCGCGATCGTCGTGTCGAGAATGTGGTTCACATGCCGGTTCTCGACTGGCGGGTAGGTGGCGAGCGCGCCGTCGGCGCCGCGTGCGACGATGACCGATACCTCGCATTGGAAGTCGACGAATTGTTCGAGAATGCCGCGCGGCGCCCCCATGCGCCGCCAGGCATCCTCGGGTGCGGCGCTCGGGTCGACCGCGACCTGGCCCTTGCCGTCATAGCCCATGCGCGCGCTTTTGAGGACGGCGCGCCCGGTGAGCCGGCGCAAGGCGTGGCCGAGCGCCCCGGCGCCGACGATCTCCCGGTACGCCGTGGTGGCGACGCCGATCCCGCGCAGAAAATCCTTTTCGCGCAGGCGGTCCTGAGCGATTTCGAGAATCTCGGGGCGCGGCATCACCGGCTTCAGCGCCGCGACCCGGTGTCCGAGCTCCGCCGGGATGTTTTCGAACTCGAAGGTCGCGACATCGATGGCGGCGGCAAACCGGGCGATCGCTACCGCGTCGTCATAGGCGGCGATCGTCGCGGCGGCACAGACCTGGGCCGCGGGGCTGTCGGCTTCGCCGGCGAAGACATGCGTCCGGTAGCCGAGCCGCGCCGCCGCCAGCGCGGTCATGCGGCCAAGCTGGCCACCGCCGATAATGCCGATCGTCCCGCCCGGAGCCAGCATCAGACAACCGGCATCAAACGGGCCGCTCCGCGACGGCGTCGGTCTGGGATTGGCGCCAGCGGTCGAGCGCAGCCGCCACCGCCGGGTCGTTGAGCGCCAGGATCGCGGCGGCGTAAAGCGCCGCGTTGACGGCGCCGGCCTGGCCGATGGCGAACGTCGCCACCGGAACCCCGGCCGGCATCTGGACAATGGACAGCAAACTGTCGACGCCGTTGAGCATGCGGCTTTGCACCGGCACGCCGAGCACCGGCAGCGGGGTCAGCGAAGCGGCCATGCCGGGCAGGTGCGCGGCGCCGCCGGCGCCGGCAATGATGACCGCGAGACCGCGCGACGCCGCGTTGTTCGCGTAGTCGAACAGCAGGTCGGGCG
>DASQGR010000044.1:0-5387 GCA_035632515.1 Allostellaceae bacterium | reverse complement strand
GGCCTGGATGATCCCTCATTGCTCCCGCCGCAATTGGTTGGCCCTGACATTCGTATTCACACGCAGTCGCCGCCCACCAAAGGCAATTGGGGAAAAATTTGGCTTATGCAATGCCTTGCCATGAGTGAAGCCCTGAACGATCCTACGGTGTCGCGGGATGCGATCTTGGTTAAAATTGATGCCGACGCCCTCGTTCTGCGCCCCGGTCTTGCAAAGCGGGCACAAGAAATCATTGCAACCCGCCCGGACGTGGGACAAATCGGGCAATGCTTTTCCAACATTCGTGGTGGCTCGCTTTTCAATTTTGGTTGGGAAAATTTCATGCGGAAGACGGTCGGTTGGCGGGGATTCCGTAAATTCCTTCTCGCCGCGATACGCTCTGGTGTCGGATGGCGAGCTGGATTTTCAGCATTTTGCAACTTCCGTAAAATTATGACGCGTGCAAGGGAAAACGGATATCGCAATGGCTCGTTCGCCGTAGGCGGCTGCTATATTCTTAGAAGGGAAGTTATAGAATCTCTTAACAAGAATGGATTTTTTCTTCGTTCTCCGTTCCCTTTCCTGCCGGATGTTGGAGAAGATGTCGTCATGACACCTCATGTCTATGTAGTCGGCTACACGGTGATCGACGACATATCTGATGACGGTATATTCGCCATAGAGGGTAAAGAGTTGCGAGTTGATCCGTTTGTACTAAAGGCACGCGGGCATTATGTTATTCACCCAACAAAATACGGCTACCGCGCACACGGCAGCAAAACCTTCAGTGAAGCTGAACTCGTTTCCGCGTCATTGAATAATACTGAGGTAGAAGGGGCAGCAGTGCTGAACCGCACGGGAAGGTGATGACTCGGTCGGGCTACTGGCTCTTTTGCGGGCCGGCCGCTAACCTCGCCATTTGGCTCGGGTATCGAAATCTTTATCTGATAATATCTTTTGTTGATTGCGGTTTTCCCGTTAGCGGCCCTCGTGCGGCGTCTCTCGAAGAGGAGGCGCGCGCCTCTTTCGCTCGATCGGTCAGGCGGAGTAAGGGCCGAGGAACAAGTCGCCGAGCGCCCGGCGCAACGGGTAGGTGATGCGCCGCGCGAGATGGTGCGAGCGGTTGCGGATCGGATGGCAGCGCTGACAGAAGCCGCTTAGGTTGCGCGGGCGGTTGTTGCCTGGATCGTGGTCGAGATTTGCCGGTACATCGCCGATGAGGGGTTGAGCCTTCGCGCTGCTTGCCGCTGATGAGGGCGCCGGTCTCCGCCTCGAGATCGGAAAAAACATCGCGCCTGACAATGCAGGGCACGGCGACCAGCTCGTCGCAATGCGTGCAATGAAGGTGATCGTGATGCGCTGCGGCAAGTTCGAAGCGGGCGCGCCCGTCATCCAGCACCATCTTTGCCGCCAGCCCATCCGCTACGAGCTTTTCGGCGGCGCGAAACACGGTCGAGAAATCCGCCCTGATCTGCCGGTCTGCGAGGCCAGCCTGAAAGTCCTCCGGCGTCCAAGCATGATGGTCGCGCCCGTGAAGGAGGCTGAGCAGAGCAGCCGAAATGATCGGTTCCTCGCAGTCGGTCGGTGCGGAAGCGTTGTTGCTGATTTGCGGGTTTGGGCCGGGCGCACGCCTCGGGACGTCTGGCGCGCAGGGTTACTTTCGTTCCGGCCCTGTCGTGCTGCATCGCCGCGCGCCTTGTGCTAACGTGGTTGCAGGACGACAGCGGGGCCAACCCGCGGCGGCCCTGGAACAGGGAACTTGGGCGCGGTAGAGCGGCTTCCGCACGCGTCCCGGACAAGGGAGGCGACGGTGAGAGCCTGCCAGCAGATGCTGTGCGCCGCCGGCGCGTTGCTGATTGCGCTGACTGCCATGCACCCCGCCTCGGCGCAAAAGCCTGGCGGCATCCTCAAAATTTCGTTTTTCGACAATCCAGCGAGCATGTCGCTGCACGAGGAAGCGACCGGCGCCGCGCTGCGGCCGATGATGGGGGTGTTCAACAACCTGGTGATGTACGATCAGCATGTGGCGCAAAACAGCATGCAAACGATCGTCCCCGATCTCGCCGAAAGCTGGACGTGGAGCGAAGACGGCAAGGAACTGACCTTCAAACTCCGTCACGGCGTCAAATGGCACGACGGCAAGCCGTTCACCGCCATGGACGTCAAGTGCACCTGGGACCTGCTGCTGGGCACGGCGAGCGAAAAACTCCGCGTCAACCCGCGCAAGACCTGGTACCTCAACCTCGACCGGGTGACGGCGAACGGCGACCATGAGGCCACCTTCCATCTGAAGCGACCGCAGCCGGCATTTCTGGCGCTGCTGGCTGCCGGGTGGTCGCCGGTCTACCCATGCCACGTATCGCCGAAGGAAATGCGCACCCGCCCGATCGGCACCGGCCCGTTCAAGTTCGTCGAGTTCAAGCCGAACGAGGTGGTCCGCACGGCACGAAACCCGGACTACTGGAAGCCCGGGCGGCCCTATCTCGACGGCATCGAATGGCGCATCATGCCGGATGCCGCCACGCGAAACCTGAGCTTCATTGCCGGCGCGTTCGACATTTCCTCGCCTTACGGCACGACGGTGCCGATGTTGAACGACGTCAAAAGCCAGAAGCCGGAGGCGGTCTGTGAGCTGACCTCGACCAATGTCAGCCGCAACCTGATCCTCAACCGCGACAAGCCGCCGTTCGACAACCCGGAGCTTCGCCGGGCCGTGGCGCTCAGCCTCGACCGCAAGGCTTTTATCGACATCCTTCAACAGGGCAAGGGCGATATCGGCGCAACGCTGCTGCCGCCGCCGGAAGGGCTGTGGGGGATGCCGCCGGAGATGCTGGCGACATTGCCCGGCTACGATCCCGACATCGCCAAGAATCGCGCGGCGGCGCGCAAGATCATGGAGAAGCTCGGCTACGGACCCGACAAAAGGCTCGCCGTCACCGTGTCCTCGCGCAATATCGGCGTCTACCGTCAGCCGGCGGTCATCCTGATCGACCACCTGAAGGAGATCTACATCGACGGCACGCTCGAACCGGTCGAGACCGCCAACTGGTTTCCCAAGGTCTATCGCAAGGATTACACGATCGGCATCAACGGCACCGAAAGCGGCGTCGACGATCCCGATCAGCAATTCTACGAGAACTTCGTCTGCGGGGCGGAGCGGAACTATACCGGCTACTGCAACAAGGAGGTCGACGCGTTGATCGATCAGCAATCGGCCGAGGCCGACCCGAACAAGCGCAAACAGCTGGTGTGGCAGATCGAGCGGCGGCTGGCCGAGGAGGGCGCCCGGCCGATCATCTTCTACCCGCGCGGCGGCACCTGCTCGCAGCCTTACGTCAAGGGACTGACGACCATGGTCAACAGCATCTACAACGGCTACCGGATGGAAGACATCTGGCTCGACAGGTAGATTTGCGACGCTTGGAATGGATTGCCCGTTTCCACGCTCCTGCGACGCCGCGGCCTTGAGGCCGGCGCGATCCGCGTCGTAAGTCGCGGCTGTTTCGGCGCGTATTCGGCGCCTCAGAACTGGAGGTGCAAACCGGCGGAGACGGTTGTGTCGGTGGTGTTGCCGCTGCGCAGCGCCGTATCATAATTGGCGTAGTACGACAGCGCCGGCCCCGACCGCACCGTCACCCCGATCCCGGCGGTGACGATGTCGCGCGACGGCGCGACGCCGGTCACCGGAAAGTCGAAACCGCTGGCGGTCGTCACCGTCATCGCTCGCGAATTGCCCAGCGCCTCCCGGGCATAGCCGAGGCGCAGTTCGGGGGTGAATTCGGTGCCGCCGTCGGTGACGAATTTCTGCGACGTGGCGATGCCGATATACGGCTGGAAGCTGTCGGTGCCGCGGCTCCCCACGGCCAGGTTGAAGCCGCTGGCGCCGCTCTCGGCGAAGCTGCCTTCGGCGAGGTGGAGGAACTGAAACCCGGCCTTTGGGGTCACCCTGGCGAGGCCGCCGCCGAGACCCTGCACCTCGAGCGGCCGGCTCCACTGCCCCGCCACCGTCGCCTCGTCAGCGCCGTGGTTTTCGCTGGCGGTGCCGAGGGCGAGGCCGCGGGCGGTGTCGAACCAGTCGCGGGCGTAGCCGGCGGTGGCGGTGAACAGATTGCCGTCCCACCAGCCGCCGCCATACAGCGCGACCCGCGCCGTGTCGATGCTGCCGTGGCTGGTCGAGTGCTCGTCGACCGTACTGCGCAGGTAGCCGCCGGCGATACCGAGATAGAAATCCGGCGCCACCGGCCGGTCGAACCCGGCGAGAAACCCACCAGCGGTGCCGGTAAACCCCGGCGCGGTGGCGCTGCCGTTGACCGAGGCGAAGCCGCCGATGCCGCGAAACCAGGCACCCTCGGTCGCGGCCGGCAAGGCCGAGGCTATCGCTCCGAGCGGTGCGGCATTGCCGGCTTGGGCATACTGCACCGGCGCGGCGGCCGCGGCGAGCGCTCCATCGGCGGCTCGACCATTGGCGGTTGGGCCATCGGCGATCCCCGCTTGGCGATTGCCGAGCCGGTCGAGAATGATGCCGTTCGCACGCTGGCCGTTGAGCACCGCGATGCTGCTGGCCGCGGTGTAGATCGTGTCGTTGGTCGGCACGATCACGATCGGGGTCGGCACGGGAATGGGGGTCGGTGCCGGCGCGGGAGCGGGCGCGGGAATGGGGGTCGGCGTGGGGGTGGGGCCGCCGGGCGCCGGGGTTGGGGCCGGGGCCGGGTTGCTCAACTGGAGCTGCACGTCGGCCGGATCGATCACCACCAGCTGGGCAAGACCGCTGGGATTGGTGCCGGTCACGGTGGCGAACGTGCCGCTGACCTTGGCGGCGCTGACGATCGTGTAATTCCTCGCCGTGTAGATGCCCGGATCGAAGACCAGCGCCAATGCTCCGGCGAGGCTGGCGCTGCCCCTGACCAAAAGCTGCGAGGCGGCAGTCGGGCTCACCTCGATGCGCAGCGCACCGGCGCCGGCCTGGGCATAGTTGCCATTGATGGTCAGGGTGCCGATCGAGCCGCCCGGCGCGACGGTGCCGCCAATATTGCTGAGTGAGCCGATCGAGCCATGGCCGATCAGCGTGCCGCCGCCCTGCACCACCACATTGCCGCCAAGGGCGGCGTTTGGCGTCGCGTCGGTGCCGACCGCCAACGTGCCGGCGCCGATCGTCGTCGTGCCGGTAAAGCCGCTGCTGTCGCCGGTCAGGGTGAAAGTGCCGGCGCCGGTCTTGTCGAGCCCGCCGCTGCCGGTGAACGTGCCGCCGAAGCTCGTCGCATTACCGGTTCCGAAGGTCAGGGAATTGGTGCCGATCGCCACCGTGCCGCCGATGCCGGACAGGTCCTGGATCGTCTGGTTGCCGGCGGTGGAGATGTCGAAGGTGACGCCGGTGGCCGCGAGATTGACCCCGCTGCTCGCCGCGATCG
>DASQGR010000043.1:0-5045 GCA_035632515.1 Allostellaceae bacterium | reverse complement strand
ACTGGCGCGATCCAGGCCTTCGACGTGTCGGACCTGCCGGCCCGGATCGCCGCGCAGGTGCCGCTCGGGGATCGCGAGTCGGGTCTCTTCAACGCCGACGACTGGGTTGCGCCCAAGGACCAGCGGCGGATGGATCAGTTCATCGTCTTTGCCATGGCGGCAGCCGCGATGGCAGTCGACGACGCGGGCTGGACCCCGGAAGACGAAGAAAGCCGCGAGCGCACCGGCTGCATGATCGGCTCCGGCATCGGTGGCCTTCCCGGCATCACCGAGGGCGCAATTACCCTTCAGGAACGTGGCCCGCGCCGGCTGACGCCCTTTTTCATCCCGGCCAATCTGATCAACCTCGCCTCGGGCAACGTCTCCATCAAATACGGCTTCAAGGGGCCGAATCATGCGGTGGTGACGGCGTGCTCGACCGGTGCGCACGCGATCGGCGACGCGGCACGGCTGATCATGCTCGACGACGCCGATGTGATGGTGTGCGGCGGCGCGGAGGCGGCGGTGTGCCGGCTCGGCCTTGCCGGCTTCGCTGCGGCGCGAGCGCTGTCCACCGGTTTCAACGACGATCCGCCGCGCGCTTCGCGCCCGTGGGACCGGGATCGCGACGGCTTTGTGATGGGCGAGGGCGCCGGCATCATGGTGCTCGAGGAATTCGAGCACGCCAAGCGGCGCGGCGCCAAGATCTATGCCGAGGTCATCGGCTACGGCATGTCGGGCGACGCCTACCACCTGACCGCTCCGGCCGAAGACGGCAACGGCGCCTTTCGCTCGATGCGCAACGCGCTGCGTCGGGCGGAGCTGTCGCCCGACAAGATCGACTACATCAACGCACACGGCACCTCGACCCCGCTCGGCGACGAGATCGAGCTGGGTGCGGTGAAGCGCCTGTTCGGCGACCACGCCTATAAATTATCGATGTCGTCGACCAAGTCGGCGATCGGCCATCTGCTCGGCGCGGCCGGCACGGTCGAGGCGATCTTCGCGGTCCTGGCGATGCGTGACGGCGTCGTGCCGCCAACCCTCAACCTTGACAACCCGTCGCCTGCTTGCGACATCGACCTTGTGGCCAAGACCGCCAAGCAGCGCAAGGTCGACTACGTGCTGTCGAATTCGTTTGGCTTCGGCGGCACCAATGCCTCGCTGATCTTCAGTCATCCCGACCGCACCGGATAGGTGCGGCGCAGCCGGCGGACACGGCTATGCTGGCGTTTATTCGCATGCTGATCGGGTGCTTCGTCACCGCGGTGGCGATCGTCGCCATTGGCGCGGGAATCGGCTATTGGATTTATCGCGACGTGACGAGCCCCGGACCGCTGGCGCAGGCGCACACGACGATCATTCCACCGCATACCGGCATCTCGGGCATCTCCGAGTTGCTCGGCGCCGAAGGGGTCGTTCGCTACCCGCTGACCTTCAAGCTCGCGGCCGAGCTGACCGGCCGCGGCGGCGCCCTGAAAGCCGGCGAATACGAATTTCCCGCCGGTGCGAGCGCGGTTCAGGTGATCGACATCATTGCCACCGGCAAGACGGTCAAGCATCGCCTGACCATCCCCGAGGGACTGACCAGCGCTGAAATCGTCGCGCTGGTGCGCGCCGCGCCGCTGCTGAGCGGCGATCCCGGCCCGGTGCCGGCCGACGGTGAATTGCTGCCCGAAACCTATGTCTACAGCCGTGGCGATTCCCGCGAGGCGCTGATCCAGCGGATGCAGGATGCGATGGCGGAGGCGCTTGACGCGGCTTGGGCAGGGCGACGCTCCGATCTAACCCTGAGCAGCCCGGAAGAGGCGCTGGTCGTCGCCTCGATCGTCGAAAAGGAGTCGGGGAAAGAGGACGAGCGGCCTCATATCGCTGCCGTCTTCATCAATCGGCTGCGCCTCGGCATGCGCCTCCAGGCCGACCCGACGGTGCTGTTCGCGCTGGGCCAGAACGGCACCAAGCTCGACCACCCGCTGACCCGCGCCGACCTGACGGTCAATTCCCCCTACAACACCTACGTCGTCAAGGGCCTGCCGCCCGGCCCCATCTGCAACCCGGGCAAGGCCGCGTTGCGGGCGGCGGTGCGGCCGGAGCGCAGCGACGACCTCTATTTCGTCGCGGACGGCACTGGCGGCCACGCCTTTGCCAAGACGCTGGTCGAGCATAACAAGAATGTCGCCCAATACCTGAAAGGCGCGGCGCCGGCCGAAGCCGAGGCGGCACCGGCCGTCCCGCCGCCGGTTGCGGCGCCCGCACCGATTCAGCAGCATGCTGCGCGTTCCCAGCAGCGCTGCCGGGCGACCCCGACTCATCGCTGCGCCGTGCGGTGAGGCGAGCGATGAGCGTCTCCAGCATGACCGGTTTTGCCCGCGCCGAAGGCGAGGGCGCCGGCATTGCCTGGGTCTGGGAGCTGAAAAGCGTCAACGGCAAATCGCTCGATTTGCGGCTTCGCCTGCCGCCGGGCTATGACGGGCTGGAAGCGCCGCTGCGCGCTGCGTTCGGACGCCGCCTGCGTCGCGGCAACATTTCCGCCAGCCTGACCGTGAACCGCGTGTCGCCGCCGACGATCCGCATCAACCGCGAGATGCTGGACCGGGTGCTGGTCCTGCTCGGGGAATTGACCGGTGAGGTCGAGGCCGCTCCACCGCGGCTGGATGGCCTGATCGGCCTGCGCGGCATCATCGAGACCGTGGACGATGAGCCGGCAGAGACCATCGAAGACCGCCGCGCGGCGATTGTTGCGACTTGGGGGGTCGCGCTCGATCGGCTGGCGACAGCGCGGCGCGAAGAGGGCGCGCGGCTTCACGCGGTGCTGGACGAGCAGCTTGCCGAACTTGCGGAGTTGGTTGCCGCCGCCGCCGCCTCGGCCGCGGCGCAGCCGGAGGCGCTGCGTGCCCGGCTGCAGCAATCCCTGGCTGCCGTTGTCGACCTCGCGCCGGCCATCCCGCCGGAGCGGGTGGCGCAGGAACTTGCCTTGCTGGTCTCGCGCGGCGACATCCGCGAGGAACTCGATCGCCTGCGCGCCCATCTCGCCCAGGCCGCCGACCTGTTGGAAAAAGGCGAGGGGGTTGGCCGGCAGCTCGATTTCCTCTGCCAGGAGCTGAACCGCGAAGCCAACACACTGTGTTCCAAATCCGCCGATATCGAGCTGACCCGCATCGGATTGGCGCTCAAGGTCGCGGTCGAGCAGTTCCGCGAGCAGGTGCAGAACCTCGAATGAGCGCGGCATCCGCCCCGGCCATCATTCGCCGCCGCGGGTTTCTGCTGGTGCTGTCTTCCCCCTCGGGCGCCGGCAAGACGACGATTACCCGCCGTCTGCTGGAGCGCGATCCGACCTTGTCGCTGTCGGTGTCGGTGACGACGCGGCCGCCGCGACCGGGCGAGATCGACGGCAAGGACTATCGCTTTATCGATCAGGCCACATTCGACCGCATGGTCGCGGCGGGCGATCTGCTGGAGCACGCGACCGTGTTCGGCCATTCCTACGGCACCCCGCGCCAGCCGATCGAAACCGCGATCGCCGAAGGGCGCGACATTGTCACCGATATCGATTGGCAAGGCACGCAGCAGATCAGCGGCACGGCCGGCAGCGACATCGTCACGATTTTTGTCCTGCCGCCCAGCAAGACGGCGCTGGAAATGCGGTTGCGCAGCCGGGCACAGGACAGTGAGTCGGTCGTCGCCGAGCGCATGGCCAAATCCTCGGAAGAGCTGAGCCACTGGCCGGAATACGAATATTTCATCGTCAACGACAAGCTTGAGCGCAGCGTCGCCGACGCGCAGGCGATCGTCACCGCCGAGCGGCTGAAACGCGAGCGCCAGATTGGGCTCGCCGATTTCGTGACGTGGCTGCGCAGCGGATAAAAACGGCGCTCGTCTGTCCGCTGTACCGTGAGCTGAAGGATCTCCCGCCTATGGCGCTGCCGACTGACGAGAACGTTGATTTTCTGGTGTGCGACGTCGCGCAGCAGCGGCCCGACGGCAAGATCGATCTCACGGGCTTCTACCCGACCGGTGAAATCAAGGTCGATCCGAACGCGCAGCTCCCGGCCAGCATGAATTTGGCGTTCGTCTTCGTCCTGAAGGACGGCGCCGGCGATTTTCGCGTGTCGTTTCGACTTTATGACCCGTTGGGCAAGGAATTGACCCATAACCCGCTGCCGAATATCAAAAAGCCGTCAGATCAGGGGCAGACGCTCTGGGTCAATCTCGGCCAGATACCGGTGGTCAATCTCGGCCATTATGCCGTCGAATTGGCCATCGACGATCAGCGGTATCGCCGGACTATCCGGATCATCCAGTAGCCGGCAACCTGCCTCCGCCGGAGGCGAACACCCGGGCCAGCGCGCAGAACGCCGCCACCGACAGCTCTTCGGCGCGCGCCGTTGCGGCGATCCCGGCCTCGGCGAGCAATGGCTCGACCGGTACGCCGAGGGATCTGAGGCTCGATCGCAGCATCTTGCGGCGCTGGCCGAAGGCCGCTGCGGTGACGCGTTCGAGCGCGGCCTTGTCGGCCGGCGCCAGTGGTGTCGGGCGTGGGGTAAGGCGCACGACGCTCGAAGTCACCTTCGGCGGCGGGGTGAAGGCTTGGGGCGGGATGTCGAACAGAATCCTCGCCTCGCACAGCCACTGCACCACCACCGACAGGCGGCCATAGGCTGGGCTGCGCGGCGCGGCGACGAAACGTTCGGCAACTTCGCGCTGGAACATCAAGGTCAGGCTTTCGTACTCGCCGATCCGATCCAACCAGCGCAGCAGCAGCGCCGTGGCGATGTTGTAGGGCAGATTGGCAACGATTCGTCGCGGCCCTTCGGCAAGGGTGACCGGATCGACCGCCAGCGCGTCGCCGGCAATGATCGTCAACCGGTCCCGGTAATGTCCGGCGAGCTCTTCGAGCGCGGCGAGGCAGCGCGGATCGCGCTCGATGGCGACAACCCGGCCGGCGCCCTCGGCGAGCAGCGCCCGGGTCAGCCCGCCGGGGCCCGGCCCGATTTCGATGGTGGTGCCGGCGGCAAGCGGGCCGGCGGCCCGGGCGATCCGCGCGGTCAGGTTGAGGTCGAAGATAA
>DASQGR010000042.1:0-7469 GCA_035632515.1 Allostellaceae bacterium | reverse complement strand
GGAAGGGTCCTGTGCTGCGAGCCCAATCCCGCCGTCGCGGCGGCCCTGGCGGCGACGTTGCGGATCAACAATCTCGGCCAGGCGCAGGTGGTGCCGGTGGCGGTCTCGGATGCGGACGGCGACGGCTGGCTCGCCGTCGATGCGAGCGATTCCGGCCAATCGCGCCTTGCCGCCGGCGGCATCGCCGTGCCGCTGCGGGCGCTCGATTCGCTCGTCGCGGAACACGCGCTTGACCGGCTCGATCTGGTCAAGATCGATGTCGAAGGGCATGAGGCCGCCGTTCTGGCCGGCGCGACCCGCACGCTCAAGCGGCTCCGCCCGGCGCTGATTTTCGAATCCGGGCACGAAACCCCCGGCGATCGCAACCGTATCGCCGATCTGCTGCAACGGTTTGCCTACGACACGATCGCCGTGCTGCATCACCACGGCGCCCTGCCTTGCGCCAGCGCCGATTATCGGGCCGCCGCAGGCGCCTGTGCCGGCAGCGAGGCCCGCAACGTGGTGACGCTGCCGCTTTAGCGGGCGCCCCCGCCGCGGAGCGCACGGCTTTCGCCATAGCGCAGCGACGTCTCGACGGTGCCGCCGTCGAGGCAGTCGAGGCGAAACACGCCGGTCTTCTGGTCGGGACCGGCAAGGTGGACGACGCCGATCGTCTCGTGCGGGGCATGGGGCTCGACAAACAGCCGGCGCGCCGCATCGAACGCCGGCAGCGCGTCGCCAACCGCCCAGTTGCAATAGGCCGGCAGGAAATTGGCCGGCAAGCCGTCGCCAAAGATTGCGTAGTTGAGCGCAATCTGCTCGACAAAGAAAAACCGGGTGCGGTGCAGGACCCGGGTCATCACCCGCGCCCAGGCCGCCCAGTGCGGCGCCGTGCGATGCAGGGCGAAGACGCCGCAATTGGCCGTGGGGTTGCGCCCGAGCCGGTCGGCGACCCGCCAGCCGAACGCCTCGCGATAGGTTTTCCACGCCAGGTTCATGCCGAGCAGCTTTGGCCGCTTGTAATGACGCTTGTAGGCGCGGTCGAGCTCGAGGGCGATGGCGAGCTTGCCGCTGCCGGCCGCGGCGCAATAGAGCTCGACCGCCCGCCACTCCTGCAGCCAGGCATCGGCGTCGAGCCAGAAATACATCTCGTAGCCGGGGAAGTGCCGCGGCAGGAACGGCCGCGCCACTTGCGCCTTGAAGGTTTCGGGCATCCGCTCGCGGCCGGGAAAATCAACGTCCCAGCCGGGCCGCACGATCTGCACCGCCTGGTTGCCGAGCCAGGCAAGCTGATCCGGCGCGAGCCCGAGATCGAGCACCCCGACCGGTACGTCCCGATTGAGGGCACGCACCGATGACACCGCATCGTGCAGCAGCGGGAAATAGCCGCTATCGGCGGCGCTGACGATGATGAGATCGGTGAGCGGGGATGCTGGAACAGCCCCCGTCACGGCAACAGCCGATACCCGCCCGGCTCGGTCACCAGGATTTCGGCATTGGCCGGGTCGCGCTCGATCTTCTGGCGCAGCCGGTAGACATGAGTTTCAAGCGTGTGCGTCGTCACCCCGGCATTATAGCCCCATACCTCGCCGAGCAGCGTGGCACGGCCGATCGCGCGGTCGCCGGCGTGGTAGAGATAGCGCAGGATCGCGGTTTCCTTTTCGGTGAGCCGCACCTTCTTGCGCCGGCTCGGATCGGTCATCAGCTTGGCGCTCGGCTGGAAGGTGTAGGGGCCGATCGCGAACACGGCGTCGTCGCGATGCTCGCTCTGGCGCAGATGCGCCCGCAGCCGCGCCAGGAGGACATTGAGCCGAAACGGCTTTGTCACATAGTCGTCGGCGCCGGCGTCGAGCCCCAGCACGGTGTCGCCCTCGCTGTCGGCGGCGGTCAGCATCACGATCGGCGCGGTGACCCCGGCCCGGCGCATTGCCCGGCACAATTCGCGCCCGTCCATGTCCGGCAACCCGACATCGAGCAGGATCGCATCGAAGCGGTCGCTGCCCACGGTTTCGAGCGCCGCCGCCGCGGTACCGCATTCGGCGCTGGCAAACTCGGCGTGGCGCTCGAACTGCTCCGCCAGCGACTGGCGCAACGCCGCGTCGTCATCGACGATCAGGATTTTGCGAACGGCGTGCATGTTTCTCCGAAAATCGTGGCGCCCCGTACCGGCTGCGGCGTTATTCGCTGCCGCTGCCTTCTTTATCCCCGGTTGACCGCTTTATTCGCAGCGAGACGCCAATCTAGCCGATTCCGCCCGGTCTTGTCAGGCGGCTTGGCGGGTTTGCGATGCCTTGCCGGAAGCCCGGCAGAGACCCACGTTTTGACCACGCCGGCGTGCGCGGCAGCCATGCCGACGGCGGTTTTGCTTGCGCGGCCCCGTCGGGGCTGCTCATTTACGGTGGCGCGGCCGGCGAACGGCGAGGAGAGGTAACGGGTGGCAGAACGGTCGGAACCTTCGACGCCGTCGTCAAACTCCCGAGCCGACGGGCGCGCGCTTGACGAGGCGATCGTCGCGTTCCGGCGCGGCGACCCGGTGCTGCTGAGCGGCGACAACGGGGCGGTTTTGGCGATCGCCGCCGAACTCGTCAACGAAGACAGCCTCGACCGGCTGCGCAACATTTCGAGCCGCCGGCTGAGCGTCGTCGTCACCCGCCGGCGTGCTGTGGCGCTCGGCCTCGCCCCACGTTCGGGCCTGGCCGGGGCGGTGAGGATCACCGTCTCGCCGGAGCTTTCCGCCGCGGTGATCCGCAACCTCGCCGATCCGGCAGCCTCGCTCGGCGCCGAGCCGCCCGGCCTTGGCCCCGTGCCGGCCAGCGTCGAACCCGGTGCGCTGGCCGCGGTCACTCTCGCAAAATTGGCCGACCTGCTGCCCGCCGCGCTGGTCTTGTGGCTGGTTCCCGCCGAAGCGGCCCTGGCCAAGCGGCGCGCCGATTTCGCCGTGGTCGACATGACCGCGGTGCTGAACCGGCGCGCGGCAATCGCCGGCCTCGAACGCGTCGCCGAAGCCCGGGTGCCGCTGGCCGAAGCCGAAGATGCGCGCCTGGTCGCCTTCCGACCCGGCGATGGCGGCACCGAGCACCTGGCGATCCTGATCGGCGACCCCGACCCCGCGAGCGGCGTTTTGGTGCGGCTGCACTCGGAATGCTTTACCGGCGATTTGCTGGCGAGCCTGCGCTGCGATTGCGGCGACCAGCTGCGCGGGGCCATCGCGACAATATCGGCGGCCGGCGGCGGGGTGCTGCTTTACTTGGCGCAGGAGGGCCGCGGCATCGGCCTCGTCAACAAGCTGCGCGCCTATCAGCTGCAGGATGCCGGGTTCGACACCATCGACGCCAACGAGCAGCTCGGTTTCGACGCCGACGAGCGGGTCTACCTGCCGGCGGCGGAGATGCTGCGCCAGCTCGGCTACACCACCGTGCGGCTGTTGACCAACAACCCCGACAAGGTCGCCGCGCTGCAGCGCTGCGGCATCGCCGTGGTCGAGCGGGTGCCGCACGCCTTTCCCGCCAACGACCACAACGAGCGCTACCTCAGCACCAAGGCGACCCGCAGCGGTCATCTCCTTTAGAGAGGGTCATTCACGCGCGCAGGTCGCTCTGAACCCATGGAGTCGGGAAAACCTATTTCGCCGCCGTTTGATACGATTGGCGAGCGCCGAAGATCGCGGTGCCGACACGGACATGCGTCGCGCCGAAGCGGATTGCGGTCTCGAAATCGGCGCTCATCCCCATGCTGAGCCCGGTGAGCCCGTTACGCCGCGCAATCTCGCGCAGCAGCGCGAAATGCAGCGAGGGCTCCTCGTCATGCGGCGGCACGCACATCAGCCCGACGATCGGCAGACCGAGCCGATCGCGGCAATCGGCGATAAAACCGTCCGCCGCAGCCGGGAAAATCCCGGCCTTTTGCGGCTCCTCGCCGGTATTGACCTCGATATAGCAGGGCGGCCGGCGGCCGCTGCGCTCCATCTCGCGCGCCAGCGCCTCGGCGAGTCGCGGCCGGTCGACCGTCTCGATCACGTCGCAATGGGCGACCGCATCGCGCACCTTGTTGGTCTGCAACGGGCCGATCAGGTGCAGCACGAGATCGGGAAATTCGCCGCGCAAGCCGGGAAACTTGTCGAGCGCCTCCTGCACCCGGTTCTCGCCGAACAGGCGCTGTCCGGCGGCGAGCGCCGCGCGCACCGCGGCGACGGGCTGGGTCTTGCTGACCGCGACCAGCGACACCGCCCCGGGAGCGCGGCCTGCAGCCTCTGCGGCATGGTCGATTCGAGCGCGGACAGCGGCGAGATTGGCGGCGATCACCCCTTCCATAACGGCTCCATTCCTGGCAAAACCTATCGCTGCCGCGGCCGGCCCGCGGTTATGCCGCACAGGATTGCATGATGCCGGCTTTCTATTACCGCTCCCCCGTCGTCTTTGCTGCAAGCCTTTCGTTGCTCGCCATTGGGCTGACCGCCGGCTGCACCGCCACCCCGGTCGCCCAGGACGATGCAGTCGCCGCCCAGCTGCCGCAGGCCTCGCAGCAGGCCTCGGCCGAACCCGAAGAAGGCATGGATACCGAGTCGACGATCTGGACCGTGCTCGGTATCGCCAAAAAGCCCACTCAGGAGATCGGGCCGAAAACCGGCCCCGGGGTCAGCCCGGTATTGTGGCAGGCGGTGCTCGACACGCTGAGCTTTGTATCGATGGATTCGCTCGATCCGATGGCCGGCCTCGCCGTCTCCAACTGGTATACGCCCAAAAGCAAGCCCGGCGAGCGGATGCGCATCACCGCCTTTGTCAAGGCGCGGGCACTGCGCTCGGATTCGATCGTGGTCACGGTCGAGCGGCAGACCAGCGGGCCGAACGGTCAGTGGCAGGACGGCCCGATCGACCGCACCGTCGCCGCCGACCTTGAAAACGACATTCTTCAGCGGGCGCGACAGATCCATATCGCCCGCATCCGCGCCCTACAATAATCACCGGCGGCCACCACCGCCGCCGCAGGAAACAGCATGTCGCGTTACAGTTTTCGGGAGAGCGAGGCGAAGTGGCAGCAGCGCTGGCGCGAGCGCCGCAGCTTTGAAGCCCAGCACGACCCGACGCGGCCGAAATACTACGTGCTCGAGATGTTTCCCTACCCGTCGGGCAAGCTGCATGTCGGGCATGTCCGCAACTACACGATGGGCGATCTTGTCGCCCGCTATCGCCGGGCGCAGGGGTACAACGTGCTGCACCCGATGGGGTGGGACGCGTTTGGCCTTCCGGCAGAGAACGCGGCGATCGCGGGTGGCATCCACCCCGCGGTGTGGACCGCGGAAAACATCGCCTCGATGCGCGAGCAGCTCCAACGCATGGGCTTTGCCTATGACTGGTCGCGCGAGGTGGCGACATGCCATCCGGAATACTACCGGCACGAACAGAAGATGTTTCTCGACTTCCTGGCCAAGGATCTCGCCTATCGCCGGGAAAGCTGGGTCAACTGGGACCCGGTCGAGAACACCGTGCTGGCCAACGAGCAGGTGATCGAGGGGCGCGGCTGGCGCTCCGGCGCGCTGGTGGAAAAGCGCCTGCTGGCGCAGTGGAACCTGCGCATCACCCGCTACAGCGACGAACTGCTCGAAGCGCTCGCGGGCCTCGATCGCTGGCCCGAGCGCGTGCGGCTGATGCAGGAGAAATGGATCGGCCGCTCGGAAGGCGCGCGGGTCCACTTCGCGCTCGCCGGGCAACAACCAGGAGGGCGGGACGAGAAGATCGAGGTGTTCACCACCCGGCCCGACACGCTTTACGGTGCCGCATTCCTGGCGCTGTCGCCGCATCATCCGCTCGCCGAGGAACTGGCGGCGAACGACCCGGCGCTCGCCGAGTTCATCGCCGAATGCGACCGCATGGGCACCAGCGAGGAAGCGATCGAAACCGCCGAGAAACGCGGCTACGCTACCGGCATCGAGGCGATCCATCCGCTCGATCCAAGCCGGGTCGTGCCGGTCTATGTCGCCAATTTCGTGCTGATGGAGTACGGCACCGGCGCGATCTTTGGCTGTCCGGCGCACGACCAGCGCGACCTCGACTTCGCCCGCAAATACGCCTTGCCGGTCATCCCGGTGGTGCTGCCGCCCAAGGAAGACCCGGCAAGCTTCGCCGTCGGCGATACCGCCTATGTCGATGACGGCACGCTGTTCAACTCCGGCTTTCTCGACGGGCTATCGGTACCCGAGGCGAAACGCGCGGTCGGCGAGCGGCTCGAACAGACGGGGGCCGGCCAGCGCACGATCGCCTATCGCCTGCGCGATTGGGGCGTCTCGCGGCAACGTTATTGGGGCTGTCCGATCCCGGTGATCCATTGCCCGGATTGTGGCATCGTGCCGGTGCCCGAGGAGGACCTGCCGGTCGAACTGCCAAAGGATGTCAGCTTTGACGGACCAGGCAACCCGCTCGACCGCCACCCGACGTGGAAGCATGTCGCCTGCCCCTATTGCAACAGCCCCTCGACCCGCGAGACCGACACGTTCGACACGTTTTTTGAATCGTCCTGGTATTTCCTGCGCTTCTGCTCGGCGCGGGCGCCGATCGCCTTCGAGCGCGCGGCGGCCGAATACTGGATGCCGGTCGACCAGTATATCGGCGGGGTTGAGCACGCAGTGCTGCACCTGCTCTATTCGCGGTTTTTCACCCGAGCGCTCAAGGAATGCGGCTACATCGACCTCGACGAGCCCTTTGCCGGGCTGTTTACCCAGGGCATGGTCTGCCATCAGACCTACCAGAATGCCGAGGGCGAGTGGCTGTTCCCCGAGGAGGTGACAAGCGACCCCGCCGGTCGCCTTAGCGACGCGAACGGTCGCCCGATAGTCGCCGGCCGGCTCGAAAAGATGAGCAAATCCAAGAAGAACGTGGTGGGGCTCGACGCTATCGTCGAGACCTATGGAGCCGATACCGCGCGCCTCTATCTGCTGTCCGACAGCCCGCCCGAGCGCGACCTCGAATGGACCGATACCGGGATCGAGGGCATCTGGCGCTATGTCAATCGGCTGTGGCGGCTGGTGTCGGAGCCGGCCGCGCCGCTGCCGTCGCCGGGGGGCGCGGTGCCGGGCGAGCTGTCCCCGGCGCTGACCGCAATTCGCCGCCTTACCCACAAGACCATCGCCGCGGTCACCGACGACATCGACAAGTTCCGCTTCAACCGGGCGGTCGCGCGCATCCGCGAGCTGACCAATGCGCTCGAAGACGTCGGCGGCGATGCGCCGGAGGTCGGTGCGGTATTGCGCGAAGGGCTCGAGGCGGTGACCCGGCTGCTCGGCCCGATGATGCCGCATCTCGCCGAGGAGATGTGGCAATGCCTCGGCCATGATGAGATGCTGGTCGATGTTCCCTGGCCGAAGGCCGATGCCGAACTGGCTCGTGACGAGCAGGTGACGATCGCGGTGCAGGTCAACGGCAAGCTGCGCGCGACGCTCGATTTCCCGCGCGACGCGGCAGCCAACGAGGTCGAGGAGGCTGCACTCGCATTGCCGC
>DASQGR010000041.1:0-15443 GCA_035632515.1 Allostellaceae bacterium | reverse complement strand
GAGGCCATGGGTGATCGGATAGGCCAACTCGAACTTGTCATGGAGCAGCCGCGAGTAGGCTTCGACATGGCGGGCCTCGTCGATCACCTGCGTCGCGGCATAGAACTTGGCATCGAGATTGGGGACGCTCTGGACGATCTTGGCGGTGGCGATCAGCGCGCCCTGCTCGCCGTGCATGAATTGCGAGATCTGCGACGCCTGCAGATGGTGACGGACCCGCACCTGCTCCGGCTTGGTCATCCTGTTCCACATGTCGGTGCCGTGCATGGCGATGACCCGGTCGTCGAGCAGCATCGGGTTCTCGGGATCGAGGTCTTGCGACCAGTCGATGCGCTCGGCCGCATTCCATTGCTGCCGCTTGCCCTTTTCGTAAAGCTGCAACAGCCCGTCACGGCCGTCGTCGTATTCCCAGCGGAAGCAGGCCTCGGTATTGCCGTCGAACTTCCACTCGGTCTGCTCGACCGGCAGCGTGTAGCGAAACATCGTCGCCATGGCGGGTTCTCCCCGAAGAGCGAAGATCGATCATACCAGATTTTCCGCAGCAGTCAGATCAGCCGCGCAGCTTCAGGCTCAAAGCACGGGGAAAAGACGAACGGGCCGGCGGTGACGCAAAGATCGGCCGTCACGCGCTATCGCGGTTCAAAATCTCGACGGTTCCGGCCGCCGGATCGATGCGCAACCGGTCGCCGGTGCGGAACAGCGCGGTCACGTCGCCGTCGAAGCGGTCGACCATCGTCACGTTCCCAAAGGCTGCGCCCTGCGCCAGGATCGGGTTGACCCGGTTGAAGATCAGCGCCAGCGGCACGATGTTTCGCGCCTTCATCTCATGCAGCATCCAGGCGGTCGCAACCCCGCCCTTGGCCTGGTCGAGCACCAGGATGCGGCCGTTATAGCTGTGCCCGGCCAGCGCGTGGCTCGGCCGCGAGAAGATGCCGGCCTTGCGGTCGAGGTCGTAGCGCGCGCTGAAATTGTCCCGGGCGACCAGGGCTTCTCCGGTGACCTCGGGGCCGACGCCGGGGTGGCAGTGCAGGAGGATCGGCATCAAACCATCTTTCCCGCGACCGCGGCTTCGATGCAGCGTTCAAGGCTGGCGAGGCTGGGCTTGTAGCCGTAGCCGCCAATGATGTTGACCAGCTTTGCCGAATTGGTCAGCAGCCGGCGCCAACCGTTCGCCGCGGCCAATTCGCCGGCATAACTCTGGTAAAAGCAGATGCCGGCGGCAACGACCGCGCCCGCCGCCTCCATCCGGGCGGTCAGGCCCATGCGGTCGGCGGCGTGCTTGATCTCGGGCGAGGTGGCGACGAGCAAGGTCGTCTGCGGGTGCACCTGCCGCCCGCCGAGCGCATCGGCGACCTCCTGCATCTCGACCAGCGACAATTGCGGCGCGGCAAAGACCACGACATCGACCTTGTCGCCCGGCTGGGCATAGGCGGCGACAAAGGCGTCGATCTCGGCGCGGCCGATGTGCGTCGCCTCGATGGCCGCGTCGGCGGTGGCGGCCTCGGCGGTGATGCCGGGCATGTGAAACAGTGCGACCGAGCCGTAGCTGGCCAGCGCCGCGCCAAAATGCTTCAGCACATCGGAGCCGGGCACGGTCTCGATGCCCTCGATCAGCGGTACCTCCCAATACGAGCCGCAGGCCCGCCCGACAATGCCGCCGAGCGCGCCCCACTCGCTCAGATCGCGCGGCCCCGTGCCGAGGCGGAAGCGCCGGGTCGCCCGGCGGCGCTTGTCGAGGTGATAGCCGTAACGCGGGGTGCGTCCGGTCAGTCCGGCGGCAAGCGCCGACGGCCCGCCCTCGAAATTGCTGCGCGCGCCGAAGACGCTGTTCGAATAGATGACCACGCCGGTGTCGCCGTACGCGACATGGTCGCCGCGCACCGCCGGCATGATCGTCTGGTAGTTGATGCAGGTGTCGGTCATCAGCACGCCGAAGGCCTTCAGCGCGGCGATCGCACGGGCTTCGAGCACCGCCATCGCCTCGCTTTGCCCCAGGCGCTTGTAGACCGAGAAATCGAGCCCCCGCGGGTCGGTCAAGGTCGGCACCCGTACCCGGCGCTGTGCCTCGGGCGCGCCGGACAGGGTCTCGAGAAAGCCGATTCCGGCTTCGCCCAGGGATTCGGTGTCGGCCATGATGTGCGCCTGCGACACCGGCACGAGGTCCGCGGCGTCGAAGAACTCCCCGACCCCGACCTGGTGCGAGATCGCCCAGCGTCGCGGTTCGCCCTGCTCGCCGGCGAGCATCGCCCGTTCCTCGTCGTTGAGCCGCATCGTCCCTCGAAAGCTCCCGGAAAATAGCTTGGCGATGCCACTCTAGGCAGGGACAATCAGCCCGACAACAGACGCCGCCCGGGAGGCTGTCCATGCCGGTTACGATCTATCACAACCCACGCTGCAATACGTCGCGCAAGACCCTTGCCCTGCTGCGCGACAAGGGGATCGAGCCCGAGATCGTCGAATACCTGAAGACGCCCTACACCGCAGCGCAGCTCAAGCAGCTGCTGGCGCAGATGAACCTGCCGGCCAAGGCGGTGGTGCGAAAGAAAGAGGCCGCCGCCGCGGGGATCGACCCGGCCAAATTATCGGAAGACCAGCTCGTCACGGCGATGGCCGATAACCCGATCATCGTCGAGCGGCCGATCGTCGTCTCGGGCGGCAAGGCGGCACTTGGCCGCCCGCCGGAAGCGGTGCTGAAAGTCCTCTAGCGATCCGAAAGCAGGCGGGTCAAGCCGCGTTCGACTTCTGCTCTTTCGGCTTGATGTAGGCGACTGCCGAATGGTCGGCGCAGTAGGGCTTGCCCGGCAGCGGCCGGCCACCGCAGAAATGGAAATCGTCGTCGCCGGGATGGCCGTGCGGCCACATGCACACCGGGCCGGTGAACTCGAAGACGTTGCGCCGCGGCGCCGGCCTGACCGTGATCACCCGCGGTACCAAGCCGAGCCGGTGGACCTTGCCGATCACCGCGTTCTTGGTGACGCCGATGCGGCGCCCAATCTCGGCGGTGGTGACCCCCTCATCCCACAACAGCGTCAATTGCTCGATGCGCTCGGGCGTCCAGGTGCCGATATCCATCATCGCGTTCACCGTATGCTGTAGCCGGGGCGTTGCCCTCCACAACATACGGTATCACTCTTGTGATGCTCCGCCAATAGGGAACTAGATATGGTATTAACCAAGCTCGCGACGATACGCCAACACTTTGGAAAAGTAGGCGGGACTGTGCCCTAGCGGCGAGAAGCCGGGCCCGAAAAGCCGGCCGAGATCCTCGCGCAAATAGCTCGCGTAGTAGGGCTCGTGGAAGGCGACGGGAAACCAGTCCAGCGTCGCGTCGTAATCGGGCTCGTCGCCGGTTTGCAGCGAATCGACAAAAATCAGCCGCCCGCCAGGCCTCAGCACGCGGCGGATTTCGCCGGCAACGGCGTGGCGGGCACGGCGCGGCAATTCGTGGAACAGGTAGATGCAGGTGACGATGTCGACGCTGGCGTCGGCCAAGGGCAGCGTCTCGGCATTTCCCTCGGCCAGCATTACCCGCGACCAGCCCGCAAGCCGCCGCCTCGCCACGCCGAGATAGGGCGCCGACAGATCGATGCCGGTCACCGACAGCCGCGGATAATTGCGCTTCACCTCGGCGAGGAACGCGCCGGTGCCGCAGGCGATGTCGAGCAGGCGGGCGGAGCGGGCGCCGCCATCGCAAGCGAGCAGCGCCTCACGCAGCGGGACCAGCGCCTGGCGGCGCATCGCCGCGGCCCCGCCCCCGAACAGCACCTCGACCTGGTGGTCGTAGCGTTCGGCCGAGGCTGCGCTGAGGTAGCCGTCGCTCTGGAAATGGAAATGCTGGCGGTAATAGGCCGGGTAGCGCGCCGCCTCGGGCATCTGCAGGCGGCGGTCGCGGTGCGATCCATGACGGCGGGCATCGACCGCGCCAAGATCGGCAAAGAAATCGATGGCGCGGCCAAGACCGGCGAGCGGGTTGCCGCGCCAATCCTCGGGCGCTGCGTAGAGCCCGGCCTCGATGTTGCGCCAATCCTGCTCCAGCAGCTTGCGCAGGTCGGCGAGGATGCGGCGGCGGTCCGCCGTCTTGCGGCCGCGCAGCGCGTCGGGCACCGGCAGCGGCTTGGCGAGTCGTCCCGCCAGCAGTTTCTGGCCGAAAAACCACGACACCCGCGCCGCCTGGGCGGTGTCGTAAAGGAGCTTGTCAAGCGCGGTCGCCATAGCGGTACTGCAATTATGCCATCGCGGCGGGTTTGCAATGGCCCGCTGCCCTCCGCTTTAATTGCGCGGCAAAATCTTGCCCGGGAGATTACGGCAATGCCGCGGTTCCACACGCTTGACGATCTCGATGTCGCCGGCAAACGGGTGCTGTTGCGCGCCGATCTCAACGTCCCGGTCGACAAGGACGGCCAGGTCGCCGACGCCACCCGCATCGAGCGGCTGGCGCCGACGATCGAGACGCTGATCGCCAGGGGCGCCAAGGTCGTTGTGATGTCGCATTTCGGCCGGCCCAAGGGGGTCGACCCATCGCAATCGCTGCGCCCGCTGGTCGGCCCGCTGAGCCGGGCGATCGGCGGCAAGACGGTGTATTTCGCCAACGACTGTGTCGGCCCGGAGGCCAAGCATGTCGTCGATTCGCTCAAGCCCGGCGCCGTCGCGCTCCTCGAAAACCTGCGCTTTCACCCGGAAGAGGAAAAGAACGACCCGGACTTCGCCAAATCCCTCGCCGCCCTGGGCGATGTTTATGTCGACGACGCGTTTTCCGCGGCGCACCGGGCCCACGCCTCGATAGCGGCCCTCGCCCACCTGCTGCCCAACGCCGCCGGCAAGCTGATGCAGGCCGAACTCGAGGCGCTGAGCGCCGCGCTCGAGCATCCGCAGCACCCGGTGATCGCCTTGATCGGCGGGTCAAAAGTCTCGACCAAGCTCGACCTGCTCAAATTCATCATCGGCAAGGTCGACACGCTGGCGATCGGCGGGGCGATGGCCAACACCTTCCTGTTCGCCCAAGGTCGCCCGGTCGGCCGCTCGCTGTGCGAGAAGGAGATGGCCGATACCGCGCGCGACATCCTCGCCGCGGCGGAAAAGCGCGGCTGCACCGTGATCCTGCCGGACGACGCGGTGACCGCCGAGGAGCTCAAGCCCGGCGTCGTCACGCGGACGGTCGGGGTCAACGCGGTGCCACAGAACGCGATGATGCTCGATATCGGCCCGGAAAGCGTCGCACGTATTTCGGTGGCGCTGGCCGAGAGCAAGACGCTGGTGTGGAACGGCCCGCTCGGCGCGTTCGAGACGCCGCCCTTCGACCGCGCCACGGTCGCCTTGGCGAAAAAAATCGCCGAGCTGACACAGGGCGGCAAGCTGCTCAGCGTCGCCGGCGGCGGCGACACCGTCGCCGCGCTCGCGGCCGCCGGGGTCGAGGACAAGCTGACCTACGTCTCGACCGCCGGCGGCGCCTTTCTCGAATGGCTCGAAGGCCGTGAGCTGCCGGGGGTGGCGGCGCTGGCGAAATAGCACCGCCATCACCGGACTCGACCCGGGGATCTATCGGATGAGGATATCAAGTCCCGGGGGTCAAAAACTTAAGGCCCCTGGTTGGTCATGATCACGGTGCCGCTGGCGGCGAACATGCCGCCGACACCGTGGCAGACCGAGATTTTCGCGTCCGGGACCTGCGCCGGGGCGATGCCGCGCATCTGCCGCACGCTCTCCTGCAGCGCGTACATCCCGTACATGCCCGAGTGCATGTAGGAAAGTCCGCCGCCGTTGGTGTTGAGCGGCAGCTTGCCGGTGCCGGGGGCGGTGTTGCGCTCCAGATAAAGCTCGCCGCCTCACCCTTCTTGCAGAAGCCAGATCTTCGAGCCCGTAGATCGGCAAATGGGCAAACGCGTCGTAGATCATCAGATGATCGACGTCGCCGTGCTTGATCCCGGCCTCGGCGAAGGCGGTCGGACCGGCGACGCGGAAGGCGCGCGACGAGGTGAAATCCTCCATCTGGCTGACCATCGGCGTCTCGACGCTCTCGCCGGTGCCGAGCAGGTAGACCGGCTTTTGCGGGAAGTCCTTGGCGCGGTCGGCGGAGGTCAGGATCAGCGCGCCGCCGCCGTCGGTGACGAGGCAGCACTGCAGCAGTCGGAACGGATAGGCGATCATCCGCGAATTGAGCACGTCGTCGACCGTGATCGGGTCGCGGAAGGTGGCGCGCGGGTTCTTCGCGGCCCATTCGCGCTGCACCACCGCGACCATCGCCAGCTGTTCGTGGGTCAGGCCGTAGGTTTTCATGTAGCGCAGCACCGGGATGGTGAACAGCGTCGGCGGACCCATCGGCCCGTAGGGCTGTTCGAACTGGCCGGGCAGGCTCGACGCCGCCACAACATTGCGGGTGCGCCCGACCCCGGATCGGCCGCTTTCGCCGTGGGTGATCAGGATGGTCTTGGCCATGCCGCTTTCGATCGCCGCGGCGGCGTGGCGGACATGGATCATGAACGAGCAGCCGCCGACCGCGGTGCCGTCGACCCATTTCGGGGTGATGCCGAGATAATGCGCGATCGAGGTCGGGGTCTCACCGGCGGTGGAGACGCCGTCGATGTCCTTGGGGGAGAGCCCGGCATCCTTCATCGCATTGAGCGCGGCGTCGGCGTGCAGCATGATCTGCGACATTTCCGGGATGCGGCCCATCTCGGTGGTCTCGGCCGCGCCGACGATGGCGATGCTGTTGTGCTTCATGGGGTCAGCCTTTCGCCAATTTAGTTTTTAACGGGCCGGAACAACGGCAGGGTGATCTCGTCGTCCTGCTTCTCGAAGGTGACTTCGAGCGGCATGTCGAGGACGAGCGCCTCGGGGGTTTGCGGGCAATCGACGATGTTGGTCATCATCCGCGGCCCTTCGTCGAGCTCGACGACGGCGATGGCGTAAGGCGGGGTGAAGCCGGCGACCGGGCGGTGGTGGATCACATAGCTGAACAGCCGTCCCTTGCCGCTCGCCTTGAACACACTGACCTCGCGTTGCCCGCAAGCAGGGCAGAACGGGCGCGGCGGGAAATAGGCTTTCTGGCAGGCATTGCAGCGCTGCAGGCGCAGCTCCCCTGTCCGCGTCCCTTCCCAGAAATGCCGAGTTTCGGGCGTCGGCTCCGGCCGCGGCCGCTTTCCTTCAGGCATCGTCTCGACCCTCTCGGTTGATCCAAATCAAGTTTGACGCGTGGCAGCGTTTGCGGCAAACGGAACCATCCGTCCGGTCATTACGAGGAGCGTAGCGACGATGCAATCTCGATGGGCGGAACCCGAATTTGCACGAGATTGCTTCGCCGCGCTCGCCATGACGCCAGCAATCAGGGGAGAAAACCCATGATAACCCCCGCTTATTGCCGCACGATGGCCGCCTACAACAGCGAGATGAACCGCCGCATTTACGCCGCCGCCTCGCGCCTGAGCGCCGAGGAGCGGCGCAAGCCGCACGGCGCCTTCTGGGGCTCGCTGCACGGCACGCTGGTTCACATCCTGTGGGGCGACAGCCAATGGATGTCGCGCTTTGACAATTGGCAGCGGCCGACCACCCCGATCAAGGAAAGCGACCATTTCATCGAGGACTACGCCGAGCTCTGCAGCGCCCGGGTCAAGCGCGACGCCGATATCGAGCGATGGGCGGCTAAGGTCGACGACGCCTGGCTCGACGCCGATCTGGTGTGGTTCAGCGGTGCCGCCAACCGCGAGGTCACCGCGCCGAAGCGGCTGCTCGTCACCCATTTCTTCAATCACCAGACCCATCACCGCGGCCAGGCGCATGCGCTGATCACCGCCGCCGGCGAGAAGACCGACGACACCGATCTGTTCCTCGTCGTCCCGCAGATGATCGCCTGAGACGGCGGCCGAAGGACGGCATTGCAGATGCCGGCCCCGTAACCGAGGGGCCCGCTGGCGCGCAGCTCATCGACCGTCTGAAGGATGCGCCGGGATGCTCGGCGTCGCGGTCGGCGGCAGTTTGAGACCGACACGCTCGGCATTCTTGCCAAGCGCTTCGGCGATCTTGGCGGCCAACTCCTCGACGCGGAACGGCTTCTGCAGCACCGTTGTCGACACGGCGTTTTCAAAACCCACCGTGTTGGAAAATCCGGTAATGAACAAAATCGGCAGGTCGGGCCGGCTCTGCCGGGCCGCGCGACCGAGTTCAAGACCGCTCATGCCGGGCATCGCGATGTCGGCGATCAGCATATCGATCGGCGGCTTGTCCTGGTCGAGCCGTTCCAGCGCCGCCCCGCCACTGCCGGCCTCGATCACCGTAAGCCCGTAATTCAGCAGCATCGCCGCGGCGACGGCGCGGACATCGGAATCGTCATCGACCAGCAGGATCGTGCGCAACTGGCGAATGCTGTCGGCGACGGTGCCCGCTCGAGTGGCCTCGCTGCGGACGGTGTCGACGGGCACCGCATGGACGCGCGGCAGAAACACCCTGACGGCGGTGCCTTCTCCAGGTTGCGTCTCGATCCGCACGCCGCCGCCGAGCTGTTGGGCGACGCCGAGCACCTGCGAGAGGCCGAGCCCCGATCCCTTGCCGATTTCCTTCGTCGTGAAAAACGGGTCGAACACCTTTTCAAGGATATCCGTGGCGATGCCGGCGCCGGTATCGACGACGGAAACCATCACGTACTCGCCGGCGGGCGGTTCCTCGGGCCGGCGGGGCGGACCCAGCTTGGCGTTTCCGGTCTCGATCCGGATCGAGCCGCCGGCCGGCATCGCGTCGCGCGCATTGATCGTCAGGTTGAGCAGGACCAGCTCGATCTGGGCGATGTCGGCAAGCGCCAGCCACAATCGTTTGGCCGGCGCCAGGTCGATCCGGATCGATGCGCCGATCGTGCTTTGCAGCAACGACGCCATGCCGGCGACCACCTGGTTGAGGTCGATCGCCTCCGGGTTCATCCGCTGCTGGCGCGAGAAGGCGAGCAGCTGCGCGGTCAGTGCCGCGCCGCGCTCGGCCGCGGAGAGGGCGGCGGCGAGCAGCCGCCTGGACCGCTCGTCGACCGCCCCGAGCCGGGACGCGAGCAACTCCACATTGCCGATAATCGAGGTCAGCAGGTTGTTGAAGTCATGGGCGATGCCGGCGGTCAGCTGGCCGACGGCCTCGATCCGCTGCGCCTGACGAAGCTGGGCTTCGGCCTCCTCGCGTTCCTCGATCTGCGCCGCCAGCCGACGATTGGCCGCTTCGAGCTCGGCGGTGCGCTCGGCGACGCGGTCCTCGAGCAGCTCGTTGGCGGCGTGCATCTCATGGATGTCGACCGCCGTGCCGAGCCACAGCATGAGCGTGTCGTCGACCGGCATCGGGCGGTTGTGGATGCGGTGCCAGAGATACGCGCCGTCATGGCGGCGAATGCGCACCTCGACGGCGTACTCCTGCCCGGACACGAACCCCTGGCTGCGCGCCTCGTCGACCATCGCCCGGTCGTCTGCATGAAGCACCGCAGACCGCGCCGCGGCACTCCGCCCGACGGAAGGGCCGACATAGTGGTAGAATTGCCGGTTGTAATAGAGCGCGTCGCCGTTGGTGTCGAAGACGTAAGCCATCAGCGGGAGCGCTTCCAGCATCGAGCGGAACCGCTCGGCGCTCTCGCGCAGCGCTTCTTCGGTGCGCTTGCGCTGGTCGATGTCTCTGAACACGACCACAAGACCGCCCTCGGCTGCGGGATGCACATCGAGCGCGATCCAGCGGCCGCCCAGCGCCGGGGCAACGGTTTCGATGTGAACCGGCTCGCGGGTGGTCAGCGCGGAGCGGTAAGCGCGATAAGGTTCGCCCGCCTCGACGCCGGGGAAGGCCTCGCGCAGCGTATAGCCGACCACCTCGTCCGGGTGCTTTCCCCACAATTCAAAGGCGCGGCGATTGGCGTAGAGAATCCGCTCGCCACGGTCCATTGCATAGACGGCGTCGCCGATCGTCTCGAGGACCCCGGCGAGCAGCCCCTGCGATGGTTCGGTCTTCGACGCCACCAAGCCGTCGCTCCAAACTCCCGGGAATGGAAACAATACTTCGGCTGCGCCGTTCCGCAGTGCGGCAGCGTTCCCCATCTTAGACGCACATTTCTCGCGACGACACCGGGAGCGCGACGATGCAGAAGATGCGGCGCGAACACGACAGCCTCGGCGAGGTCCAGGTCCCGGCGGATCGGCTATGGGGCGCGCAAACCCAGCGCTCGATCGAGAATTTTCCGATCGGGAGCAATCGCTTCGTGTGGGGCCGCGCGGTGATTCGCGCCCTCGGCATCGTCAAGAAAGCCGCGGCGGAGGCCAACGGCACTCTGGGCGAGTTGCCGGCCGAGAAGGTTGCGTCGATCGTTCGCGCCGCCGACGAGGTGATCGACGGACAGCTCGACGGCGAGTTTCCGCTGGTGGTGTTTCAGACCGGCTCCGGCACGCAGACCAACATGAACGCCAACGAGGTCGTCGCCCATCGCGCGACCGCGCTCGGCGGTGTGGCGATCCACCCCAACGACGACGTCAACCGCAGCCACTCCTCCAACGACGCCTTCCCCGCCGTGATGCATATCGCTGCGGCCGAAGCGATCCACCACCGGCTGTTGCGTGCGGTTCACAACCTGCGCAACGCGTTGGCCGAGCGCAGCCGGGCGCTTGGCGACATCGTCATCGTTGGCCGCACCCATCTGCAGGACGCGACGCCGATCACGCTCGGCCAGGTGTTTTCCGGCTGGGTTGCCCAGCTCGATCACGCCGTGACGGGAATCCGCACCGCGCTCGACCCGCTATACGAAATCCCGCTCGGCGGCACCGCCGTCGGCACCGGGCTCAATGCCCCGCCCCGCTTCGGCGTGCTCGCGGCCGCCCTCATCGCCCGGGAGACCGGGCTGCCGTTCCGCCCGGCGGCCAACCTGTTTGCGGTCGGCTCGGCCCACGATGCGATGGTCGGCGCCAGCGCGGCGCTGCGCACCCTGGCCGGCGCCCTGTTCAAGATCGCCAACGACATTCGCTGGTACGCGAGCGGCCCGCGCGCCGGGATCGGCGAACTGACGATTCCCGAAAACGAGCCGGGCTCGTCGATCATGCCGGGGAAGATCAACCCGACCCAGTGCGAGGCGCTGACAATGGTGGCGGTGCAGGTTTTCGGCAACGACCATGCCGTCGCCTTCGCCGGCAGCCAGGGCAGTTTCCAGCTTAATGCCTACAAGCCGATCATTCTCTTCAACGTCTTGGAATCGGCAGAGCTTCTGGCCGATGCCTGCCGCTCGTTCACCACCCATTGCGCCAGCGGCATCGGCGCCAATGCCGCACGTATCCGCGAGCATCTCGACGGCTCGCTGATGCTGGTGACGGCGCTGTCGCCGCATATCGGCTACGAGAAGAGCGCCGCGATTGCCCTCCTCGCCCATCGCGAAGGGCTGAAGCTGCGCGATGCGGCGCTGAAACTCGGCTATGTCAGCGCCGAGGAGTTCGACGCCTGGGTCCGGCCGGAGGAGATGACGGGGAGGTCCGGCACCACGTTGAGGCCGTAGGTGCGGCCGCGCGACCTGCCATAGGGAGTGTAGGGGTCGTCGCCCGAGTCCGGCGGACTGGTAACCGGGCCGCAACTCGCGACCACGACCGTCAAGGCAAGGAGCGTCAGCAGCCTGCGCATGGTAAATCTCCCTCAGGGATCGTCCCTTGCGTTCGCGGGAATGTGGGGCCGCGGGGTTGCCGCGCTAATTCGCTCAGCACCGCAGGTCAGCCACGCCGAAACCGCATCGCTGACGTCACCCGGTCGTCTCGGCACGGAATGCCGCTGTTCCTCCCTTATGCAAACGACGGCTGCGCAAGTGGGCAAATGACACTTTTGTGAGTGACCGAGGCCACGGAGCACATCGACCCGTTTGGGTCTGCCGACGACCGCGCCTCCGCCTCGCCATCGGCATTCGGTGCGCGACCAATGCTGGCTTGCCACGGCAACACGCGCCTAAAATGACCCGTCGCCATTGCGCCGCGAAACCATGAAGGAGCACTGCGCGATACCGTAATCTCGACGCGGGCGCGCCGAGGCCAGAGATTGCTCCCCGAGCGCGCAATGACGGACAATTTTGGAGGAAGCCTCGATGCTGTTCACCTGCACCCCGCCCGGCACCCGGATCGAGGGCCGCTTTCCCGGTCCGCGGCAGCATCGCGGCAAGTGGTACACGGTCGACATCCACTGCCATGTCCATTTCGACAAGGCGGACGAAATGGTCAAGCCGTTCTGGAACCCCGAGCGCGACGCGACGATGAAGTTCGCCAACGACCGCACCCGCGAGGTCCAGCGCGAGCAGATGGAACGCACGCATAGCCAGCTCACCTCGGTCGAAAAGCGCCTTGCCGACATGGACGAGATGGGCATCGACATGCAGGCGATCTCGCCGGCGCCGGTGCAGATGTTCTATTGGACCGAACCCGATCTCGGGCTCGCCACGGCGCAGGCGGTCAACGACAACATCGCCGACATCGTCGCCCGTCACCCCAACCGCTTCACCGGCATGGGGACAATCCCGTTCCAGGCGCCGGAGCTGGCGATCCAGGAGCTGGAACGCATCACCAAATCGCTCGGCATGCGCGGCATCGAGATTTCCTCGAATGTCGCCGGGGCGGATTTCTCCGATCCGAAATTCCGCCCGATCTTCCAGAAGCTGGAAGAGCTTGGCACGGTGATCTTCATGCATCCCTCGGGGTTCACCGACGGGCGCCGCTTCGGCGACCATTATTTCAGCAACGTCATCGGCATCCCGCTCGAATCGACCATCGCGGTGCATCACCTGATCTTCGGCGGCGTGCTCGAGGCCTATCCGGGGTTGAAGCTGGTGATCGCCCATGGCGGCGGCTACCTGCCCGCCTATTCCGGACGCATCGACCACGGCGCCTCCGCCCGCCCCGATTGCTGCGAGCACCTCAAGGAAGACCCGACCACCTATCTGAAGCGGCTGCATTTCGACACGATGGTGTTCACCCACCACCAGCTCGAATATCTGGTGCAGCAATACGGGCCCGATCATGTGCTGATGGGCACCGACTATCCCTACGACATGGGCGAAACCAACCCGATCGGTTTTGTCGAAGGCGCTCCCGGCCTCGACGATCGGCAGCGCCGGCAGATTTTCGGCGGCAACGCGGCGCGGCTGCTCGGGCTGGAGGTGCCGGCAAACCTGCGCTGAGCCGCCATCGCCGGACCAATACCGGAAACCGATAGCGGCGTCGCCGCAGAGGTCAGGGAACCGCCGCAACAATTCTCCGTTGGCGTGGGGCTTAACCGCCTGTCCCCGGCGGCATCGTCATGCCGTCGTCGCCGTAGGAGAGAGAACATGGGTCACGGAATTCTGCTGTGGCTGATCGGGATTCCGATCCCCGTCATCATCCTGCTCTACCTCTTCCACGTCATCTGATCCCGACGTGTTCCACGTCATCTAATCCCGACGTGGGGAACCATTGTCACGTTCTCATCGTTCAGCCCGGCAACCCTGTAGTTTAGGAGCCCAGCCATGAACAAGGATCGCATCGCCGGCGGCGTGAAAAAGGCCACTGGCGCCGTCAAGAAAGCCGTCGGGAAGGCTACCGGCGACCGCAAGCTCGAGACCGAGGGGCGGGCCGACAAGGCCGAAGGCCGGGTGCGTTCGGCGATCGGCCACGCCAAGGACGCCGTCCGGGAGATCACCGGCCGCCGCTAGCCTGCGGACGACCTTGCAAAGCCAAAGGCAAAGGCGGCAACCATGCGCATCCTGCTTCTCATCCTGCTGATCGTGCTGCTGCTTGGCGCGTTGCCGACCTGGCCCTATAGCGCCGGATGGGGCTATTACCCGTCGGGCGGCATCGGGCTGCTTTTGGTTATTTTCCTTATCGTTCTTTTGGTGGGGTGACGCGCTGGCCCGGCAAACCTGCCCGGCCGGTTTGCGTCGCCCGGCGTTGACAGCACTGAGCTTCCCCCGCAACCTTTCCGCAGCGATGCGGGTTGCGGGAGGAAGCGGTGGCTGCGGAAGACAATAACTTCGTCATTTACGAGTGCGTCGACCGGATCGCGACGATCTCGCTGAACCGACCGGAAAAGCTGAACGCGGTCAGCGACGAGGTCGTGCGCCAGCTGTCCGAGGCCTTTCGCCGGTTCGATCTCGATGCCGAGGCCGATGTCGCGATCCTCACCGGCAAGGGCCGCGCCTTTTCGAGCGGTGCCGACGTGCATCAGCGGCAACTGCGCAGCCGCGACGAATTCGAAAAGCTCGGCGGGCCGCAAGGCTGGGGCACCAATTCGGCCGATTTGTTCAGCCGATCGGTCAACTGGAAGCCAATCATTGCCGCAGTGCATGGTTATGTGCTGGGGCTGGCGCTTGGGTTGACGCTCGAATCCGACCTGATCGTCGCCGAGGCCGGGACGCGGCTGCAGCTCACCGAGACCTCGCGGGGTCTCGGCGCCTCACGCTATTGGGCCCTGTTTCACTATCGCAACGCCGCGGCGTTCGGCGAGGAGATTGCGCTGACCGGGCGCTTCTTCACCGCCGAGGAAGGTTTCGCCGCCGGCATCTTCAACCGCCTCGCCCCGGCCGGAAAGGTGCTCGAGGTCGCGCGCGAGCTGGCCCAGGCCGTCGCCAAGAACCCGCCGCTCAGCGTGCGGACCACGGTGCGCACGCGGCGCTGGTATCTCGATCGCCTGGTCCGCGAAGCGCAGTTCATCGCGGCGCCGTTCCAGCTCTACCTGACCGAGGATTTCCAGGAAGCGGCGCGCGCCTTCGCCGAAAAGCGCCCGCCGCGCGGGTTCAAGGGACGGTAGCCGAACATGCGTCATTGCGAGGAGTGCGTAGCGCGACGCGGCAATCTCCTTCCGCCTTGGCCTGCTGCGGTAGGAAATTGCCTCGCTACGCTCGCGATGACAGCGTTGCGGGGGTAAGTCATGGCGCGCGCCAACATGCCGCTGGCCGGGATTACCGTGCTCGATTTCGGGCAGGTCTATCAGGGCCCCTATGCGACCCTGCTGATGGCGACGGCCGGCGCCGACGTCATCAAGATCGAGCCGCCGCAAGGCGAGCCGCTGCGCCGCCGCGCCCCGCCGGGCAAAAGCACGACATTCCCGATCGCGATGCTCAATTCGAACAAGCGCGCAATCACCCTCAACCTCAAGGATGAGCGCGGCAAGCAGCTACTGTTCCGCATGGCCGAGAAAGGCGATGTGCTGCTGGAAAACTTCGCGCCCGGGGTGATGGACAGACTCGGGGTCGGCTGGGAGGTGCTGCACGCGATCAACCCCCGGCTGATCTACGCCTCGGGCACCGGCTACGGGCTCAGCGGCCCCGACCGCGACAACCTGGCGATGGACCTGACGATCCAGGCCGTCTCGGGCCTGATCAGCGTCACCGGCGAGCCCGACCGCCCGCCGCTCAAGGCCGGGCCGGCTGTCGTCGACTTCCTCTCCGGCATCCATCTTTACGCCGCCACGATGACGGCGCTGTACGAGCGCTCGGTAACCGGGGT
>DASQGR010000040.1:0-10834 GCA_035632515.1 Allostellaceae bacterium | reverse complement strand
GGGTCGGCATTGCGTTGCGCGAGCGCAACCCGAAGGTCAAGATCTACCTCGCCGATCCGATGGGGTCGGGCATCTACAGCTGGTACGCGCGGCACGAGTTCAAGCCTGAAGGCAGCTCGATCACCGAAGGCATCGGCAACAACCGGGAGACCAAGAACCTCGAAGGCTTTGCCCCCGACGGCCAGTACCAGATCACCGACGAGGAGATGCTGCCGATCCTGTTCTCGCTCGCCTTCGACGAGGGGCTGATCCTCGGCGGCTCGACCGGGATCAACGTCTGCGGCGCGATCCGGCTGGCGCGCGATCTCGGCCCGGGGCACACGATCGTGACGATCCTCGCCGATTCCGGCACGCGCTATCAATCAAAGCTGTTCAACCCGGAATTCCTCAAGGAACGCAACTTACCGAGCCCGCCGTGGATGGCGGGCTGAGCGCTCATGGCTCGCCGGCCTCCCGGGTGGTGAGATAACGGGTATAGACCCAGCCGGTGCCTTGCGGCGTACTTACCTTCCAGCAGGAATTGCAATGGGAGCCCACCTGCCCCGCGGGCACGACCGGCGTCCCTTCCGGCAGCCTGGCAACTACCGACGAATCGTCCTCCTGGCCCGAGCGCAAATCCACATCGGCCGTCGTGACGAATACCTTCTCACCCTCCTGACAACCGGCGAGGAGTGCGCCGGCGGTGACGATGGCCCAGAGGACCGGTGATCGCTTTCTTGGTCTTGCTGACGTCATGTCGCTCAATTCTCCTTGTCCGCGACCACGGCGCACCGCGTCGCAGCAGTGCTATGAATAACCCAAATCACCGCCTTTTCGATATCATCGCAGACCCGTTTTCGAGGCGTATCGATGACCGATCTCCTGTTTCGTGACGATGCCTATGCCAGCTCCTGCCCGGCGCGGATCGTCGCGGTCGACGCGCACGGCATCCGCCTCGACCGCACCGTGTTCTACCCGACCGGCGGCGGCCAGCCGGGCGATACCGGCGTGCTGAGGCTCGCCGACGGCACCGCGATCGCAATCGCCGATGCGATCAAGGGCGCAGCAGCGGACGAGGTGATCCATGTTCCCGCCCCCGGCGCGGCCTTGCCGCAGCCCGGCGCCGAAGTCATCGCCGAGATCGACTGGAACCGCCGCCATCGGCTGATGCGCATGCACACCTGCCTGCACCTGCTCTGCGCCGTGGTGCCGGGCGCCGTCACCGGCGGCCAGGTCGCCGATGGGCGCGGCCGGCTCGACTTCGACGTGCCGGGGTCGAGCCTCGACAAAGAGGCGATCGCCGCCGCGCTCAACAGGCTGATCGCCGAAGGCCACGCCGTTGCGCCGCGCTGGATCGACGACGCCGAGCTTGCCGCCCATCCCGAGCTGGTGCGCACGATGTCGGTCAAGCCGCCGACCGGCAGCGGCCGCGTGCGGCTCTTGGAGATCGCCGGCGTCGACCTGCAGCCGTGCGGCGGCACCCATGTCCGCAACACCGCCGAGATCGGCCCGGTCGAAATCGGCAAGATCGAGAACAAAGGCCGCCAGAACCGCCGGGTCAATGTGGCTCTTGCGGGCTAATTCCGTCCCGCCAGCAGCCCGCGGGCGATGATCTGCGCCTGGATTTCGGCCGCGCCTTCAAAGATGTTGAGGATGCGCGCGTCGCACAGCACCCGGCTGATCGGGTATTCGAGCGCGTAGCCATTGCCGCCGTGGATCTGCACCGCGTTATCGGCGTTGGTCCAGGCCACCCGGGCGGCGAGCAGCTTGGCCATCCCCGCCTCGATATCGCAGCGCCGGCCGCTGTCTTTCTCACGCGCGGCGAAATAGGCGAGCTGGCGCGCCATCATCGTCTCTACCGCCATCATCACGAGCTTTAGCTGCACCCGCGGAAAGCCGGCGATGTTGCGGCCGAACTGGCGCCGCTCCAGCGCATAGCCGAGCCCCAGCTCGAACGCGTTCTGCGCCACTCCGACCGCGCGCGCCGCGGTCTGCACCCGGGCGCTTTCGAACGTCGCCATCAGCTGCTTGAAGCCGTGCCCCTCCGCGCCGCCGAGCAGCGCTTCCCCGGGCACGACGAACCCGTCGAAGCCGATCTCGTATTCCTTCATGCCGCGATAGCCGAGCACCGGGATTTCGGTTCCCGACATGCCGTCGGCCGGGAAAGGGTCGGCATCGCTGCCGCGCGGTTTCTCGGCGAGGAACATGCTGAGGCCACGATAGCCGCTGTCAGGGCTGCCGGTGCGCACCAGCAACGTCATCAGGTCGGAGCGAGCGCCGTGGGTGATCCAGGTTTTGGCGCCGTAGATGCGATAGCGGTTGCCGTCCTTCACCGCCCGGGTCTGCAGGCTGGCGAGGTCGGAGCCGGCATTGGGTTCGGTGAACACCGCGGTCGGCAGCACCGCGCCGGAGGCGATGCCGGGCAGCCAGCGCGCTTTCTGCGCCGGCGTGCCGTTGATGCGGATCAGTTCGCCCGCAATCTCCGAACGGGTGCCGAGCGAGCCGACGCCGATATAGGCACGCGACAATTCCTCGGAGACGACGCACATCGCCAGCTTGCCGAGGCCAAGCCCGCCATATTCCTCGGGCAGGGTGACGCCAAAGACACCGATCCCGGCCAGTTCCTCGATCACCTCGACCGGGATCAGCCGGTCCGCCCGGTGCCAGTCATGGGCGAACGGCGCGACCGCACGCTCGGCAAAGCGGCGCACTTGGTCGCGGATGAGTTCGAGGGTCTCGTCGCCAAGCCGATCGCCGCCGCCCGGCATCCCCTCGGCGAGGATCGCGCCGAGGCGAGCGCGCGCCGCTCCCAGCCCCGCCACCAGCGCACTCGTACGCAGCGGCGCGAGCGCGGCATCGCCGATACCCAATTCCTGCGGCCGTGCGATCTCGCCCTGCCCCATCGCGATGCCGCCGGCAAGCTGCGCCAAATATTCGCCGAACCCGACCGCCAGGATGAGCTGTTGCGGCTCGGCGAATTCGCCGGCCTCGTCGAGGCGCATCGCCCAGCCGCGCAGCTGGCGCAACGCGGCGACGTAGGTCGCCATCCAGGCGAGGCCGTGCGCGGCCAGCTGTTCGGCGTCGAGCCGGCCGGCATCGATGCCGCCGTCATCCGTCACCCGCGCGGAAAGGTTGCTGCGTGCCTGCGCCAGCAGCGCCTCGGCTACATCAAGCGCGCCGCCGCTCTCGGCTAGCAGTTCCATCCCGTCACGCCGGCTGCCGGAAGGCTGGCGCCCTATTGCTCGCTGTTGATCTGGTAAGTCTTCGGCAGGGTCGACCGCGCATTGGGGTCGTGCGGCTGGCGTGAATCGGAGTCGGTCATGCGCGTCGCCGAGATGTCGTCGCTGATCGCGTTCAGATTCTGGATGTCGCTCGCCCGCCGCGGGCCGCCAACGTCGCAGCCAAAGCCGCCGACGAGACAGCACGCGACAACCAGGCCAAGGCGCAGCAGCGTCATAAGAAATCTCCGATCGGACGGCTATCCAGATGTAGGTGCGGCGGGAGCATAACACAATCGCCACTCGCGATATCGGCGACCGATCGCGCATGCCACCTATTGGTTACCGGCCGCTTCGTCGAGCGAAACCGCTGCAACGGCCGGATTGACGCAGGGCAGCAGCGAGCGTATCTCCGCGATGTGAATACGGTGACGCATCGCGCCGGCATGCGGCGAATTACCGACCCGGGCTCGACAGAAGCCCGGGACGCACTGATTCGCCGATTTCTTGCCGAGGACCAAGCCGATGCCGTCTACCGCCGCCGCTGCCGAACGTGATCTAACCGTCACGTCCTTCTCGATCCACGCCCGCGCCGAACCCGGCGTGATGCCGCGCGTGCTCGAACTTTTTGCCAAGCGCGGGCTGGTGCCGCAACGCTGGCACAGCACCGTCGCCGCCCCCGAGCCCCTTCTTGCCATCGACATCGAGATCGCCGGCCTCGATCCCGAGACGGCCACTTATATAGCAAGCTGCATGCGGCAGATTTCCGGCGTTAATCTGGTGTTGACCGCCTGAGCCGTTCCGGAAGCCGAGATGTCGTTCGCCGATCGCATTCGCCACTGCAATAGCTTCGTTCCCGGGCGGGCGATACCGCTCTGGACAGGCCTGAACCGGATCGGCTGGGTGCGCCGCGACAACGCCGAGCTGCTGAAGCGGCACGGCGAAGTGTTTACGGTCGAGCGCGACGGGGTGCGGCTGCTTCCTGACGGCGACGCCGACCAGGTCAGCAACGCCGTCGGTGCGGTGGTCGAGACGCTGGTCGGCGAAGGCCGCGTGTCGAAATGGCGCAACGAGACCTTCGACGTCGCGCCGCGCTGGGGCGAAAGGGCGATCTTCCGCCTCGATCGCGGCGCGGTGCCGTTTTTCGGAGTGCGCGCCTACGGAGTCCATCTCAACGGCTACCGCCGTGACGCCGACGGCCTGTCGCTGTGGATCGGGCATCGGGCAAAGAACAAGCAGGTGGCGCCCGGCAAGCTCGACAACCTCGTCGCCGGCGGCATCGGCAACGGCCATAACGCCGCCGCAACCCTGGTCAAGGAAGCCGCCGAGGAAGCCGCGATCGGTCCGGAGCTGATTGCCAAGGCGATCCCCGCGGGCGCCCTCACCTACCGCATGGAGACAAAGCTCGGCATCCGCGACGACGTGATGTTCGTCTACGACCTCGAGGTGCCGCCCGATTTCGTGCCGACCAACACCGACGGCGAGATCGCCGGGTTCGAGTTGATGCCGCTATCCGCGATCCTCGAGCGCATCCGCACCAGCGCCGACTTCAAGTTCAACGTCAACCTGGTGATTCTCGATTTCGCCGTGCGCCACGGGATGTTGCGGCCGGACGACCCCGAATATCTCGACATCGCCAACGGGCTTCACCGCCCGCTCGACTGAGCCCTGCCGAGAATTTGCGTCGGGGTCATGCCGGCGTCGCGCATGGCCCGGACTGTCAGCGCCCGGTCGCGCTTGGCAAGGCGCCGCCCGGCCGCATCGGTCAGCAGCGCGTGGTGGCGATAGGCTGGAATCGGCAGTCCGAGCAGCGCTTGCAGGACGCGATGGATGTGAGTCGCGGCAAACAAGTCGACGCCGCGGGTGACGAGGGTCACGCCTTGGAGCGCATCGTCGACGGTGACCGCAAGGTGATAGCTGGCCGGCACGTCCTTCCGCGCCAGCACGACGTCCCCCAGCAGCTCCGGCGCCGCAGCGACCCGACGCCCGTCTTCGGACCAGTCAAGCGGGCCGGTGTGGGCCAGCGCCGCGGCGAGGTCGAGCCGCAAGGCGTAGTCGATGCCGGACGCGATGCGGCCGGCTCGTTCGGGAGCCGGAAGATGCCGGCAGGTGCCGGGGTAGACCGGCCCTGCCTCGCCTTGCGGCGCCCCGCCGGCGCGGGCGATCTCGGCCTGGATGTCGCGCCGCGTGCAAAAGCAGGGATACAGGACGCCCAGGCCATCGAGCCTGACCAGAGCTGCGCGGTAGTCGGCGAAATGCGCGGATTGCCGGCGCACCTCGCCGTCCCAATCGAGACCAAGCCAGGCGAGGTCCTCGGCGATCGCGGCCTCGAACTCGGCGCGGCAACGGGCGCGGTCGATGTCCTCGATCCGCAGCAGAAATCGGCCACCGGTCCGGCGCGCCGCATGCCAGCCCTCCCAGGCCGAGCGGACATGGCCGAGGTGGAGATAGCCGGTCGGGCTCGGCGCAAAGCGGGTGACGATCATCGCGACGCGGCACCGCCGCCGGGTGCGGTCGCAGAGGCCGTCCGCGGCAGCTCCCCGCAATGACAACGGGTTCCGGATAGCATCTCAAACCTCCGTTATCCGGAGTGCCATTCTCCTCCTCATCATTTTACCCGCTCCACGTGACAGGAGGCCCACGCATCGGCTATGCCTGCGCCGGAAATTGCCGGAGAACGACGCCGATGGATATGACCTTGTCTGGCCCTTCCCACCCGCCGAAATCCGGTGGCAAGCCAAGCCGTTTGGTGATCCTGCTGCACGGGCTCGGCGCCGACGGCAATGATCTGATCGGGCTGGCGCCGTACTGGGCGCCGCTCCTGCCCGATGCGGAATTTCTGTCGCCGAATGCGCCGTTTCCCTGCGACATGGCCCCGTATGGCTATCAATGGCTGAGCTCCCGCGATTCAAGTCCGGCGGCGCGGTTGGCCGGCGCGCGCGCCGCGGCAACGATCCTCGACGCCTTTATCGACGAGGAATTGGCCAGGCGCGGCCTGACCGAAGCCGAGCTGGCCCTGGTCGGCTTCTCGCAAGGCACGATGATGTCGCTGTTCGTCGGACCGCGGCGGGAGAAGCAACTGGCCGGCATCGTCGGCTTTTCCGGCCGGCTGATCGCGCCGGAGCTGCTGGCCAGCGAAATCTGCTCGCGGCCGCCGGTCTTGCTGATCCACGGCACCGACGATCCGCTGGTGCCCTTCGCCGCGATGGCGGAGGCCGAAAAATCGCTTGCTGCCACCGGCGTCTCGGTGGAGACGCTGACCTGTCCCGGCATGGGCCATTCGATCGACGAGGACGGCCTGCGCCGCGGCGGGCAATTCCTGCAACAGGCGCTCAGCGCCCCGCGGAGCTGACCGGCGCCGGCAGCAGCTTGGTCAGCACTGCCAGCATCTCGTCGGAATCCCAGTCGGCGGCACCCTCGACCTTGCCGAGCACCTGGCCTTCGGCATCGATGACGAGGCTGGTCGGCAGGCCACGGGCGGCGATCGCGTGGGATGCGGTGCTCTTTGGGTCGAGATAGATTTTGACCTTGTCGAGCCCGAGCTTCTGCACGAACGGCTCGACGATCTTGGCACCGCCGCGATCCTCGGAAACCGCCAGCACGGTCAGCGCCGGCCCGAGCTTGGCCTGGAGGCGCTCCAGCGACGGCATCTCCTTGAGGCAGGGCTGGCACCACGTCGCCCACAGATTGACGAGCAGGAACTTGCCTTTGAAATCCGCCAGAGCGATGGCGTTGCCCGACATGTCGGTGAAGGAAAGCGGCGGCGCTGGCTGCGGCGACGCGGCCGGGATAAACTCGCCGATCTTTATTTTGTCGGGCTCGGCCGCCGGCGATGCGATGGAGCCCAGCGTTGGGGCGATCAATGCCAAAACCGCCACAATTACGCGGCATCGTGTCATGAGCCCATGTCCCCGCAGTGGAGGGAGTAATCTTCGGTGAGCCGGCTCGAACCACGCCCGGCAGACGATGGGGCGGCGGCAAGCCAGCCGGCCAACCGGCTATGGGGCGGCCGTTTTGCCGGGGGCCCGGCCGCGATCATGCGCCGCATCAATGCCTCGATCGATTTCGACCGGCGTCTCTATGCCGAGGACATCGCCGGCTCCACGGCGCACTGCGCGATGCTGGTCGCGCAGTGCATCCTCTCGCCCGAAGATGGCGCGGCCATTACCGCGGGTCTAGAGCAAATCCGGGCCGAGATCGACGCAGGGGACTTTGTCTTCCGCGAAGAGAACGAGGACATCCATCTCAATATCGAGGCGCGGCTCGCCGAGCTGATCGGGCCGGCCGCCGGCCGCCTGCACACGGCGCGCTCGCGCAATGACCAGGTCGCGCTCGACTTTCGCCTCTGGGTGCGCGGCGCGATCGATCGCATCGATGCGGCGCTGGCTGCCCTTCAAGCGGCGCTGCTCGACCGGGCGGCAGAACATGCCGCCACGGTGATGCCCGACTTCACCCATCTGCAGATCGCCCAGCCGGTGACATTCGGCCACCACCTGATGGCCTATGTCGAAATGGTCGGGCGCGATCGCGGCCGGTTCGCCGATTGCCGGCGGCGACTCAACGAATGCCCGCTCGGTGCCGCGGCTCTCGCCGGAACCGCGTTTCCGATCGATCGCGAAGCGACGGCCGCGGCGCTCGGCTTCGACCGCCCGGCGGCAAATTCGCTGGACGCGGTCTCGGACCGGGATTTCGCGGTCGAATTCCTCGCCGCGGCGGCTTTGGCCGGGACGCATTTGTCGCGCTTTGCCGAGGAGATCGTGATCTGGTCGAGCGACGCCTACGGCTTCATCGCCTTGAGCGACGCGTTCACCACCGGCAGCTCGATCATGCCGCAAAAGCGCAACCCCGATGCCGCCGAGCTGGTGCGCGCCAAGACCGGGCGGCTCGACGGCTCGCTGATCGCGCTGCTGACGGTGATGAAGGGCCTGCCGCTCGCCTATCAAAAGGATATGCAGGAGGACAAGCTGCCGGTGTTCGAGGCTGCCGACGCGCTCGAGCTGGGTCTCGCGGCAACGACCGGCATGGTGCGCGACATGCGTCCGCAGGTCGAGCGGCTGCGCCAGGCGGCGGCGCGCGGCTACAGCACCGCCACCGACCTCGCCGACTGGCTGGTGCGCAGCCTCGGCCTGCCCTTCCGCCAGGCGCATCACCTTACCGGCGCGATCGTCAAGCGCGCCGAGGCGCTGGGCTGCACTCTCGCCGAAGTGCCGCTCGCCGAATTGCAGTCGGTCGAGCCGAACATCACCGAAGCGGTGTACGATGTGCTCGATGTCGAGCGGTCGGTTGCCAGCCGCAACAGTTACGGCGGCACCGCCCCGGACCGCGTCCGTGCCGCGATCGAGGCGGCCCGCAAGAGGTATTGCGCATGAGCCGAACCGCCGCCCTCGCCCCCGTCTTCGCCCATCGCCACGGCGCCGCATCGGCGCGGATCGTCGTCGTGCTGCTGGTCGCGCTGATGCTTGCCGGCTGCGGCAAGAAGGGCGCGCCACAGCCGCCGGCCGACGAACCCAACACCTATCCGCGACAATATCCGAGCTTCTAACGTGTTTGCGTATCGCCACGGCGAGCTTTACGCCGAAAACCTGCCGGTAGCCGAGATCGCTGCCGCCGTCGGCACGCCGTTCTACCTCTATTCTGGCGGCGCGCTGGTCGAGCGCTATCGCGATTTCGTCGGCGCGTTCGACAAGAACCCGCCTCTCGTCTGCTACGCGGTCAAGGCCAATTCGAACCAGGCCGTGCTGCGGGTCTTTGCCGGGCTCGGGGCCGGCGCGGATGTCGTCTCCGAAGGCGAGTTGCGGCGGGCGCTGGCGGCGGGGATCCCGCCTCAGCGGATCATTTTTTCGGGGGTCGGCAAGACTCGCGCCGAGCTTGTCGCCGCCCTCGACGCGGATATCCATCAGATCAATGTCGAATCGGTGCCCGAGTTGCGCCAGCTCAGCGAGATCGCGGCGGCGCGGGGGCAGATTGCGCGGATCGCGATCCGCGTCAACCCGGATGTCGACGCGCTGACCCACGCCAAGATCTCCACCGGCAAAAGGGAGAACAAGTTCGGCATCGACATCGACGAGGCGGTCGGCGCCTACGCCCTCGCCGCCGAACTGCCGGGCATCGAGCCGATCGGCCTCGCGATGCATATCGGCTCGCAGACCGGCGGGCTCGGCCCCTTTGACGAGGCCTTCGAGCGGATGGCCGCGCTGGTGGTCGAATTGCGCGCGGCCGGTCACTCGCTGCGCCGGGTCGATCTCGGCGGAGGGCTCGGCATCCGCTACCGCGACGAGACGCCGCCCGCGACGCGCGACTACGCACGGCTCGTCAGACGCCATTTCGGGCCGCTCGACGTCGGCGTGGCGTGCGAGCCCGGCCGTGTCCTCGTCGGCCCCGCAGGCCTGCTGGTCGCGCAGGTGGTTTACGTCAAGGAAGGCGCCTCCAGACGCTTCGTCATCCTCGACGCGGCGATGAACGACCTCATCCGCCCGGCGCTGTACGACGCCTGGCACGACATCGCGGCGGTCCGCCTGCCGGCAAACGCGGTGCTCGAGCCCGCCGATGTCGTCGGCCCGGTCTGCGAGACCGGCGACAGCTTTGCCAGCCAGCGCGACCTGCCGCCGCTCGCCGCCGGCGACCTGGTCGCGTTGACCGCGGCGGGGGCCTACGGTGCGGTGATGAGTTCGACCTACAATACCAGGCCGCTGGTGCCGGAGGTGATGGTCAGCGGCGGTCGTTTTGCCGTCATCCGCCCGCGCCCGAGCTATGACGAGATGCTCGCGCTCGACATCGTCCCCGATTGGCTTGCCGAAGGGACACCGCCATGAGAGGTCCCCGCCTCGCCGCTCCGTTCCGGATGCTCGAACACCGCCTCCGCCTGTCGCAGGCGGCCCTGGCATGGGAGCGCGCCTGGCCGGCGCTGTGGCCGCTGCTCGCGGTCGCGGGCGTGTTCCTCGTCGTCGCGCTGTTCGATCTGCTGACGCTGTTGCCCGGCACGCTGCATGCCGCGAGCCTCGTCGGGTTCGGCCTCGCCGGTGTCGGCGCGGCCATCTGGGGACTGCGCAAGCTTGCCTGGCCTGACCGGCTCGCCGCGCGTCGGCGCATCGAGCTGGCAAGCGGTCTCGCGCATCGCCCGCTTGCCGCGTTGGCCGATCATCCCAGCGCCCCGCTCGGCAATCAGGCCAAGGAGCTGTGGGAGGCGCATCTCCGTCGCATGGCGGCTACCGTGCGTCGCCTGCGCGTCGGCTGGCCGGCGGCGGGTCTCGGCCGGCGCGACCCGTGGGGGCTGCGCGCCGTTCTGGCGATCTTGCTGGTGCTCGGCGCCATCGATGCGGGCGCGGATTGGCGCGACCGCCTCGCCCGCGCCTTGACGCCGAGCTGGTCGGCGGGACCGACCGCCGTGGCCGGCAGTTTCGACATCTGGATCACCCCGCCCGACTATACCGGGCTGCCGCCGCAATTTCTGCGCGCCGACACCAAGGGCACGGTCAGCGTGCCGACCGGAAGCGCGCTGTTGGTGCAGATCCACGGCGGCAGCGGTGCGCCGCGACTCTCGATCGACGATCAGACCAGCGACTTCGAGGCGGTAGACAAGCAGAACTTCCGCGCCCAGGCGACACTGACCAAAGGAAAGTCGCTGTCCGTCAGCCAAA
>DASQGR010000039.1:0-7230 GCA_035632515.1 Allostellaceae bacterium | reverse complement strand
CATGCACATCGCCGCCGCGACCGGGCTGCCGACCCTCGGCCTGTTCGGCCCGAGCCCGATCGATCAATATGCCCCGTGGGGCCCCTGTACCGCCGTGGTGCGCACCGAGCAGCCGCCGGAGGCGATGTACGCCGCGGGCTTCGACCATCGCACCACCGATACGCTGATGGACAGCCTTTCCGTAGACGCTGCCGCAGCGGCGGCGCGGCAGCTTTGGCGCCGGGCGGCAAGCGAAGCAGCGTGAAGGTATGAGCAGCGAATGGACGCGCCCGCTACTTTCCGCGGTTGTCGTCGTCCATGACGAGGAAGCCCAGCTTGCCGAATGCCTGCAGACGATGAGCTTTGTCGACGAGCTGGTGGTCGTCCTCGATCGTTGCCGGGACCGCTCGCCCGAGATCGCGCGACAGTTTACCGAAAACCTCGTCGAAGGGGCCTGGGATCGCGAGGGGCCGCGCCGCCACGCCGGGATCGACATCTGCACCGGGATGTGGATCGTCGAGGTCGATGCCGATGAGCGGGTATCAGCGGAACTCGCCGAGGAAATTCGCCATGTCGCGGCACACTCGGCGGCGGCGTGGCACCTGATCCCGGTCGACAATTACATCGGCGAGCGACGGGTGCGGTGGGGCTGGGGCGCATCGTTCGGCAAGGGGGCCTATGCCGGGCTTTACCGCAACGGGGCCAAGCGCTGGGGCGACCGGGAGCGCGTCCATCCGGCGGGGACCTTGTCGGGGCCGCAGGGGCCGACGCTGCAGGCGCGGCTCATCCACTGCGTCGACCGCAATATCTCGGACATGCTCGCCCGGCTCGACCGCTACTCGAGCGCCCGCGCTAAGGATTTGCGCGAGAGCGGCGATATCGGCAGCTACCACCGCAACCTGCGACGGATCGCGACGCGGTTCTGGAAGTGCTATGTCTCGCGGCGCGGCTACCGCGAAGGGCCGTACGGACTGCTGATCGCGCTTTGTGCAGCGCTCTACCCGATCCTCTCGTACCTGAAAGCGCGATTGGAAAAGGAATGATGGCGCGTGTGGTGATGGCCGATGACGGCATCGCTTTCGACGGGGCGATGGCGGAGCGGGGGCCGCTCGGCGGTGCCGAGACGGCGTTTGTCGCGCTGGCCGAGGCGCTGGCGGCGCGCGGCCACGAGGTCGAGGCGCGCAGCAACTGCCTGGCGCCGGTGCGGCATCGGGAGGTGAACTGGGCGCCCCTCTCGAGCGGCGTGCCCGACACCTGCGATCTTTATATCGGGAACCGCAGCTTTCGGGTGATGGGGCTGTCGGCGCCGCGCCGGCGGGTGTTCTGGCTGCATAACCCCGGGTGGTATTTGCGCAAGCCGCGCAACGCCTGGCGGCTTGCCTGGTACCGGCCGATCGTGGTGAGTACCAGCAGATACCATGCGAGCACGGTCCCTGCCTGGCTGCGCGATGGCGGGCGAGTGGTCATTCCCTACGGCATGCTCGACCGCTTTCGCCATGCCGAGCCGCGCCACCCGCCGCTGCCGCGGGCGGTCTTCACCTCGAACCCGCTGCGCGGTCTCGACTGGCTTCTCGACCTCTGGGTCTCGCGGATCAGGCCGGCTGTGCCGAAGGCCGAACTGCACATCTATGCCGGCGCGGCGGTCTATGGCGGCGCGATCAAGGGCGCCTCGGCGATGACGACCGTATTGGCGCAGGCCGAGGCGCTCTCCGGTCACGGCGTCCGGCGTCACGCCCCGGTCGGCCGCGAGACGCTGACGGAGGTGCTGACCGGCGCTCGTGCGATGCTCTATCGCGGCGATCCCGGCGAGACCTTTTGCCTTGCGCTTGCGGAGGCGCAGGCACTGGGAGTGCCGGCGGTGGTGACGCCGCTGGGCTCGGTCGGCGAGCGCGTCGTCGACGGGGTGACCGGCCGGGTCGCCGAGAACGACGATGCCTTTGTCGAAGCGGCGATTGCGGTGCTGCGCGACGATGCCGTGTGGCGACAATGGCATCTGGCGGCGTTGGCGCAGCAGCGCGGGCTGAGCTGGGACGACGTCGCCGCCCGGTACGAGGCGCTTCTCGGCTGATTCGCGTATAACCCGGCAATGCGCATCGTCAACGCGATGTTCGGCCGCGGCCGCGGCGGCCTCGAACAGGTCTTCCTCGATTATGGCGAGGCGCTGGCGCTGGCCGGGTACGAGGTGCTCGCCCTGATCCATCCCGATGCGGCGATCCGCCCGGCGCTGGAGCGTCGCAGGGTGCCGTTTCATGCTCTCGGCAATCGCGGCGCTTGGGACCCGGTGGCGATGCTGCGGCTTCGCTCGTGGCTCCGGCAGCACGCTCCCGACGCCGCGTTCGCTCACGGTAACCGGGCAATCAGCCTGTTGAAGGGAGCGGGTGCCAGGCCGCTCGTCGGGGTGGCGGCGAACTACACGCTCAAGGGCGCCGGGCTCCAGGGGATCCTTTGCGCAACCGACGACCTGGCGCGCCATTGTCGCGAACGCGGCTTTGCCGGCGCTCTGATCAGCGTGGTGCCGCATATGGTCGCGGCGCCGGCGGACCCGCCGCGGCGCATCTGGCGGCAGCCGCCGGTGATCGGCGCGATGGGTCGCTTTGTCGCCAAGAAAGGATTCGATGTGCTGATCGAGGCGTTGCAGCGTCTCTCGGCGACCGGCATGCCGTTTCGCGCCATCATCGCCGGCGATGGCGAGGAAGCCGTGGCGCTGAAGCAATTGGCCGGGGCACGCGGTCTTAGCGGGCTGGTTGAGTTTCCCGGCTGGCAGGATGATCCGGCCGCCTTCTTCGACAGCGTCGATATATTTTGTCTGCCGTCATTGCATGAGCCTTTCGGGATCGTATTGCTCGAGGCGATGGCGCAGGCGCTGCCGGTGATCGCGACCGACAGTGAGGGGCCGTCGGAAATCCTTCATGACAGCATCGACGGGATCGTCGTGGCGAAAGGTGATGCGGCGGCGCTGGCCGAAGGTCTCGGGCGAATGCTGCGCGATCCCGAGACGGCGCGGGCAATGGGCGCGAACGCACACGCGACGGTTCGCGAACACTACAGCCTGTCGCTGCTCAGCGCTCGGCTCGACGCGGTCTTGCGCTCGCTGGTGCGCTAGGCGAGGCGCCAGCGCAAGGTTTCGCCGGCCCGGAAGGGCGCCACCGCAAGCTCGCCTTCGCCGATCGCCGAGGGCACCGGCAACGCCTCGCGGCGCAAGGTCGCCCGCGCCTCGTTGACCGGCAGCCGATAGAAGGCCGGACCGTTTAGCGAGGCAAACGCCTCGAAACGGTCGAGCGCGCCGTCTTCGTCGAACACCTCGGCATAGAGTTCGAGCGCGCAGGGCGCTGTGCAGATGCCGGCGCAGCCGCAGGCGGTTTCCTTGGTCGGGATCGCGTGGGGGGCGCTGTCGGTGCCGAGAAAGAAATGCGGGCTGCCGGAGGTCGCGGCGCGGCGCAGGGCGAGCCGGTGCTTCTCGCGCTTGGCGATCGGCAGGCAATAGAGGTGCGGGCGGATGCCCCCCTGGAAGATGGCGTTGCGGTTGATGATCAGGTGATGCGCGGTGATCGTCGCCGCGAGGTTCGCACCGCCGGCCTCGACGAAATCCGCGGCTTCGGCGGTGGTGATGTGCTCCAGGACAACGCGCAGTTCCGGCAGGCGGCGGCGCAGCGGCTCCAGCGTGCGCTCGATGAACACCGCCTCGCGGTCGAAAACATCGACCTGCGGGTCGGTCGCTTCACCGTGGATCAGCAGCGGCATGCCGATCGCTGCCATGCGCTCGAGTACCGACATGACCCGATCGATCGAGGTGACGCCATGCGCGGAATTGGTCGTTGCGTGCGCCGGGTAGAGCTTGACCGCGGCGAACGCGCCTTGCTCATGGCCGCGGGCGATCTCGGCTGGGTCGCTGCTGTCGGTGAGGTAGGCGGTCATCAGCGGGGTGAAGTCCAGCCCCGCCGGCAACGCCGCCATGATCCGCGCACGATAGGCGAGGGCGCCGGCGATGTCGGTCACCGGCGGCACCAGGTTCGGCATCACGATGGCGCGGGCGAATTGCCGGGCGGTATGCGGCAATACGGCAGCCATCATCGCGCCGTCGCGCAGATGAACGTGCCAGTCGTCGGGGCGGCGGATGGTGATCGTGTCGGGCATGCGTCAAGCTCGCGGAATACCCATATCAGGGCAACGGAAGAAGATAGAGCGCGGCGCCGGAGGTTGCTACGATCCGCGCAGATCGAATGGAGACCGTTATGACCGGGTGCATCGTCGGTTGGGCGCACAGCAAGTTCGGGCGGCATGACGACCGCGACATCGAGTCGTTGATTGTCGAGGTGGCGCAGGGTGCGCTCGCCGATGCCGGCGTATCGGGGGCCGATATCGACGCCGTCTATCTCGGCACGATGAACGGCGGCTTTGTGAAGCAGGAATTTCCTGCGTCGCTGGTGTTCCAGGCCGACCCCGCGCTGCGCTTCAAGCCGGCGACCCGGGTGGAAAACGCCTGCGCCACCGGTTCTGCGGCGATCCATATGGGACTCAACACGATCACGGCCGGGAAGGGCCGGTTGATCCTTGTGGTCGGCGTCGAAAAGATGACCGAGCGGACCGGCGCCGAGATCAACGATTTGCTGCTGCGCGCCTGCTATCGCAAGGAGGAGGACCAGATCGAAGGCGGGTTCGCCGGCATCTTCGGCCAGATCGCGCAATCCTACTTCCAGCGCTACGGCGACCAGTCGGACGCGCTCGCGCGCATTGCCGCGAAGAACCACAAAAACGGCGTCGCCAACCCCATGGCGCAGATGCGCCGCGACCTCGGCTATGAATTCTGCCGCACGATCTCGGACAAGAACCCGCTGGTCGCCGGGCCGCTGAAGCGAACCGACTGCTCGCTGGTGTCGGACGGTGCGGCCGCGGTCGTGCTTGCCGACACGCAGACCGCGCTGTCGCTGGGCAAGGCGGTGGCGTTCCGCGCTGCCGAGCAGGTCAACGATTTCCTGCCGATGAGCCGGCGCGACATCCTCGCCTTCGAAGGGCCGGCGCTGGCGTGGAAGAAGGCGTTGGCTGCGGCCCGGCTCGGGCTCGACGATCTCGATCTCGTCGAGACCCATGACTGTTTCACCATCGCCGAGCTGATCGAGTACGAGGCGATGGGCCTCACCGCGCCCGGCGAGGGCGCCCGCGCGATCCTCGAGGGCTGGACCGAGAAGGACGGCAGACTGCCGATCAACCCTTCGGGCGGGCTGAAGTCGAAGGGCCACCCCGTCGGTGCGACCGGCGTGTCGATGCATGTGCTGGCGGCGATGCAGGTGACCGGTGTTGCCGGCGAGATGCAGATCCCCGGCGCCTCGCTCGCCGGAGTGATGAACATGGGCGGCGTCGCGGTCGCCAATTTTGTCAGCATCCTCGAACCGCTGCGCAAATAGAAGGCGTCCTTGCCAATGAAGCGAAGCAATCTCGCCCCGGCGGCGGCTCGCTCCATCGAGATTGCCGCCGAAATTGCCGCCGGGCACCAGGGGCTTCTCGTAAAGCGGGGAAATTGACCGATGGCCTCGTTCCGTGCCCTCGTTCTCCACGAGGAGGGCCGCAGGGTCACGCCGCGCCTCGAGACAGTCGACGATTCCCGCCTGCCGGCGGGCGAGGTTACCGTCGCCGTCGAGTATTCGACGCTCAACTACAAGGACGGCATGATCCTGCAAGGGATCGGCCGGCTGGTGCGGAATTACCCGCACGTGCCGGGGATCGATTTCGCCGGCACGGTCGAGCGCTCGGAATCGCCCGAGTTCAAGCCCGGCGACCGGGTCGTGCTGACCGGCTGGCGGGTCGGCGAGGTGCAATGGGGCGGCTTTGCCGAGCGCGCTCGGGTCAAGGCCGGTCATCTTGTGCATCTGCCCGACGGGCTTGGCACCCGGCAGGCGATGGCCATCGGCACCGCCGGCTTTACCGCGATGCTGGCGGTGATTGCGCTGGAGAATCACGGATTGCGGCCGAGTGGCGAGGTGCTGGTCACCGGTGCGGCGGGTGGGGTCGGCAGCGTCGCGACGGCGATTTTGGCGACGATCGGGCACAAGGTCGTCGCCTCGACCGGACGGGCGGAATTGAGAGATTACCTCACCGGGCTTGGCGCGACCGAGATCGTCGATCGCGTTGCCGCGAATGCGGCTATCCGACCGCTCGACCGCGAGCGCTGGGACGGCGCTGTCGATGCGGTCGGCGGCACGACTCTGGCGACGATCCTTACCCAGCTCAAATACGGCGCCAGCGCTGCCGCCTGTGGTCTCGCCGGCAGCAGCGACCTGCCGGCGACGGTGATCCCCTTTCTGCTGCGCGGGATCAACCTGCTTGGCATCGACTCGGTGATGTGCCCGCGGGAGCCGCGAATCGAGGCGTGGCGCCGCCTCGCCCGTGACCTGCCGCAAGACAAGCTCGACGCCATGACCGACGAGGTGCCGTTGTCCCGCCTCACAGAACTGGCGCCGAAAATCCTCTCCGGCCAAGTGCGCGGCCGCACGGTGGTCAACGTCGCCGGCTGATCTGTCCGTTGCGGTTCCGGCGTTGGCTTTCGGTGCGAAATCAACCGCCCCGCTCCGCTATGGACGTCGCTGGAAGCGAATCCCATATTCGTGCGGCTGGCTGCCCCGTGTCCCGGCGAGGGCGGCGCCGGGGGGCGGGGGATGCGGGACGGCAGGATCGCGCGGCGGACGCTGCTCGGCTTTATGGTGGCCGGCGCGTTCGGCTTGAGCGAAGCTCAGGCGGCGCGCCGAGCGAGACGGCGCAAGCCAAAACGGCACGTCGTCGCGATCGATGCCGGGCATGGCGGGACCGATCCCGGAGCGATCAGTCCGACCGGGCTTTACGAAAAGGACATCACCCTCGATACCGCGCTCATCCTGGCGCGGCGGCTCAATGCGACCAGGCGCTTTCACGCCGTTCTCACCCGACGCCGCGACATTTATGTATCGCTGCGCGAGCGCGTCGTACGGGCGCGGGCGCACCATGCCGAGCTGTTTCTGTCGATCCATGTCGATACCCTGCCGGACCGCGCGGTACGCGGGCTTTCGGTTTATACGCTGTCCGAAGACGCCTCCGACCGGGAGACGGCGGCGCTCGCGGCGCGCGAGAACAAGGACAATTTCATCGCCGGGCTGAAATTGTCGCGGCGGCCGCGGGTGATCGGCAACATTCTGCTCGACCTTTATCGTCGCGGCACCAACAACCGTTCGCTTGCCTTCGCCCATGAGGTGGTCGAGGAACTCGGCCGAGTGACGTCGCTCC
>DASQGR010000038.1:0-10129 GCA_035632515.1 Allostellaceae bacterium | reverse complement strand
AAGCACCAAGCGGCTCAACGAAGGCATTCAAAAGGGCGTGGCGAACGCCATCCTTATCAAGGTCAACCAGATCGGCACCCTCACCGAGACCCTCGACGCGGTGAACCTGGCGCACCGCAGCGGCTACCGCTGCATGATGAGCCACCGTTCGGGCGAGACCGAGGACACGACGATCGCCGACCTCGCCGTCGCGACCAATTGCGGGCAGATCAAAACCGGCTCGCTGTCGCGCTCCGATCGCCTTGCCAAGTACAATCAACTGATTCGCATCGAAGAAACCTTGGGTGCTTCGGCCCGATACGCTGGACGCGCGCCTTATAAAAGATAATCCCAAGCAGCGCCGAAATTGCCGCGGCGACACGCGGCGTTGACGCGAGCACTTCTGCGTGATTCTCTTTGCCGATGGTCGTCCTGCACGAAATGCGTCGGCGCGCACGTTTTCTCGTCTGGCCCTTTGCCGGGCTGGCGCTAACGACCTATTTCATCTACCACACCTTCGAAGGGGAGAGAGGCCTGCGTGCCTGGCGCGAGATCGCCCAGCAGCTGCGCATCGCCAGGGACAATTTGGCCGCCACCGAGGCCGAGCGCGATGCACTCTTGCACAAGGTTTCAGGTTTGGAGCCGGCGCATGTCGATCCCGATCTGCTCGATCAACAGGTCCGCTCGAACCTTGATCTCATCGCGCCGAACGAGATCGTCATCATGCATCGCGGCCAGCCGCGCTGAGCCTTTCTCGCGCGCCGGTTTTGCCCCCCGCCTGCCGATGTCTCGACGGTGCCGGACCGGGCGAAGTTGCCGCCCTGATTTGCTGCCCGGCCGGTTGCAAACCGACCGATTTGCCGACATGCTTTAGCCGCACCCGGGAGGAATGCGTTTATGCCAGCCAAGCGAACGGCTAGTTCAGTAAAGCTCGCGGAGCCTCCTGTCGCTGCGGCGACGTACAAGCATTTCTTTCAAGACATGTTGCTGATCCGCCGCTTCGAAGAGCGCGCGAGCCAGATGTACGGGATGCGGCTGATCGGCGGCTTTTGCCATCTCTATATCGGGCAGGAAGCGGTCGTCGTCGGCATGCAGGCGGCGCTGAAAGAGGGCGACAGCGTCATCACCACCTATCGCGACCACGGCCATATGTTGGCTTGCGGCATGGATCCGAAAGGGGTGATGGCCGAGTTGACCGGGCGGCGCGGCGGCTATTCGCACGGCAAGGGTGGCTCGATGCACATGTTCAGCCGCGAAAAGAACTTTTTCGGCGGGCATGGGATCGTCGGGGCGCCGGTGCCGATCGGCACCGGCCTTGCGTTCGCCCATCGCTATCGCGGCAACAACCAGATTTCGGTGACGTATTTTGGCGACGGGGCGATCAACCAGGGGCAGGTCGCCGAAAGCTTTAACATGGCCTCGCTATGGAAGCTGCCGGTCGTCTACGTCATCGAAAACAACCGCTACGGCATGGGCACCTCGATCAGCCGGGCCTCGGCCCGCACCGATCTGTTTCACCGCGGCATCGCCTACGGCATTCCCGGCGAGCAGGTCGACGGCATGGACATCGCCGCCGTCTATGAAGCGGGGCAGGCCGCCGCCGAGCACGCGCGTTCGGGGCAAGGGCCGATCATCCTCGAGATGTTGACCTACCGCTATCGCGGCCATTCGATGTCCGACCCGGCCAAATACCGCACCAAGGAAGAAGTCGACCGGATGCGCTCGGAGCACGATCCGATCGACCATCTGCGCCAGCGCTTGCTGCAGGAGCACATGGCCGAGGACGCCGAACTCAAGGACATCGAGCGGCGAACACGCGAGATTGTTGCCGAGGCGGCACAATTCGCTCAGGAATGCCCGGAACCCGATCCCAGCGAGCTGTGGACCGATGTGCTGGCGGACGCCTGAACCGGGATTTGATGAATGAGCACCGATGTGCTGATGCCGGCGCTGTCGCCGACAATGACCGAAGGCAAGATCGCGCGCTGGGTCAAGGCCGAGGGCGATCACGTCCGTGCCGGCGACGTGCTGGCGGAAATCGAGACCGACAAAGCGACGATGGAGGTCGAGGCGGTCGACGAGGGCATCCTCGCCAGGATCGTGATTCCCGAAGGCACCGAACATGTCGCGGTCAACACGCCGATCGCGGTCATCGCCAGCAATGGCGAAGATGTCGGCGCCAACCTCGCCCAGGCGCCGCCGCGGCCGCAGGCTGAGGCAAGGGTCCCGCCGCCCGCGTCCCGGCCGTCTGCCCCGGCGCCGCCACGCCCAGCCGCCGTTTCGCCCGCCGATGAACCGCTCTACACCGGCGCCAGCGCGACGATCACCGTGCGCGAGGCATTGCGCGATGCGATCGCCGAGGAGATGCGGCGCGACGACACCGTGTTCCTGATGGGCGAGGAGGTCGCCGAGTATCAGGGGGCCTACAAGGTCAGCCAAGGCTTGCTGCAGGAGTTCGGGCCGCGGCGGGTCATCGACACGCCGATCACCGAACAGGGCTTTGCCGGGGTCGGGGTCGGCGCCAGCTTTGCCGGCCTGCGGCCAATCGTCGAGTTCATGACCTTCAATTTCGCGATGCAGGCGATCGACCAGATCATCAATTCGGCGGCCAAGACGCGCTACATGTCGGGCGGGCAGATGGGATGCCCCATCGTCTTTCGCGGCCCGAACGGCATCGCGTCGCGCGTCGCGGCCCAGCACTCGCAATGCTATGCGAGCTGGTATGCGCATTGCCCGGGCCTCAAGGTCGTCGCGCCCTACACCGGCGCCGACCACAAGGGCCTGCTCAAGGCGGCGATCCGCGATCCCAACCCCGTCGTCTTCCTCGAGCACGAACTCGTGTACGGCGAGAGTTTCGAGGTGCCGCAGGACCCGGAATTTATCGTGCCGATCGGCAAGGCACGGGTCGCACGCACCGGCGAGCACGTCACGATCACCGCGTTCTCGCGCATGGTGAAGCTCGCCCTGCAGGCCGCCGACAAACTCGCCAAGGACGGCATCTCGGCCGAGGTGATCGATTTGCGGACATTGCGCCCGTTCGACGCTGCCGCCATCGTCGCATCGGTCAAGAAGACCAATCGGCTGGTCACTGTCGAGGAGGGCTGGCCCTTCGCCGGCATCGGAGCCGAGATCGCCGCGATCGCGATGGCCGAGTGCTTCGACTGGCTCGACGCCCCGGTAAAGCGCGTCGCCGGCGCAGACGTGCCGCTGCCCTATGCCGCCAACCTCGAGCAGCTCGCGGTGCCGCAGGTCGACGATATCGTCGCTGCGGCGCGCGAGGTGGCATATCGATGAGCGTCTTTCGCCATCATTGCGAGCAAAGCGAAGCGATCTCGTGCCTTTTGACTTTCGCCCCGGCGGGATTGCCGCATCGCGCTTCGCGCGCCTCGCAATGACGAGGTAGTCCATGCCCATCCAGATCCTGATGCCGGCTCTATCGCCGACCATGACCGAAGGCAGCGTTGCCCGCTGGCTCAAAAAGGAAGGCGACGAGGTCCATTCCGGCGACGTCATCGCCGAGATCGAGACCGACAAGGCGACGATGGAATACGAGGCGGTGGACGAAGGCCGGCTCGGCAAGATCATCGTTCCCGAGGGCACCCAGGGCATCAAGGTCAACCAGCCGATCGCGGTGCTGCTCGAAGAAGGCGAAGATGAGTCGGCAATCGGCGATGTAAGCGCGGCAGCTCCGGCAGCCTCGGCCCCAAAGCCCGCCGCACCGGCTTCCGAGCCCGCAACCCCTGCTGCCCCTGCGCCCGCTGCGCCCCCTGCCGCAGCGCCCCCTGCCGCAGCGCCGATGCCGACCAGCAACGGCCACGATGCCGGCCGCGTCTTCGCGAGTCCTCTGGCCCGGCGCATGGCGGCGCAGGCGGGGCTTGACCTCGCCACGGTCACGGGGTCCGGGCCGCAAGGCCGCATCGTCAAGGCCGATATCGACGCGGCGCTGACCCGCGGCGGCGCCGCGACGGGCGCCCGCGCCCCGGTGCAAGCGCCGACCGCAAGGCCGCTCGCGCCGGCGGTGCCGTTTGCACCGGTCACCGGCGACCCGCCGTTCACCGAAAAACCGCACAGCCAGATGCGGCGCGTCATCGCCCGGAGACTGACCGAGTCGAAGCAGACCGTTCCGCATTTCTACATGACCGTCGATTGCGAGATCGACGAGCTGCTGCGCATCCGCGAGGTGCTGAACGCCGGCGACAAGGAACTCAACGTCTCGGTCAACGATTTTGTCATCCGCGCGGCCGGGCTCGCCCTGCGCCAGGTGCCGGCGGCCAATGCCTCGTGGAGCGAGAACGCGATCATCCTGTGGGAGCGCGCCGACATAGCCATGGCGGTCGCGCTCGACGACGGGCTGATCACCCCGATCATCCGCGGCGCCGACCAGAAGGGTCTGCGGCAGATCGCCGCCGAGACCAAGGACCTCGCAGGGCGCGCCCGCGCCGGTAAATTGAAGCTCGAAGAGTTCCAGGGCGGCACCTTCTCGATCTCCAATCTCGGCATGTTCGGCGTCCGCGAATTTGCCGCGGTAATCAACCCGCCGCACGGCTGCATCCTCGCGATCGGCACCGGCGCACCGCGCCCGGTGGTCAAGGACGGGCAGCTTGCCGTCGCCACGGTGATGAGCTGCACGCTCTCCTGCGACCATCGCGCGGTCGATGGCGCGGTCGGTGCGCAATTCCTCAGCGCGTTCAAGCGGCTGATCGACGAGCCGGCGCGGATGCTGTTGTAGCCATGCCCGACAGCTACGATCTGGCGGTGATCGGCGGCGGGCCGGGCGGCTATGTCGCAGCGATCCGCGCGGCGCAGCTCGGCATGAAGACCGTGGTTGTCGAGCGCGAGCATCTCGGCGGCATCTGCCTCAATTGGGGCTGCAGTCCGACGAAGGCGCTGCTGCGCACCTCCGAAATCTATCACCTGATGCACCGGCTCGGCGATTTCGGGCTGTCGGCCGACAATATCAGCTTCGATCCGGGCAAGGTCGTCGCCCGATCGCGCGCCGTCGCCAAGCAGCTGTCGAACGGCGTCGCCTTTCTCTTGCGCAAGAACAAGGTCGCGGTCGTCAGCGGCGAGGGCAAACTCACCGGCAAGGGCAAGATCGCCGTCACGAAAGACGGCAAGCCGGTCGCCGACCTCGAAGCCAAGCACATCATCCTTGCCACCGGCGCGCGGGCGCGCTCGCTGCCCGGCCTCGAACCCGACGGCAAGCTGATCTGGACCTACAAGGAGGCGATGGTGCCGGAGCGGTTGCCGCGATCGCTGCTGGTCGTCGGGGCGGGGGCGATCGGCATCGAGTTCGCGAGCTTCTACCGCGACATGGGCGCCGAGGTGACCGTGGTGGAAGTGCTCGACCGGGTGCTGCCGGTCGAGGATGAGGAAATTTCCGCCTTCGCCCGAAAGGCGTTCGAAAAGCAGGGGATCAAAATCCACACCGGGGCCACGGTGAAGGGGCTGAAAAAGGGCCGGGACAACGTCTCGGCCCAGATCGAGGCCGGCGGCAAGGCATTCGACCTTACGGTCGACCGGGTGATCCTCGCGGTGGGCATTGCGGGCAATGTCGACGGGATCGGTCTCGAAAACACGGCGGTCAAGGTCGACCGCACTCATGTCGTCGCCGATGAATGGCTGCGCACCGGCGAGGCCGGGGTCTACGCAATCGGCGATCTGGTCGGCCCGCCCTGGCTGGCGCACAAGGCGATGCACGAGGGCGTGATCTGCGTCGAGCACATCGCCGGGGTCAACGGCGTCCACCCCCTCGACCTGCGCAACATCCCCGGCTGCACCTATTGCCGGCCGCAGGTGGCGAGCGTCGGTCTCACCGAAAAGGCCGCACGCGACGCGGGTTACGAGGTCAAGATCGGCCACTTCCCGTTCATCGGCAACGGCAAGGCGATTGCCTTGGGCGAGTCCGAGGGCATGGTCAAGACGGTGTTCGACGCCAAAACCGGTGAACTCCTGGGTGCGCATATGGTCGGCGCCGAGGTGACCGAGCTGATCCAGGGCTACACCATCGCCAAGACGCTCGAAACCACCGAGACCGAGCTGATGCGGACGATCTTCCCGCACCCGACGCTCTCCGAAATGATGCACGAAAGCGTGCTTGACGCTTATGGCCGCGCCCTCCACTTCTAGGGCTGATCCCGCTTTTCGTCATCCGCGGGCTCGTCCCGGGGATCCACGTGGATGGCCGGGACGTGCCCGGCCATGACGGGGGAGAGTGGTAGGTGGAGAAAGAAATTCGTTGCGGCCATCGCCATTTGATCAAGAGTTCGATCGTTGGCGGCTCCCCGGATTGCGGATTGGCTAATGAAGTGAGTTGGCCCAGCGAAATATTTACAGCCGGCCTGAGGCAAATTATCGCTGAAGCCGACGAATGAGTATTCCAGGCTCCGTAAATCACAAAGAATCCGAGCGGCTGCGTCACCCCGAAAAGGCGGCGCTGCCGGACAACCTGAGTCCGCGCAAGCCAGCCTGGATACGGGTCAAGGCACCGGTTTCGCCCGAATACCATGCCACCCGTCGCCTGATCCGCGAGCACGCGCTGCATACCGTCTGCGAGGAGGCGGCCTGTCCCAATATCGGGGAGTGCTGGAAGGAAAAGCACGCGACGGTGATGATCCTCGGCGCCACGTGTACCCGCGCCTGCACCTTCTGCAACGTCGCGACCGGGCGGCCGGACCGTCTCGACCCGCACGAGCCGGAGCGGGTCGGCGAGGCGATCGGCAAGCTGGGGCTCGCGCATGTCGTCGTGACCTCGGTCGACCGCGACGATCTCGACGACGGCGGCGCCAGTCATTTCGCCCGCACCATCGCGGCGATCCGCGCCGCCGCGCCGGCGACGACCATCGAGGTGCTGGTTCCCGATTTCTTGCGCAAGGACGGCGCGATCGAGACCGTCGTCGCGGCCCGGCCCGACGTCATCAACCACAATCTCGAAACCGTGCCGCGGCTTTATGCCGAGGTGCGGCCCGGCGCGCGCTATTTCGCCTCGCTGCGCCTGTTGGACGAGGTCAAACGCATCGATCCGGCAATGTTCACCAAATCGGGCATCATGGTCGGACTCGGCGAGGCCAAGCCCGAGGTGCTGCAGGTGATGGACGATTTGCGCGCGGCGCAGGTCGATTTCCTCACCGTCGGCCAATACCTGCAGCCGACACCGAAGCATCACCGGGTCGACCGCTTTGTCACCCCGGACGAGTTCGAGATCTACCGTCGGCAGGCGCTGGGAAAGGGCTTCCTGATGGTGTCGGCGTCGCCGCTGACGCGGTCGTCCTACCACGCCGGGGACGATTTCGCCCGGCTTAAGGCGGCTCGGGCGGCACAACTCGCCGCAGCGCTCGCTTAAAGGCGCCGATGCCCACCCACGCCGAGCAGCGGCTGCTGCCCTACACGCAAGAGCAGATGTACGCGCTGGTCGCCGATATCGAGCGCTATCCCGAATTCCTGCCGTGGTGCGTTGCCGCGCGTATCCGCGAGCGCCGGCCGGATTTCATCAATGCCGACCTGGTTATCGGCTTCCGCATGTTCCGCGAGCGGTTCACTTCTCACGTCAAGCTCGACCCGCCTTCGCGGATCGATGTGAAATACACCGAAGGGCCGTTCCGCTACCTCGATAATCACTGGATTTTCGAACGGGTGCCGGGTGGTTGCCGCGTCGATTTCTTTGTCGATTTCGAATTCAAGTCGCGCCTGTTGCAGAAGGTTATCGAGGTGCTGTTCGGCGAGGCGGTCAAGCGCATGGTCGCCGCCTTCGAAGGCCGCGCCCGGCAGCTCTACGGCAATCCCGCGCCCGATGGCGCCGGTGCGCCGGCGGTCTAAGGCATTATCTGTTTAGGCCGAGTCGCTTTGCTATTGCCCCTTGGCCGGGCTTGACCCGGCCATCCACGTCTTTTCCTCCGACGTTCGCAAACAAAGACGTGGCCCCGCGGGTCAAGCCCGCGGGAGGGGAACTGCTTTGGGGGCTTCGATTAAGATATCGCGATAGATCGTGTTCTGGCTAGCGCGCCTCTTCGGCGAGCAGCTGCAACGCGAGGATCATCGCCCGCCGGCGGATTTCGCTGCGGTCGCCGGGGAAGATGCGGTGCTCGTTGCGGCCGCCGGTGCGGGTGGCCACGCCGAAATGAACAAGGCCGACCGGCTTCTCGGCGCTACCGCCGCCGGGGCCCGCGACCCCGGTGATCGATACGGCGAGATCGACCCCGGCACGCGCCACTGCGCCCTGTGCCATGGCCAGCGCGGTCTCGGCGCTGACCGCGCCGTGCGCCTCGAGCGTCGCGGCCGGCACGCCGAGCAGATCCATCTTGGCTTCGTTCGAATAGGTGACGAAGCCGCGATCGACGACGTCCGACGAGCCGGCGATCGCGGTCAATGCCGCGGCGACAAGCCCGCCGGTGCAGGATTCGGCCGTTGCCGCATGCCATCCGCGGGCCCGGCACAGCGACAGCACCGAGGTCGCCAGCTCCACGGTCTCAGTGTCAAACATCGAGCGCCACTCCGGCAATCGCGATCAACGCTAGAGCGTAGATCGCCGCCATCACGTCGTCGAGCATGATCCCGAGCCCGCCCTTGGCCGTGCGGTCGAGCCAGCCGATCGGAAACGGCTTCCAGATGTCGAACAGGCGAAAGGCGAGAAAGGCTGCGGCGTAGAAATGCGGGCGCGCCGGCAAGGCGACGAGGACCAGCCATTGCGCCGCGATCTCGTCGATGACGACAAAGCCGGGGTCCTTTATTCCGCTATCTCCGGCCACTCGCGCCGAGGCCCACCAGCCGAGACCGAATGCGATCACCGTGGCGATGGCGAGGGCCCACGCGCCAAACCAGACTCGTATCGCCCAGGCGCAGGGCAGGGCCGCCAGAGAGGCCCAGGTCCCCGGCATTCCCGGCAACAGGCCGATACCGAACCCGGTCGCGATTAATCTCGCCGGGGACAAGGGAGAAAGACCCGGACGCCTGTTCATCTTTCGTCGCGGCCGAGCCTGTCGGGAACGACGAAAAGGAAGCGCGCGAGGATCGCGTTCAGAGCGGCAATCGCACGGTTGCGACCGCCTGCGCGGCGATGCCTTCGCCCCGGCCGGTGAAGCCGAGCTTTTCGGTCGTCGTCGCCTTTACGCTGATGCGGTCGGCGGCGAGACCGAGAATTGCCGCCACCTGCGCAATCATTTGCTCGCGGTGCGGACCGATCCGGGGCCGCTCGCAGATGATGGTCACGTCGAGCGCGGCGATGCTGCCGCCTTTGGCGCGCACCAGGGCCGCCGCATGGGCGAGAAAGCGGTCGGAACTGGCGCCTTTCCATTGCGGATCGCTTGGCGGGAAGTGCATGCCGATATCGCCGGCACCGATCGCTCCCAACACCGCGTCGGTCAGCGCGTGCAGCCCGACATCAGCGTCGGAATGACCGACGACCCCGGCCGTGTGCGGCACCGCGATGCCGCAGATCATCACGCTGTCCCCGGGTCCAAACGGATGCACGTCAAAGCCTTGACCGATGCGGATATCGCCTTGTCGCGCCGCGATCAGCCGCTCGGCGGCGACGAGGTCCTGCGCCGTGGTCACCTTGAGGTTCTCCTCGCTGCCGGCGACGATCACCGGAACGATGCCGGCAGCCTCGGCAACCGCCGCATCGTCGGTCAGGGCTTGTCCGGCCGCTTTCCGGTGCGCCGCGACGATCGCCTCGAAGTGAAAACCTTGCGGCGTCTGGACTCGCCACAATCCGGTGCGGTCGACGGTTTCGCGGATTTTCCCTTCTGCGACCCGCTTGATCGTGTCGCCGAGCGGCAGACCGGGGATCGCCGCCGGCGCGCTGTCAAGCGCATCGATTACGCGATCGACCAGCGCTACGCCGGGAAAGGGCCGGGCGCCATCGTGGATCAGCACACGCGACGGGCGGTGTCGCGCCAGCGCTTCCAGACCGAGCCGCACCGAATCCTGCCGCTCGGCCCCGCCGGCGACCGGCGGCAAGAGGTCGAGCCCGGCAAGAGCGGCCTCATAGGCGCCGCGATCTTCGGGCCGGATCGCCACGATCACGCCGGCGATGCGTCGATGCGCGGTAAAAGCCGCTACCGCGTGGCGCAGCACGCTGCCCCCGCCGAGCGGCAGGTACTGCTTCGGCAGGCTGCCGCCGAACCGCGCGCCGCGGCCAGCGGCGAGAACGAGA
>DASQGR010000037.1:0-12878 GCA_035632515.1 Allostellaceae bacterium | reverse complement strand
GCGGACGAAGATGGCCGGCCGGTCTTCGACGGCGTGTTCAGCCACGTAGCCGGCGCCGGCAAGGTGTTCGCCAACCACAGCTTCGGCATGCCGGGCCGCACCGCGACCCAGCACGAGGACCGGCTCTATCCGGAGAACTGGTTCCCATTCAGCACCGCCAGGACCGCCGACCCGGTCTCCGGCCGGATCGGTGCGCTGCTCGGCAACGCGGCGACCGACCCGAAGATCATCGAGACCAACAGCGCGACCGAGTACTGGCAGAAAGGCGCATCGCTGATCCACACCGATCCCGGGTTGCGGCGCGACCTGCCGCTGCCGGAAAATTCGCGCGCCTATCTGATTGCCGGGACCCAGCATGGCGGGCGCCCAGGGGTCAATCCGGCCCCCGGCCCGTGCGTCAATCCGCGGAACCCGCACAGCGCCACCCCGGCCCTGCGCGCCCTTTTCGCCGCGCTCGAGGATTGGGTGATGCGCGGCATCGCGCCGCCGCCGAGCCGGGTGCCGTCGCTGGCCGCCGGCACCGCGGTCACCGCCGACACGATCCGGATGCCGAAGGTCGAGGGCTTTGCGCACACGCCGGGCGCCAACCCTATCCTGCCGCCGGTGGATTGGGTCGATCCGCCCGAAGCGGTCGCGCCGGCGCCGTACACGACCTTCGTCTCGGCGGTGGACAGCGACGGCAACGAGGTGGCCGGCATCCGCCTGCCCGCGATTGCGGTACCGCTCTCCACCTACACTGGCTGGAACGTCTACAAGGCGCAGCCGGACGAGCTCGCCGACCGCGACGGCTCGTGTATCCCGTTCGCCCGCACCCAGGCCGAGCGGGAGGCGGCGGGCGATCCCCGGCCCTCGCTCGCCGAGCGCTACGGCAGCCGGGAGGCCTACGTCAAGCGGGTCAGGGCGGCGGCTTCGGCGCTGGTCGCCGAGCGGCTGCTGTTGCCGGGCGACGCCGATGCTTTCATCAGGACGGCAGAAGCCTGCGACAAGTTCTAAGTGCTTGCCGCGCTGCACGGATCGGATCAGCATCGCCATCGATGCCGGTAACGGCACGGTTTCAGGGGAGGTACGCAATGCGCTCATTCGGGTTCGCCGGCCGGTTCGCCGCGGCTGTGGCGCTGGCGATCGGCATCGGATCGGTCGCGGCAAGCGCCCAGATCATGATCGTCGGCAACGACCAGAAGCCGGGTGTCGACAAGGACGGCAAGCCGGTGGTGAACGGCCCGGGCCAGGACACCCTGTCGATCATCGACATCACGCGGCCGGACGCGCCGCAGATGATCGCCACCATCCCGCTCGACAATTCGGTCGTCGGCCCGCCGACCAATCTGGCCGTCACGCCGAACCGGGAGCTGGCGCTCGTCGCCAACTCGGTCAATGCCGTTGAAAAGGACGGCAAATACGTGCTCGCGTCCGATGACCGTCTGTTCGTCATCGACCTGAAGGCGCGCCCGCCGGCGGTGATCGCGACGGTCAAGCTCGGCAAGCGGCCGTCCGGCATGGCGATCAACGCCACCGGCACTCTGGCGCTGGTGACCAACCGCGACGACGGCACGGTGTCGGTGCTGTCGATCAACGGCAAGGAGGTCAAGGTCACCGATACGGTCACGGTCGGCGCCGGCAACGACTCGGTTTCCGCCGTCGCGATCGCGCCCAACAACAAGCTGGCGCTCGTCGCCAAATCGGCCGCCAACAAGATCGCCGTGCTGAAGATCGACGAGGGCAAGGTCACTTACGACAAGCAGGATCTGCCGGTCGGCATTTTCCCCTACAACGTGGCGATCACCCCGAACGGCAAGCTGGCGCTGACCGCCGACAACGGCAATGCCGGCAGCTCCGACGGCAATGTCGACACGGTGAGCGTGATCGACCTCGAAGCCAATCCGATCCGCGTCATCGACCATATCGCCACCGGCGACTCGCCGGAAGGTCTGGCCATCAGCCCGCGCGGCGACATCGCCGTCACGATCGAGGCGCGCGGCTCCAATCGCCCGAAAGACACCTGGTATTACCACCCCGGCGGGGCGGTCAGCGTGTTCCGGATCAACGGCAAGAAGGTCACCCGGGTCGGCGAGGTCACGGTCGGCGCGTTGCCCGAAGGGGCGGTGTTCAGCGCCGACGGCAGTCGCCTCTTTGTCGGCAATTTCCTCAGCAAGAACATGTCGGTTCTGCGAGCCGGCGGCACCGGGCTCGTCGATGCCGGCCGTACCTACGACCTGCCCGGTCAGCCGGCCTCGATGCGTGCCGGCCCGCAATAGCGGGCCTGCACGGCGATTTTCACCTCACTGCGGCTTGATGGGCGAGCGCGGCAAGCAGCGTCAAGCTCGCCGAATAATAATCGTCCTCGTCGCCGATCGTCGGCAGCGGCGGTGCCTTCGACTGATGTCGCCAGCGGGCGAGCTGGATGATCGCCTGAAACCCGGTCGGCGCCGGGAACGGTGCCACGCTGCCGTCGATAACATCGACCCACGCCGGGATCGGCTTGTCGGTGAAGCCGTTCCAGTACGCGAGCTCCGCACCGAGGCGCGCGTTCGTTGCCGCCCTGCCCCACATCAGGTAGAGCGGGATGCGGATCGCGTCGAAGCCAAAGCGCGGCGGCAGCGTCGTCTCGGTGGTGACCTGCCAGCGCGCGCCGACCGCAACCCAATCGGAGGGGAGGCCCCAGCGCCCGAACCGTGCCTTCGCCAGCAGCACCAGCCCGTCCCGGCGCAGCCGCGACCATTCGGGGGACGGGTCGAGGTGGCGAAACTCCGCGAACGCCGGATAGATGTAATAGGAGGGGTTGACGATCCGCGCCCCGTCGGCTGTCTTGAACCCCTCGGCGCCTGGGATCAATACCAGTCTGCCGTCGATCTTCTCGATCAGCTTGCCGCGGATATCGGCGATGATGCGGCGCGCTTCGTCGCGGTATTGCGGACCATGCCAACGGCCCCAGGCGCGGGTCAGCGCCCAGGCGATCAGGATATCGCCGTCGGAGGCATTGTTGGTATCGGCGATCGGGTTCTGCTCGTTGCCGGGATCCCAGCGCCAGGCAAACAGGGCGCTGTCCTTGCGTTGGAGCCGGTTGCGCGTCCACGTCCAGACGCGGTCGAAAGTCGCGCGATCGTCGAACGATTCGGCGAACAGCATCGCCCAGCCTTGGCCTTCGGTATGGCTGACGGAGCGATTGCCAGTGTCCAGCACCCGGCCGTCCTCGGCAACGAAGCGGTCTCGATATTTGGCCCATTCGGCGGCGAGGGACGCATCCTCGGCCGCCGCAATCCGCGCAATCAGCAGCAGCGCGGCAACGAGAATCGCAGAACCGAGACGAAAAACACGCATCGATCTCAGGCGACGAGCGGGCTATTCGTGTCGGCCGTAACGGAATGTCAGCGGCGCGCCGGCGCCGCGCGGCGTACCGCTCATTCGCGCGGTAAAGGACGGGTCGCCGCCTTGCTCGCCAAGCCAACCGCCGTACAGCCCTTCGAGGATTGCGACGAACCAGCTCCGGCGCTGCTCGTCCTGCGGCACCACCGGGTAGGCGCCGTGCGTGATCTCGATAAAGCCGGCGGTTTCCTTCAGCCGCATCCAGCCCCAGTCGATGCCTTCAAGGACGCTGTTGACGTCTTCTTCGAGCTCTTCGAGGCTTTCGCAGCGGCGAAGGGGCAGGAGGCGCGCCATCTTGGCGCCCAGCGCCTCGAGAAATTGATCGGCCTCGGCCGGATCGACCCGTTCTTCGAACTCGGCAAACATCGCCGCCATGAAGTGAACCCATTGGCGCGAGCATTGCTGCCGAGCGTAGTAGTGGAGTGAGAGCAGTTCTTCGTCCAGGGCCGAGCTCGCCATATTTCGCCTCCTCCGCACCGGCTGCCAACAGATAGCGTGCGCTGCGGAACCACTCCAGTTCTATTTGACGACCTGTGGTTCGCCGAGCGTTGCCGCCCAGTGCTCGTCGGCGGCCGCGACCGGCTCCTCGATCATTCGCTCCGGAATTTCCCACACGATCGTCCGCGGCGGCGTCTTGGCGAATTCCGCCTTGGCGAAATAGGCCATCGCCGCGTTGGTGACGCCACCGCCATCCTGGGCCGCATTCTCCACGGGCGCGGCCAGCGCCAGCGACAGGAAAGGCACGAAATTGGCGCGGCGCGAAAACGAGGTGCCGATGACGGCCAACTCCGGCGCCGGGGTTTCGTCAAGCAGCCCGACATTGGCAGCCGCCGACTGCTCGATAACCGTCGCCGCCTCGCGATCGCCGCGCGGCCGCAGCGGCCAACGCACCTCGTCGAGGCCGGCGAGCCGGATCAGGTCGCCGACCCGCTCGCGCGGCGCCTCGCTGGTGACGCGAAACTCGGCCTTCTGCGTCGGCGCGATCTGCGCTTGCCGCAGGAAAGCGGCGACCGCATCAGCCGCCGCCCTGGCCCCTTTTTCATTCCAGTGGGTATCGGTGCGGTAATAGCGCTCGCCCATAGCCGCGCTGATCGGCCGCAGCACGTCAATGGTGTCGATGCCCGCCCCGCGCAGTTGCGCGGTGAAATCGGCGAGGCGGCCCGCAATCGCCCCCGGTCGGTCGACGCCGCAGAGATGCGCCGCTGCGACCCGGGACTTGTCGGGCACCGGAACCACCACCAGTCGAATGTGCCGGCTTTTGAGAAAGGCCGCGACCTGTTCGACCATCTTGACCCGGCGCAGGGCATTGGCGGCGCGATCGGGGTGAAGCATCAGTTCGTCGGTGAGGAACAACCAGTTGTCGCAGCCGCGCCGCACCCGTGCCCCGAGATCGCCGACCGTCAGCCACGCCGCCACACGGTCCGCCGTCACCAGCGGGCTTTCGAGGGGGTTGGCCTTCTGCAGCAGGTGCGCGACCGCGCTGGTGGCGTCGCCATTGGTCAGCGCAGACCACGAGATATCCTTCGCCGGCAATTCGTCTCGCCTGGCGACCAGCGTGTAGAGGCTGCAGGCAAGGCCGATCGCCAGGATCGCCATGAGCGCCGCCCCGGGCAGCATCTGCGGACGGATCCGCAACAGCATGGTCCTCGCCCTAGAACCGAGCGGCGCCGGCGGCGCGACCGGGATCGTCATCGCCTCGCCCTAGAATTGAAAATACAGGAACGGCACGGTCTGGTGCCCCATCATCACCGCGATCGCGTAGAGAAATAGCGCGATCGGCCACAGCGCCTCCCACCATTCGCCGCTCGCCGCGAAACGCGGGAAGCGGGCCCGTACCGCCGGCCAGAACACCACCACCCCGGCGATCGCCATCCAGGCAAGGTGGAGCGGCCGCAAGGCGACCGTCATCGGGTCGCTGAGGGAAAAGCCGTTGAGCCCGACCTGGCCCGACAGCATGGCCACCGTGCTGGCCCAGCTCGTCGCGCGGAACGGGGTCCAGGCGAACAGCACCACCGCAAGGGTCAGCGGGTAGGACAGCACGCCCGGCCACCACAGGCCGCGCCGGTTCCACCATCGCGCGATCGCCAAGGCGATGCCGTGGATGCAGCCCCACAGCAGGAACGACCAGCTAGCGCCATGCCACAGCCCGCCGATCGCCATCGTCAGAAACAGGTTGGTGTAGGTGCGGACATCGCCGTAGCGGTTGCCGCCGAGCGAAATATAGAGGTAGTCGCGCAGCCACGACGACAGGCTGATGTGCCAGCGCCGCCAGAAATCCTGGATCGTCACCGCGAGGTAGGGATCGCGGAAATTCTCCGGGTACTTGAACCCGAGCATGCGGCCAAGGCCGATCGCCATCGCGCTGTAACCGGCGAAATCGAAAAAGATCTGGAAGGCAAAACAGATATTGCCCAGCCAGGCGTCGGCGAACGTGGGGCTTGGCAGGTCGAAGGCCGCCTCGACCACCGGCGCCAGCGTGTCGGCGATCAGCACCTTGACGGCAAAGCCGATCATGAAGCGGCGCCCGCCGATCGACAGGTCTTCAAAGGTCAGGCGCCGCTCGATCAGCGCCTTGTCGACCCAGGAGTAGCGGATGATCGGCCCGGCAATCAAATGCGGGAACATGTCGAGATAGGCGGCAAAGCTGACAAAGCTGGGTTCGGCCGCGACCGTCCTGCGGCGCACGTCGACCAGGTAGGAAACCGCCTGCAGCGCGGTAAACGACAACGCGATCGGCAGGATCACATTGCTCCACGGGATCGGGCCGCCATGCAGCGATGCAAGCACCTCGTCGACGGTCCGAACCAGCAGGTTGGCGTATTTGAACCAGGCGAGACAGCCGAGGATCGCGACAATGCCGACCCCCATCACCCAGCGCTGGCGCCGGTCATCGGCCACGGCGATCATGCGGCCGAGAAACCAGGCGGCGAAGGTGATGCCGACGATCAGCAACAGGAAGATCGGCTTCCACCAAGCGTAGAACATCCAGCTGCCGCAACACAGCGTCAGGTTCCGCGAGCCGCTCGGCGTCGCCAAGTAGGCAAAGAAGAACAACGGCAGAAACAGCGCGAGGAATTCGACGGAGGAAAAGACCATGAGCCGTCCCGGATTTTCCGGTCGAGGACCCGCGGGTGCCGGAAAGCGTCAGGGCCGGAGCGGCGCCTGCTCGTCGCGCTGGGCGACGACCTGGCGGCCGGTGGCGGAAGCCAGCACGAAGATGCTGTAGCGGTCGCCGGCGACAAGGGCGCCGAGCTTGGCCGGCACGGCCTTCGTCGGGTCGCCGCAAGCCGCCGCCAGCTCGACCTTGACCGGATTGACCATCCGCCGGCCGATCGCGCCCGGCGCAACGCCTGTGACCACCGCCTGGTGACTGTCGCCGGCGACCAGCTCGGCGTCGGCGCAATTGCGGTCGAGGTTGAACAGCCCGAGCGACGATTTCAGCGCGTTGAAATCGGACGGCACCTCGCGGAACACGGTCAAGGTCAGCCCGTCGGTGCCGCTCGACACCGCGACGGTGACGAACTCGTTTGGCTTGAGGGTCAAATCGATGGTCGTCGACGCACTGCCAAGCTGCACCGTCCCGGTCAGCTTGCTGTTTGGCGGAACGGGATCGAACTCGCGGATACGATGCGCATCGTCCACCGGGATCGCGATCTTCGCGGCCGGCGAGACGATCGTCGCCTCCTGCGAGGCCAGGTTGACAAAGCGCAGATAGGCCACCCCGTTCGGCGGGCCGCTCGGATAAAGTCGTCCCTCCGCGGCAACCGCGGCAGCCACCGCGGCAAGCGCGACCGCGACGACGAGGCCGACAGCGAGGCGATGCAGAACGGCGGCAGAGATCATCGGCATCCTCACTGGCGGCGCGGCAGCTGACTGGCCAGCTTGTCGAGCGATACGGCGATATCCTTGCCCCATGCCCGGTATCCGGCCGAGGTCAGGTGCTGGCCGTCGATCGTCGGCCACTCACCCTGCTTGGCGAATTCGGTCGAATCGATAAAGCTGCACGGTGCCACCGCGCTCGCCAGGAACTCGGACATCTCTTTTACCCGGGCAAAGGTCTTGTGGTAGGACGATCCCTCGTTCCCCCAGGGCGGACCGACCCAGGCGCAGGGAATGTTCTGCGCCGCGATGCGACCGGTCAGCGCGTGGACCTGCTGGTAGATCCAGGCACGGGGGAAGTCGCGCTGGCCATAGCCGGCCATCGTGTCGCCCATCTCGATGACGACCAGATTGGGATGATGCTTGGCGATCAGCGCATCGATCGTATAGGTCGGGGCGCCGGCCTTGCGATCGATGACCGGTCCCGCCTTGGCGTGACGCTCGGCCCGGCCGCAGGACACTGTCGTCGGGTAGACCCAGTCGCCGGCATTGGCGCCGCACATCCCGTAGGAATCGACATTCGCCCCTTGTGCGACCAGATCGTCATGCAAAGTCGTGATCAGGTAGTCGCGTGTAACCATGTGGCTGTCGCCAATGATCAGCACTGCCAAACCCGCCAAAAGCGCATTCATAATCGACGCTTCCCCTTAAGCTCAACGGCACCGGATCGCGGTGAGGTAACGCATTCCCCGGGAACGGTAAACTAAAGCTCGCCAAACTAATCCATGGTTAACATGGCGGCCGATTCCACGCGGACAAAATCCGGTCCGGCATTCCCCGATTCGCGGCTGCAGCCGGCGGAAACATCGGCGTGCGACGCGGGAACCCGAGGGTCGCCGCTCAGTGGCGATCGTCCGGATCGGGGTGAAACATCAGTGGGGGCGGATCTTGGCGGACAGGCGCACCGTCGCATTGGCGATGTCCGCGCCCCACAGACGATAGGAGTCGGGGGTCAGATGCTCGCCGTCAAACGTCGCCCACTCGCCTGGTTGCGAAAAGCGCAGTGAATCGACGTACCGGCACGGATAGACGATCTGCGAGAGATAGCCGGACAGGTCGCGCACCCGAGCAAAGGTCTTGTTCGATGCCCCGCCCTCGCTTCCCCACGGCGGACCGACCCAGACGCAGGGCAGTTTGTGCGCGACCACCGGCTTCAGCATCTGGGCCACCTGCGTGGCGATCCAATCCTTGGGGATCGCCGGCAGCACCCCATACCCGGCCATGTTGTCGCCGAGTTCGACGACCAGCAGATCGGGGTGATGCTTGTCGATCAGCTTTTCGAGCGACCAGGTCTTGACCTTGGGGCTGCGGTCGATCAGCGGCTCGTCGGAATTATGCCGCTCACCCCGGCCGCAGGGCAGTTCGGTCTGCGCGACCCAATCATGCGGTTGCGACCCGCATACGCCGTAGGAGTGCACGGAGGCGCCCTGGGCAACCAGCGCCTCGTGCAGCGAAGTCAGCAGAAAATCCTTCGAGGCGTTGTGGCTGTCTCCGATGATCAGGATGACCAATCCGGCGAGGGCGGCTTTTATCACGGACGGCCCTTCTCTGCAGCGCGGGGAAAGCGATCGAGGAGACTTGATCGTCGCAAAAGACCGGTAAAGAAGCGGTTAGATGACCTGCCTGGCAACCACGCGCGGCCATATACCGCACGCCTCATCGGTCAGCGCACCCGGCCTTGCGCCTTGAGCTGCAGCACGGCATCGGCGATGTCGCGACCCCATTGCTGGTAGCCCGCCGGGGTCAGATGCTGACCGTCGGTGGTCGGCCACTGGCCCGGCCGGGCAAACCGGGTCGAATCGATATAGGCGCAAGGCGGCACCGTGTCGGCCAGCAATTGCGACAGCTCGCGGACTCGGGCATCGACCTTGTGATACGGCGAGTCGGCGCCGCCAAAGACGGGCCCGACCCAGACACACCCGGCATGCGCCGCCGCAATACGGCCGACCAGGGCGTGAACCTGCTCGTAGATCCAGGCTTTCGGCATCTGCGCGGAACCGTAGCCCGCCATCGCATCGCCCGCCTCGACAATCACCAGGTTCGGGTGATGCCCGTCGAGCAATTCGCCGATCGTCCACGTGTATTGCGGCTTGTTGGCCTCGGCCAGCGGCGGGCCGCGCTCATGGCGCTGGGCGCGGCCGCACGACACCGTCGTCCGCTGCAGCCAGCTATCGGCGCTGGCGCCGCACATCCCGTAGGAGTGAACGGTAGCGCCGGCATTCTCCAAAGCATCGTGCAGCGGAGAGATCAAGTACTTGACGTCGGCCATATGGCTGTCGCCAAGCACCAGAATGACCAGCCCGGCCAGCGCTCCGTTCATGATCTTTCCTTACCACAAAACTCGGGCGGGCGGCACGCAGCGATGGCCCCGGAGCGACAGCCGCAAGCGCGCGCTCGCCGATCCGGCGGCGTTGACCGGCGACCGCGAGCCGCAAAAAGGCGGCGCCGAATGGGCACCGCCTTGCCGGACTCCAAGGGATTGAGGTCGGCGTTTACAGGCGGCTTTGCGGGATGTCCCGAGACACGATCGATTGATCGTCCGGCGTGCCGATCGGCGCCAGCCAATCAAAGGTCTTGCGGAGGTATATCTTGCCGATGCCCTCGGTATAGGACTTGCCGTTGTCGAGGCTGGCCGAGGCGCCGATCGACAGGGTGTCGTCGATTGCATATTCGACCTGCCCCTTGAGGTTGAAGGCGGGGCTGGTCGAGGTGCTGCCGGGATAGGTTGTCGGACCGCCCGTCGCAGCGAGCGCGCTCTGGGCAAACGGATTGTTCGGAAAGAACGGGCTCGAACGCTGGTTGGAATGCTGCACGCCGACCGCAACCGCGGCGAGATAGCTCCAATTGCCGGTATGCCCGGTGTATTCGACGGGAAAGGTCAGAGACTCGAAGTTGCGCGGGCTGAAATAGCCGCCCTGACCAAAAGTAAATCCGGACAGGTTCCGGTTATACCCGGTGTAGTAGAGGGCGACTCCAACCCGGAGCGCATCGTCATCGGTTTTGTATGGCCGGAAATAGACCCCGAGCAGGGCGTCGATCACGTCGTTGTCGGGCACGTTGGTGCCGGTCAAGGTCGCCAGGCCGGCGCCGCCATAGGCGCCGTATACGGTATCGTCATAGAAAAGAGTGACGTGGCCCCCGGTCTTCACCACGCCGCCCCAGGTCGTGTTGCTGCCGAAGGCGCCACCGGTCGCCGCGTTGGCAGCCGCGAGCGACGCGCGCGTGCCGGCATAGGACAGCACACTGTCGGTAACCGGCTGGCGCATGCCCTCGATACGGACGCTGAGCGTGTTGTTGAAGAACTTGGGTGCATAGGCGACGGTGCCGACAAGGTTCGTCACCGGAAAGCCAAGCGGCGAGGTGCCGAACTGAGCGCTTAAATCCTGAAAGGAATAGCCGCCGAGAATGCCGACGCCGCCGGCGTTCTGTGTGCCGGACCCGACCAGGGGGGAGCCTTTCGCCGACAGGACCGGGTTGGCCCCGAACTGAAACAGCTGGTTCGAACTGACCGAGCCTGCCGTCAGGTAGACGGGCAGAACCGTCAAGCGCGCCGTTCCGGTCAGCCACGGCGAGAAGCTGCCCTCGATCGCCGCGCCGATTTCCGTCAACCGGTTAAGCCCGCTATCGCCGCCATGGGCGCGAAAACCGATCCCGCCGACCAGTTGCGGGCTGGTCTCCGCCTGGATCTGCGCCAAGGTGCGATCGATGTCCATATCGAGCGTATCGTCGGGGGAATAGGGTCGGCCGACGATCGGACGCTGATAGCCGCCGACCGGCGCGGGTGCCATCAGTTCGAGCTGGGCGACCTGAACCGCCCTTGGTGAAGCGCTGTCGCCTGCCCGCCCGGGAGCAGCGACGACCGCCTCGGTGTCGCCATCGGAAACCGTCGTAACCGGGAGGGCCGCCATCTGGCGACTCCGCGCTACCTCGGTTTCCGTAACCGTCGCCACAAGGGGCGGCGATGGAGGCGCCGGCGCCCGACTCGGCGCCTTTATCGGCGCCGGGGTCAGATCGTCGCTATCGATGGATGCGACGACGAGTTCCGGGGCCGCGCGCATCGGCGCAGGAGGCGCCGTTGTCGGCTTCGCGTCGGCCATGGCGACGCCCCCCGCCGCAGGAGCAGCGGTCGATCCCGGTATCGGGCGAGAACCGATCGCCATCGCCGCAGCGACCAGCTTCGCCGCATGCGAACCGGAGGCTGCCGATTGCCGCAGCCGGTCGAAATAGCCTTGCGCCGCACCGGTGTCGCCGCGTTGCTGTGCCAGCAGCCCGGCCTGATAGAGCGCGTCGGGCTGGCCGGGATCGAGCGCCAGCACCTTGTCGATCATTGCCGCAGCGAGGTCGAAGCGCTGTTGCGAACGCCAGAAATTTGCCCGTTCGAGCAGAATTTGGGCGCCCGCATCCGCCGCCCGGACAGCGCCGGGGGGCGCCGCAACCGAGAGCAGCAACCCGAGAGCAAGCGTGCTGGTCGACGCCTTCATCGCGGAACCTCTTGCAGCTGCTCAGCCTGCCCGCGAGCGGGCCCTTCGCTGCCGGTGGACGCCGCAGGCGGCGCCGGAGACGTGGCCGCGGCCACTGCAAGCGGCGTCGGGCCGGCGACCGCCCGTCCTGGAAGGATCGCCGAGGGCGCGGCCTGCGACCGGCGGAACGGGTTGGGCGGCGGCGCGGCAGCCGGCGGTGGCGACGCGCCCGGCACCAGCGCCGTCGGCGACGAATCGCCGGCCGGAGCCGATCGACCGTCGGCAGCTTCCTTTTGCCGGTTCAGCGAGCGTGCCGTTTGAAGCGCCTGGACCGCCCCGGCATTGTTGCCCCGCGCCCGCGCTATCTGCGCTTTCAAATAGAACAACCAAGGGTTCTGGGGATCGGTTTCCATACCCTTGTCGAGGTAGGTCTGAGCCTGATCGAGATCGTGGGCCAGGATCGCCCCTTGGACGACGCCACGGACGACGTCGATGTTACCCGAATCCTGTTGATAGGCTTTATCGAAATACTCGAGCGCCTCCTTGTTGCGCCCCGACGATGCATAGATGCGGCCGGCCGCCAGCAGCAGCCCGGTGTCGTCCGGCCGATCGGCCAACAGACGCGAAATCCGGTCCCAGGCGCCCGCGTAGTCGCCGCGCTCGCGCAATTTGTCGGCTTGCTTTGTCGCGAGATAGACCTGCACGTTCTGCAAGGCCTCGCGATTGTCGGCATTGACCCTGCCGCTGGCCTGGATCTGGGCCACCACCGCCGCGGCCTCTTCGTCATGATGACCGGCAAGCAGCAGCATCATCGCGTAGTCGCTGCCGGTCTTGACCGAATCGCCGACGCCGCGAGTATAGAGTTCGCGGGTGATGCGTATCGCGTCATCGCGATCGTGCAGTTCCTTGGCCAAGACGTGCGGTGCTTCGCGCTTTTCGTCGGTCTTGACGTTGGGGTCCTGGTACAGCGAGATCAGCATGTTGCGCGCCTCGGCGATATTGCCGGCAGCGGCAATCTGCTTTGCCTTCTCGATCGTGCCGCGCACGTAGATGCGCTCGTAGAAATTCTGGATGTCCTCGGTGCGTTGCGCCGGCGGGATCGTTTTGACCTTGTCGAGCGCCCGCGCCCAGTTGTCCTGCTGCGTATCGAACATCGCCGAAACTAGAATGCTGGTC
>DASQGR010000036.1:0-3366 GCA_035632515.1 Allostellaceae bacterium | reverse complement strand
CGGCTCGCCCCGGCGCGCCTCACGCATTGCATGCGTTGGCTCGGCGCCGCGCGGCGCTGCCACGACATCGCCACCGATTACGCCCGCCGCCGCCGCGCCTTCGGCAAGCCCTTGGGCGAGCACGAAGGGGTCGGCTTTATGCTCGCCGACAACGAGATGGACATCCACACCTGCCGGCTGGCGATCTGGCACACCGCCTGGGTCCTGGACAACGGCGAGCGCGGCCGCCACGAATCGAGCATGGCCAAGGTGATCTGCTCGGAGGCGATCTGGCGTATCGTCGACCGCTCGATGCAGGTGCTGGGCGGGCTCGGCATCACCGACGACACCATCGTCGCCCGCATCTTCCGCGAGGTGCGGCCGTTCCGCATCTACGACGGCCCGTCCGAGGTGCATCGCTGGTCGATCGCCCAGCGGGTGCTGCGCCATGCGGGTGTATAGGCGGGAATGGAGGTTCGGCCCGCAACCCTGGTCAAGACCGGGCTATGGATCATCGCCATCGGTTGGGCGCCGGTCGTCGTCATCGGGCTGATGGACCCGACATCGCATCCGGCGGGGCTCGCGATCATCGCCTGGTTCGGCACGATGCTCGGCGCGGGGCTATTCGTCGGCGGCTGCGGCTTCGGGCTGTTCCGCAATGTCGGCAAGCGGCGCCGGCGACGGTTTTGATCGGCCATCCCTGCGGGAGCCTGGCGGACACGCTGCGGCGGCTCGGGGGGCCGCCAACCCGGCAGATCGCTTCAGGTATGGCCCCGTTGAATCGGCATGCTAGAAGAACCTCATGCTGACCATTTCCGACGTCACCTACCGCGTCGGCGGGAAACGCGGCCGCGCGCTGCTCGACCATGCCAGCGCCCAGGTTCCGGAGGGCAGCAAGCTCGGCCTGGTCGGCCGTAACGGCATCGGCAAATCGACGCTGCTCGACCTGATCCGCGGCCGGCTGATGCCGGACGACGGCGACATCTTTCTGCCGCGCGGTCATCGCATCGGTTTTCTCGCGCAGGAGGCGCCGAGCGGCGCGGGAACGCCGCTCGCCACCGTGCTTGCCGCCGACCGCGAGCGCGCCCGCCTTCTCGTCGAGCTCGATGCCGATCCGCCGCCCGAGCGCATCGGAGAGATCGAGGCGCGGCTCGATACGATCGGTGCGCGCGCCGCGCCGGGGCGGGCGGCGCGCATTCTCGCCGGGCTCGGTTTCGATGCGGCGATGCAGGAGGCGCCGCTCGCCGAATTGTCGGGCGGCTGGCGCATGCGCGTGGCGCTGGCCGCGGTGCTGTTCGCCGAGCCCGATCTGCTGCTGCTCGACGAGCCGACCAACCATCTCGACATGGAAGCCTCGCTGTGGCTCGAGCGCTATCTGCGCCGCTATCGCCACAGCTTTATCCTGGTCAGCCACGACCGCCAGCTCTTGAACGCCGCGACCACCAGCATCCTGCATCTCGAAGCCGGCAAGCTGACGCTCTACTCCGGCAATTTCGACGCTTTCCTGCGCGCCCGCGGCGAGGCCAGGGCGCGCCAGGCCGCGCTCGCGCAGCGCCAGGAGGCGCAGCGCCGGCACATGCAGGCCTTTGTCGACCGCTTCCGCTACAAGGCGTCGAAGGCGCGCCAGGCGCAGAGCCGGCTGAAGGCGCTGGCCAAACTGGAGCCCGTGGCGATGATCGCCGAGGCGCCGCCGATCGAATTGCGCCTGCCCGAGCCGGCGCAATGGCGCCCGCCGTTGATCACGCTCGAAAAGGTCAGCGTCGGTTACGCCGAGGGCAGGCCGGTGCTGAGCGGTCTCGATCTGCGTCTCGACCCCGACGACCGCATCGCCCTCCTGGGCGCCAACGGCAACGGCAAGACCACCTTCGCCCGTCTGCTCGCCGGCCGGCTCGCGGCGATGTCGGGACAGGTGGAGCGGCCGTCGCGCCTTGCCTGCGGTTTCTTTGCCCAGCACCAGATCGAGGAGATGCGGCCGGGTGAGTCGGCGTACGATCATCTCGCGGCGCTGCTGCCGAACCTCAACGAGGAGGCGATCCGCACCCGGTTGGGCGGTTTCGGCTTCGGCCAGGACAAGGCGTTCGTGCCGGTGTCGTCGCTTTCCGGCGGCGAGCGGGCGCGGCTCAACCTCGCGCTTGTTACCCATGACGCTCCGGCGCTGCTGATCCTCGACGAGCCGACCAACCATCTCGATATGGAGACGCGCGAAAGCCTGGTCGCCGCGCTCGCCGAGTATTCCGGCGCGGTGGTGCTGGTCAGCCATGATTGGCATCTGGTCGAGCTGGTGGCCGACCGGCTGTGGCTGGTCGAGAACGGCACGGTAAAGCCGTTCGACGGCGACCTCGACGGTTATCGCCGCCGCCTCGAGGAAAAAGACGAGCCGGTCGAGGAGCGCGCCTCGGCGCGTCCCGCCGACTTCCGGCGCAATGTCCGTCGCGAGGCGGCGGAACAGCGCTTGGCGCTCGAGCCGCTGCGCCGGGAAGCGCGCCAGGCCGAGCAGGAAGCGGCGCGCCTTGCCGCCGAGCGGCAGGCGCTCGACAAAACCTTGGCGCTCCCGGGCACTGCCGGGGCGGCGCTCGCCGAGGGACTCAAAAAGCGCGCCGACCTCGGCCGCCGGATCGCCGCCGCCGAGGCGCGATGGCTGGCCGCCGAGGAAGCGATCGAGCAGGCCGGCACCAGGATTGGCTAATATCATCGAGCAACGCATCTGCCGCAAATCGCGCGGCCAAAGGCCGCAGCGCCGGGCGTTAGCCATGGACGCTTTTGACAGCGGCACGACCAGACCCAAAAATGGTTCCCTCGAAGCTCCGATTATTTGCCGACCGTCAGGGAGGGCCCGCCATGACCGACACGCCGGCGATAAGCGATCGCAATCTCGAGGCGACGACCCATATCTCGTTGAAGCGCGAGCCGGCGTGTTTTGCCTTTCTGACGGCGCGCTCCGCAGCGGCGCCGATGCCGATCGATTCGATCAACCTCGATCTCGCCTCGGCCGATTATTTTCAGGGCCGCGCCTCGCTGTGGACGACGCTGGAGATGCGCTCCGGGGTCAATGGCGATGGGGCGACGGCGTTGCTCGGCTTCGACGAGACCTTTTTGCGGCCGTTCACCCGGGCGCTGATCGAGGCGACGACGACGCGCGCCGCGTTTCGCATGACGATCCTGCCCGATGCGCCGGAAAGCGGTCGCTGTCGCGTCGTTGAATACGTTACCGGGCCGGGCAAGGCGCTGAAGGAGCTGCTCGTCCAGCCCTACGAATCCGTCGTGGTGATCGCCGCGACCAGCCGCCACGACAGCGACGAAACGCTGTTTCAGCTGCCGCGCACCGACAATTTCCTGCGCGCCTTCACCAAGATGGCCTATGCCGCCGACCAGGCGCTGCACGACCTG
>DASQGR010000035.1:0-8981 GCA_035632515.1 Allostellaceae bacterium | reverse complement strand
ACTGCGCCGAGCCTCCCGTGGGCGCGCGCTATCCTTTGACCGTATCGAACGGGGAAGTCCGGTTTAAATATGTCCCGCGATTCGACACCACGTTGAGAGGGAAGGTCGACCGGAACGGGGCGTTCAAGGCCTCTGCCCGCTTGCGAAATGGAATTGCCCAGATGACGGGGCGCATTCAAGGCAATAACCTTGTCGCCAACATCGTAACCCCGAGTTGCAATTACCGCTATTCGGCGAAGTAACCCTGCCGCGACATCCTGGAGCGCCCCCCAGGAGCCGCCCGAGGCCAGAGCGCCCATGCAGTCAACACCTACCTTGGCCGCCGCCGAATTGATCGCCGAAAGGCCCGATGAGCGTCTCGACATCTCGCGGCTGGAGCCCTATCTGCGCGAGCACCTGCCCGGCGCCGAGGGTCCGCTGTCGGTCGCGCAGTTCCACGGCGGCAAGGCCAACCTGACCTACCTGCTGCGCTTTGGCGAAGGCGAGTCGGGCCGGGAATTCGTGTTGCGCCGCCCGCCTTTGGGGCCGATCCCGCCTGGTGCGCACGACATGCGCCGCGAGCACCGGGTGCTGTCGGCGCTGAGCCGGCGCTACAAGCTCGCCCCGCGAAGCCTGCTGCTGTGCGAGGACGAAAGCATCGTCGGCGCGGTGTTCATCGTCGAGGAGCGCCGGGTCGGCTTTGTCATCCGCGACGACTTGCCGGCGGAATTCGCCGGTCGCCCGGAACTCAACCGCCGCATCGGTTTCGCGCTGGTCGATGTCCTCGCCGATCTGCATCTTGTCGATCCGCGGGAGATCGGCTTGGGCGATCTCGGCCGGGTCGAGGGTTTTCTCCAGCGCCAGCTATCGGGCTGGACACGGCGCTGGGAGGCCTCGCTCGGCGGGCCGGAGGAGCCGCAATCGCGCGCGGCGATGGCGCCGGTGCTCGACTGGCTCGCCGGCAGCGTGCCGCACGAGCGCGCCGGGGCGCTGCTGCACAACGACTACCGGCTGGACAATTGCCTGCTCGACATCGCCGATCCGGCGCATATCGTCGCCGTGCTCGATTGGGACATGTGCACCCAGGGCGACCCGCTCGCCGATCTCGGCTACCTGCTGAATTACTGGGTCGAGCCGGGGGACGACCCGGACTGGCGCGCGATCGCATCGATGCCGACCTGGCGCGCCGGCTTTCCCAGCCGTGCCGAAGCCATCGCCCGCTACGGCGAGCGCACCGGGAGCGATGTCGGCGAGATCCTGTGGCACCAGGTGTTCGCCGCGTTCAAGCTCGCGGTGATCATCCAGCAGATCTACATCCGCTACGTCCGCGGCCAGACCCAAGACCGGCGCTTCGCCGCTTATGCGACGCGGGTCATCGGCCTCGCTCGCAAGGCGCGGTTTCTGATCGGGCAGCCGTCCCCGTCACCCGTGACGTCGACGATAGGGCGCTAAGCCGCCAGCGCAGGTTCGAGGACGCGGCTGTTGAACGCGCCGAGAGCCAGGTGGGTCAGCGAGTTCTCCTTGACCCCCACCGGGATAAAGGCGGCACGGTAGAGTTCGCGCCGGCCGTCCTCGCGCTTGACCTCGCCCTCGACGCGGATCGGCTCGCGCATGTGATGCGCGTCGCCGCAGCCTTGCATGAACACGCGCGACAGGTAGCGCGGCAGCTGGCGCACCATCGGCACATGCGGCGCGCCCTTGGGCGGCAGGTTGAGGAGCCGGGCGAAATCCGCGCCATAAAGCAGCAGCGAGGAATTCTCCACCAACGGGTCGACCGCGATGATAAAGCGATGCGACCAGTCGGCCGAGTTGATCTCGGCCAGGTCGAGGGCGGCGACAGTGGGATTTTTTCCGAGCGTCTCGGCCTTCTTTTCCCAATAGCTGATGACCCGCTCGGACTCGCGGCGCTCCTTGCCGGTCAGGGCCGGAGGGTCGCCATCCCGCTTGGTCTCGCCTGGCGCATCCATCGCCGCGAGCGGCGCATCTGTGATCGACATCTGGTCCCCCAACCGACAGGCCATCCAAAATCTTGGTAAACGCGTATGCTTAATTTTCCGTGAAGACTTCGCGAAGCGCCTTTGCTGGGGGATACTTAGGCACCTCTTCCCTTTACCACAAAAGCGGGTCTGCGGATACCCGCACCGATGGCGGCAGGCCGTCGCTATGGGTCCGGTCTTCCCCGGTGTTCTGCCCGTCGGGGAGGGCCGCCCTCTTTGCGTCCGCGATTTTTTTGCGCCACTGTGAAGCCGCGCGGACCTTAGGGTAATTTTGAACGCGGACAGAATCGCCAGGAGACGGAAGAGCATGGCCGAGCTGAGAGTGAAAAGCGAGATTGCCGGCTCGGTATGGAAGATCGAGGTCGCCGTCGGCGACAGGGTCGACGAGGACGACCCGCTGATCATCCTCGAATCGATGAAGATGGAGATACCGCTGCTCGCGCCCAAGGCGGGCACGGTAACCGAAATCCTCGTCGTCGAGGGCGAGGCGATCGCCGAAGGCGATGTCGCCGTGGTGCTGGGGTAGCGGATGAGCGCCGCACGCCCTCATCCCGGCGAAGCCCCGGAGGCAGATCGTCGTCTTGGCGAAGCCCGGGAGGCAGATCGGCTCGTCGACCTTGATCCCGACGCCGCGCCGGAGCCATCATCGCGCGCCGGTTGCGGGAGCGTCGGATAAGCGCGGATCAGCGGGGGAAACGTTGAAACTGCCGTCGTTCGGGCACGATGCCCGGGTCAATACGCTGATCTGCTGCGGCCATACGCTGTCGCATTTCTACATCCTGTGCCTGCCGACGATGTTCCTCGCCTGGCAGAAGGCGTTCGGCGTGTCGTTTGCCGAGCTCGGCATCTCGGTGGCGGTGATGTCGGGGACGACCGCGATCGTCCAGACCCCGATCGGCTTTCTCGTCGATCGCTACGGCGCGCGGCGCTTCCTGATCGGCGGCACCTTGCTGATGACCCTGTCGATCTCGCTGATGGGCTTGGCGACATCGTTCTGGCAGATCGTTCCGCTGGCGATTCTGTCGGGGCTCGGCAATGCGGTGTTCCACCCGGCGGATTACGCGATCCTCAGCGGCTCGATCCACCCGTCGCGGCTGGGCCGTTCGTTTGCGATCCATACCTTTACCGGCCATGTCGGGTTCGCCAGCGCGCCGCCGCTGACCGCGGCGCTCATCTGGCTGATCGGCTGGCGCGCGACGTTGCTGACGGTCGGGCTGGTCGGCATTCCGGTGGCGCTGGCGATCATCTGGCAGAGCCGCATCCTCGCCGACCAGAAGCGCGCGCCGCAAACCCCGGCCACCGGCGCGGCCACTGGCGCGAGGATGCTGTTGTCGCCGTCGATCATGCTGTTCTTCGGGTTCTTCATGGTGTCGTCGATGGCCGGCGCCGGGGTGCAGTCATGGCTCATCACCGTGCTGCACAGCACCCACGGCCTGACCGTCGAGGCAGCGTCCTCGGCGCTGACCGGCTTTATGGTCGGGACCATGAGCGGCGTCCTCGTCGGCGGCTGGGTCGCCGACCGCACCGACCGCCATTTCACCTTCGTCCTGATGCTGACCCTGGTCGGCTCGAGCCTGATGCTGCTGGTGAACCTGGTGGGCTTGCCGCAACTGGCGACGGTGGCGCTGCTGTTCGTCACCGGCCATCTGATCGGCGCCAGCCGCACCCCGCGCGACGTGATGGTCAAGGACGCCGCGCCGCCAGGGCAGATCGGCAAGGTGTTCGGCTTTGTCAGCGCCGGGTTGGCGCTGGGCGGCGCGATCATGCCGGTTCCCTATGGCATGCTGATCGATGCCGGCCACCCCGAGCTGGTGCTGACCTTGGTCGCCGGGCTGTGGCTGTTGAGCCTGCTCTTCGCCGGCAGCGCCCGCGCCAATACCGAGGCGGTGGGGGTGCCGGTGCCGGCCGAATAAACGCCGCAGCGGTTGCGCCGGCCGCGCCGGTGAATTAGACCCCGCGGCTTATGTCGGCAGAACCCTCCGCATTGATCCTCAACGACGCATCGGGACCGCAGGCGCTCTATGACGAGCGCCGCGCCGCCGGGTCGATCCGCCCCGACCCGGCGCAGGTGCGCGCCGTCGGCCGGCTGCAAGCCTTGCACCAGGCGCTGTCAACGTACGCACCGACGCCGCCGACTTGGCGCGGCTGGCTCAGCCGCCTCAGCCTGGGCGAGCCGAGCGGCACGGCGCCCAACGGCATCTATTTGTGGGGCCCGGTCGGGCGCGGCAAATCGATGCTGATGGACCTGTTCTTTGCCGCGGCGCCGCTGGCGCACAAGCGGCGCGTGCATTTCCATGCGTTCATGCTCGACGTCCACGACCGCATTGAACGCGAGCGCCGCGCGCGCACCCGCCAACCGATCCTGCGGGTCGCGGCTGCGCTCGCCGAGGAAGCCACGCTGCTGTGTTTCGACGAATTCCAGGTTAACGACATCGCCGACGCGATGATCCTGGAGCGGCTGTTTCGCGCGCTGTTCGACGCCGGCACCGTCGTTGTCGCGACCTCGAACCGGCACCCGGAGCGGCTTTACGAGAACGGTCTCCAGCGCGACCGGTTTTTGCCGTTCATCGCGCTGCTGCAGGAGCGGCTCGACGTCGTCGAGCTCGATAGCGGCCGCGATTACCGGCTGGCGCGGATGATCGGCAGGCCGACCTATTTCCATCCGCTCGACGGCGCTGCGCACCGCGCCCTGGCCGACGCGTTTGCCGCGCTGACCGAGGATCTGCCGGTCGGCAGCGAGACATTGACGGTCATGGCCCGGCCGCTCCGCGTGCCGCGCCGGGCCGGCAATGTCGCCTGGTTTTCGTTCGACGAGTTGTGCGCGCGGCCGTTGTCGGCGGTCGACTACCTGGCCTTGGCCGAGCGTTTCGCCGCGATCCTGGTCGAAGGCATTCCCCGCCTGGGGCCGCGTCAGCGCAACGAGGCGCAACGCTTTCACATCCTGATCGACACGCTGTATGAGGCGCGCGCCCTGCTGCTCGCCTCGGCCGCGGTGCGGCCGCAGGAAATCTACATCGACGGCGACGGCAGCTTCGAGTTCCAGCGCACCGTCTCGCGGCTGATGGAAATGCAGAGCGAGGACTACATCGCCAATCGCGCGCCGGTGTGATACGCTGTCATACACTGTAATATAGCAAGAGAAATTCGATGCCCGAAGGCAGCAACGCGATCCCGATTTCCGTGCGCCTTCCCACCGATCTTGTCGAGCGCCTCGACAAGGTGGCAGCCATCATGGAGCGCCCCCGTTCGTGGGTGATCCTCGATGCCGTGCGCGAATATCTGGCAGACGAGGGCCAGGAGGTGCTCGACATCCAGGCCGGCATCGAGGAGGCGGAACGGGGTGAGACCGTGCCGTTCGAGGAGGTGCTCGCCGAATTGGAAGAGAAGGTCGCCAGGGCTGAAGCCAAGCATACTGCGCGTTGATGATCTCGACCGTCGTCGCCACGGCGCGAGCGCAGCTTCAAATCGCCGTTATTGTCGACTATTTGAATGAGCGAAATCCCGCCGCCGCGAGACGTTTCCTGGAGCAACTCAAGACGGCGCACCGGCAGCTTTCGGAATTTCCGCTAAGCGGCGTTCGCGGCAGAACGACAGCCACCCGCAGGCTGGTGGTAGCGCCCTATGTCCTGACCTATCGGATCGTCCCAGCCGGCGTTGAAGTCGTCGACATTCGTCACAGTCGCCAACGGGACTCCGCGACCTGAGCATACTTGAACCTGCGGAGCCTGCCTTGCCCCTCCCCTGAAATCGCGCTAAACCCGGCCTCGTCCAGCGACGAGGATTCACATGGCACGCAAGAAGATTGCGCTGATCGGCGCCGGCCAGATCGGCGGGACGCTCGCCCTGTTGGCGGGGATCAAGGAGCTCGGCGATGTCGTGCTGTTCGACATCGTCGACGGAGTGCCGCAAGGCAAGGCGCTCGACATCATCCAGGGCAGCTCGATCGAGGGCTACGACGCGCAGATCACCGGCGCCAACGACTATGCGGCGATCAAGGGCGCCGATGTTGTGATCGTCACCGCCGGCGTGCCGCGCAAGCCCGGGATGAGCCGCGACGATTTGATCGGGATCAACACCAAGGTCGTGGCCCAGGTCGGTGCGGCGATCAAGGAGCATTGCCCGGGCGCCTTTGTCATCACCATCACCAACCCGCTCGACGTGATGGTGTGGATCATGCGCCAGGCTTGCGGGCTGCCGGCGAACCGCGTCGTCGGCATGGCCGGGGTGCTCGACAGTGCCCGCTTTCGTTATTTCATCGCCGAAGAGCTGGGCGTCTCGGTCGAGGACGTGACCGCCTTCGTGCTCGGCGGTCACGGCGATACGATGGTGCCGTCGATCCGCTACACCACGGTTGCCGGCATTCCGCTGCCCGACATCATCAAGATGGGCTGGACCACCCAGGCCAAGATCGATGCGATCGTCCAACGCACCCGCGACGGCGGCGCCGAGATCGTCAATTTCCTCAAGACCGGCTCGGCCTTCTACGCCCCGGCCAGCGCCGCCATCTCGATGGCCGAAGCCTATCTGCGCGACAAGAAGCGGGTGCTGCCCTGCGCCGCGCAGCTCAACGGCGAATACGGAATCAGGGATTTGTATGTCGGCGTGCCCGTGGTTATCGGCGCCGGCGGGGTCGAGAAAATCGTCGAGATCAGCCTCGATCCGGCCGAAAAGGCGGCCTTCGACAAATCCTGCGCTGCGGTGCGCGAGTTGATCGACGTGGCGAAAAAGCTGCAGGCGTAGGAAACCGGCGCTCCCGTGAACATCCACGAGTACCAGGCAAAGGCGCTGCTGGCGAAATACGGCGTGCCGGTGCAGCCCGGCGCGGTCGCCTATACTGCCGCCGAGGCCGAGGCGGCGGCGCGCCGGCTAGGCGGCAACCTGTGGGCGGTCAAGGCGCAGATCCATGCCGGCGGTCGCGGCAAGGCGGGCGGGGTCAAGCTGGTCAAATCGCCGGAAGCAGCAGGCGCCGCCGCCTCCGGGATGCTCGGAGAGCGGCTCGTCACCCACCAGACCGGACCGCAGGGCCGCGACGTCAAGCGGGTTTATGTGGAGGCGGCGGCCGACATCGCCCGCGAACTCTACCTGGCCCTGTCGATCGATCGCGCCCGCGGGCGCACCACCTTGATTGCCGCTGCCGAAGGCGGGGTCGAGATCGAGGAATTGGCCGCCCGCGCGCCCAAGCAAATCCTGCAGATCGCTATCGACCCGGCCACCGGCATCAAGCCCTTCCACGGCCGCCGCCTGGCCTTCGAGCTGGGGCTCGGGCCCACCGAAGTGAGGGCGATGGTCGACCTCGTCAGCGCGCTGCACCGTGCCTTTGGCGAACTCGACGCGGCGCTGATCGAGCTGAACCCGCTGGTCGTGACCGGTGCGGGCGGCCTCGTCGCGCTCGATGCCAAGATGGGGTTCGACGACAACGCCCTTTTCCGCCACCCCGAGATCGAGGCGCTGCGCGACGAGGACGAGGAAGACCCGCTCGAACGCGAGGGGCAAAAGCATTCGCTGAGCTACGTCAAGCTCGACGGTAATATCGGCTGCATGGTCAACGGCGCTGGGCTGGCGATGGCGACGATGGACATCATCAAGCACTACGGCGGCAGCCCGGCCAACTTTCTCGATGTCGGCGGCGGCGCGACCCGCGAACGGGTGACTGCGGCGTTCAAGCTGATCCTCTCCGACCCCAACGTCGAAGCGATGCTCGTCAATATCTTCGGCGGCATCGCGCGCTGCGACGTGATCGCCGAAGGGGTCGTGGCCGCGGCGCGCGAGGTCAACCTGCACGTGCCGCTGGTGGTGCGGCTCGAAGGCACCAATGTCGAGCTGGGCCGCAAGATCCTGAGCCAATCGGGCCTGCCGATCATCGCCGCGGAAAACTTTGCCGACGCGGCGCAGAAGGTCGTCAAGTCGATCGCCGAGGCGGCTTGATGGCGATCATCGTCGACGCCTCGACCACTGTGATCTGCCAGGGCTTTACCGGCGCGCAGGGCACCTTTCACTCCGAACAGGCAATCGCCTACGGCACCAGGATGGTCGCAGGGGTGACGCCCGGCAAAGGCGGCACGCACCACCTGGACCTGCCGGTATTCGACACGGTGCACAAAGCCAAGGCCGCGACCGGATGCACGGCCAGCGTCATCTATGTACCGCCGCCCGCGGCCGCCGACGCCATCCTCGAGGCGATCGACGCCGAAATCCCGCTGGTCGTCTGCATCACCGACGGCATTCCGGTACTCGACATGGTGCGGGTCAAGCGCGCGCTCAGCGGCGGCAAGACCCGGCTGATCGGACCCAATTGCCCGGGGGTCATCACCCCCGACGAGTGCAAGATCGGGATCATGCCCGGCCACATCCACCGCCGCGGCCGGGTCGGCATCGTCTCGCGCTCGGGCACCCTGACCTACGAGGCGGTGGCGCAGACCACCGCGGTGGGGCTCGGCCAGTCGAGTTGTGTCGGCATCGGCGGCGATCCGGTGCACGGGCTCGATTTCACCGACGTCATCGAGCTGTTTCTCGGCGACACCGAAACCGATGCCATCGTGATGATCGGCGAGATCGGCGGGCACGGCGAGGAAGACGCGGCGGCGCTGATCAAATCGGCACGGCGCAAAAAGCCGGTCGTCGGCTTTATCGCCGGCACCGCGGCGCCGCCAGGCCGGCGGATGGGCCACGCCGGCGCGATCATCGCCGGCGGCAAAGGCAGCGCCGCCGACAAGATCGAAGCACTGAAAAGCGCCGGCATCACCGTCGTCGAATCCCCCGCCGCGATCGGCACCACGGCAAAGGCGGTATTGGGCTAGGGCACGATCTATTTTAGATCAAAGCCTCAAAGCAGTTCCCCTCCCGCGGGCTTGACCGCGGGTCCACGTCTTCCGTTTGCGAATGTTGGAGGAAAGACGTGGATGGCCGGTCAAGCCCGGCCAAGGCGGTGCGCAAAGCGACTCGGCCTAAACAGATAAGGCTCTAACGTCCGCCGGGTCCCCTGAAGCGCGCCTCATCATCGGCCAC
>DASQGR010000034.1:0-3656 GCA_035632515.1 Allostellaceae bacterium | reverse complement strand
CGGCTGGGACCGAGCTGGTCATCGATGCGACTGGGGTTGGCCGGCCAGTCTTCGACCTTTTCGTGTACTCAGGCATCGCCCCGATCGGGGTAACAATCACGGGAGGAACGGCGGAGACCTGCACCGGCCGCATGTGTAATGTGCCGAAGCTGACTTTCGTCAGTGGTGTGCAGGCGCTCCTGCACCAAGGTCGGCTCAAAATCCTTCGAGAGCTTCCCGAAGCTGAGACGCTGGTTCGGGAGCTGCAAGATTATAAAGTCGAGTTTTCGCCGACCGGACACCTTACATTTAACGCGCGCACCGGCCGGCACGATGACCTCGTCCTCGCCTTGGCAATCGCTTGCTGGCGAGCGCGCGGTGGCGGGATGGCGTCACGCGGCCTCTACGAGTTTTATCGTGCTGCGGCTGCCGAGGTGGAGGGCCGGGAGTTGCAGCGAGACGACTATGTCGTTGGGCTTGACCTTGGTCAGGCACGGGATCCGACCGCAATTTGCGTCGTCCGGCACAGATTGGGCCAAGCTACGGCAACCGGTCTATCGACCGCTGGCAGCTTGGCGTAGGTCGGTCGGTTTTTTTACCGCGGTAAAAACTTCTATAACGATTCTAATCTTCCAACCGGTCTTAGTGCTGCGGTCGCCGGTTCGCGTAGATCGCTGAGCAGACGGAATGGCGGCTGTGCGGAGGAAAGCAGACTAAGTCGTCAACGCCGCCCGGGGCCTGCAAATGTGCAGGGTTTCGGATACCGGCCCCATTGATGATCTATCAGCCTGGCGCGGAGGGCCGGCGTCCGAAAGCCTTCAGGGAAGGAACCCGCGGGGTGATCTGCTCTATGGGGATTTGGTAGGGCGGCAGCCTGGGTGCGAGTAGCGCTGGCCAGCGTAGTCGGCGGTGGCTCGGCGATCGCGGTCGAGAATTTTTCGCCGCCACTGCTGTCGCCGCGCTGATTTTGGCGGGCTCGGCGGCCCGCGCTCGGCGTTTGGAAGCACCGGGGCAACAGTGGTGCGACGCCGGAAACCGGCGTCTCCGGCGGGCAGGTGGGGCGATGAGGTGACGAGGGTCGTCATGGACCCGGCGGCGGGCCGCGCGGTGCGCTGCCTCGCTCGAAGATCTCGACGATGATCATGCGGCCACCGCAACAAGGGCATGGCGGGCGATGATCGGCGCCGGCGGCCTGGCCGGGACCGTCATCCTGCGCTGAGGGATCAATCGACGGCGTCGGCGCGGCGATCAATTCCTTGGCGCGCGCGATGTTGGCCTTGCAGGTGGCGCTGGCGAGCAGCCCGTAGTGGCGGATACGGTGGAAGCCCTTGGGCAGGACGTGAAGGAGAAAGCGGCGGATGAACTCGTCGGGGGCGAGTGTCATCGTGCGGAACCGGGCCTGCCCGTTGCGGCGGTAATCCTTGTAGCGGAAGGTGACGCCGCGCTCGTCGAGGCTGATGAGGCGGCTGTTCGAGATGGCGACGCGGTGGGTGTAGCGGGCGAGATAGGCGAGCACCGCCTCGGGTCCGGCGAAGGGCGGCTTGGCGTAGACGAACCAGTTCTTCCGTCGCAGCGGCGCGAGGTGAGCGGTGAAGGCGTTTCGGCACTGCAGGCCCTCGATCTCGCCGAAGAACTCCAGCCGACCCGCCGTATGAGCATCGGCAAGGCCGGCCAGGAAGAGCCGCCGGAACAGACGGGACAACACCCGCACCGGCAGCAGGAAGCCGGGTCGGCAGCTCACCCAGCGCGATCCGTCGGGCGATATCCCACCGCCGGGCACGATCATGTGGATATGCGGATGATGGGTCATTGCCGAGCCCCACGTGTGGAGCACGGCGGTGGCGCCGATGCGGGCGCCAAGATGCTTGGGATCGGCGGCGATGGTGAGCAGCGTCTCGGCCGCGGCGCGGAACAGCAGGTCATAGACTACCGCCTTGTTCTGGTAGGCGATTGGCGCGATCTCGGCCGGCAGGGTGAAGACCAGATGGAAGTAGCCGACCGGCAGCAGATCGGCCTGGCGGGCGGCAAGCCAATCCCGCGCCGCTGCGCCCTGGCACTTGGGGCAGTGGCGGTTGCGGCAAGAGTTATAGGCGATCCGGCTGTGGCCGCACTCTTCGCAGCGTTCGACATGACCGCCAAGGACGGCCGAGCGGCAGTTCTCAATGGCCGACATCACCTGGAGCTGGCCAAGGCTGAGATGCCCGGCATGGGCATTGCGCCAGGCGGCACCATGGCGATGGAAGATGTCTGCGACCTCCAGCCTCTGGCGGCGCACGGCCGCCGGTTACACTCCGGGTCGCGGCCTTCCTTCCGTTGGCGACGCGAGCCGATCGAGCGGGCTGGTCACAGTGCGGATCGTGGTGTTGGCGACGCGGGTATAACGGGCCGTGGTGTCGAGCTTAGCGTGGCCAAGCAGCACCTGGATGATGCGGATGTCGGTATCCTGTTCGAGCAGATGGGTGGCGAAGCTGTGCCGCAGGGTATGCGGCGACACCCGCTTCTTGATCCCGGCGGCCTCGGCGGCGGCGTGAACGGCGCGGTTGAGCTGACGGGTTGACAGCGGCTCGACCGCATTGCGACCGGGGAATAACCAGCCTCCCGGCAGCAATGCACCGAGCCGTCGGCCCTCGCGCCACCAGCAGCTCAAGCAGTTGCGGCGACAGCATCGCGTGGCGGTCCTTGCGGCCCTTGCCCTGTTCGATCCGCAGCAGCATGCGCTCGGAGTCGATGTCGCCGACCTTGAGCGCGACCACCTCGGAGACGCGCAGCCCGGCACCGTAAGCCGTGGCGAATGCCGCCCTGTACTTCGGTCCCGGTGCCGCCTGAAGCAGCAGCGCGACCTCCTCGACGCTCAGCACCGACGGCAGCCGGCGCGGTTGGCGCACCACCGTGAGACGCCGGGCAAGCTCGGGGCGGTCGAGCGTCACGGTGAACAGGAAGCGCAGGGCCGAGACCGCCGTGTTAATGCTCGGCGGCTGCAAGCCGCTCTGCCGCTGGTGTAATTGGAAGCCGCGTATATCGCCCGGCGTCGCGGTCGCCGGTGAGCGGCCGATGAACCCGGCAAATGCTTGCACGTGCCGGACATAGTCCTGACGCGTCTTCTCAGTGAAGCCGCGCACCGTCATATCCTCGATCATACGGGCGCGCAGCGGGCTGACAGGTCGGTCGGAAAGATTGGAGGGCATCGGGGGGATCCTCTTCGAGCCGAAGGTTGCTGGACCCTCGATGCTCGGGACCAGATGCCCCGATCGTCACCCCCTACCGCTCACCACCTCGCCCAGGGCGCACCAGCGGCGAGCCGGCCCCTCCCGCGAGAGCGGGTTCGTTCCATGCCCCTTTCCCGACCTTGCCGAGCAAACGATCAACGGCAGAGCAAGGTGGAACCAAGCCACTCTTGATCAGCTTGCCGCTGATGCCTCTGGTGCGGGATCTCGTCGTGCTGCATCGAGGATACCAACTATTTCCTCAGCCGCTTTTTGTTCGGCGACTCCCTCACTTTTGAGCATAGAGGCCATAACCGCTGCATTTTGTCCGAACTGCGGTTCTGTTAAGAGCCGGCGGATGGCGACGCGGATTTGCGCCGGGGACGACTCTTTACCAATGCGAATGCCGGCGTGGCGAGCAACGACTCGCGCTGCGTTTTCGGGCTGATCACCGACCAGTGGTATGCAGACCAG